>CAZBEI010000116.1:0-83451 GCA_964490895.1 uncultured Bdellovibrio sp. | reverse complement strand
GCAGAATAATCTGCATTTTCTGACAAATCGCCGTGACCTCTGGCCACTTCGATTGCTTTTACAACAGAGGGCCTCTCTACGCTGAGGAGGTGTTTTAATTCTTCGTCTAACCTTTTCTTACCCTCAAGGGTCATTGGCACTGTGTTGGGGACTGTGTCTTCAGCCATAAACCCATCCTGTATACCATATTATTTTTTAAATTTAAATAGAGCTTCTGCAGCTTCTTTGGCTTTATCTTGTGCTTCCCTTTGCGGATCTCCTCCTCCTTTTGGGACTTGTTTAGGTGTAAAATAATCACAGAAGTTGGAGCGCTCTTTTTCCAATACACGATCTGCTGAGGGTTCTCTGCATTCATTGTGGCACGAAGAGTCGAAAAATATACAACCCTTGCAAGTGCGCGTGTCTCGTTTACATTGGGGGCAGCTGTCTCCTCGCCCATAATGCAGGGGCGAAAGCGTGATTCCACAAAACCAGCAATTTCCCTTATGAGTATCGGTCATAGTGTCGAAGTTGTTTGCAATCTAAAAACCTTTCTGAAACTTTTGGATGCTTATAAGAATATCAGAAAATGAGTGATTGGATTTGTCTTGTTTCCGTGGGTTCATTGCCTCCTCGAAATCCCATTTCAAGCTTAATGTAGGGCAAAAGAGCGCCAAGTTCGCCCGCTAAATGGCTTTCATATCTGAAACAGCATGTGCGGCTTTCATCACCGCTTCGGTTGTTGATATTGTGCTGATCATAGGAAAGACCGGGAAGCGAGGCGACAAACCTTTGAATTTTCTTATGCAGGACTCTTTTGTTTTTTCCCCCAAGACCATTGCCCACAAGAAGTAGATCAATGTCTTCAGAAAATCGGTCTATTAAATTCCATCCCTTCGAAAGACTAGTCCCACCTTTGAAAATGAAAGAGTTTTTAAATACAGAACTTCTAAGTTCATGGAGAACATAAGTCACCCAATAGTCCTTCTCAATGATGACATCACGAATTCCAAGGTCATTTGCGACTATTCCAACAAATGATGTAAAATCTGTGTGGTTATGGAGCAACATTTTAACCTACACAATCTGCCAGTGAGATGCAGTCGAAAGAACAGACGCTATTCCTAAATGATATTTAGTCAGAGGATTGAGCGAGTCTTTCAGTAACTTTTTTTCAGGCCCTTGGTATTTTATTTGGTCAGCGATTGCACCCAGAACCGCTCTCACTCGTGGCGGTTCTCCACGAGCAAAGCGTAATAATTTCTTAATTGAGCTTTTTGAGCTTGTAAAATGGGCCATGATTTTTGTGATCGCATCTATGGGAGTTGAATCAGGCACATGAGTAAGATTTCGGATGGCATCTAGTATCCAAATATCCTGTTGACTTGCGCTTGCGAGATAAGTACGTGAGCGCCGCAGAATTCTTGCTGTGATCCTTCCGATTCGTATCTTTTTTGAAGCTCTATCACCCAGAAGTGTATACTGGGCAGGAACTTGTGTGGTGATTCCCAGATTTTGAAATGAGGCAGTTCCACCTGAATACATTTTCACATCATTTGAGTTCGAAAAGATTTTTTCCAAAAGCGCTGAAACACTGGGTTGCGATAATCCAAGTGCAGTTTTTTTGGGGAAATAATATAAACCTTTTTTCACTCTTTGAATCAGACCCTCCTGATTGAGTCGACTTAATGTTTTTGCCACAGCTTGCTGAGAGTATTCACTAAAATCAGCAAAGTTCCAGAGTGAATCGGTTCCGCTGGAGAGGATTTTATTTCGAATAGATTGGGCCGTTTTCATGGGCTTGATCTCCTTGAAGTAAGGATCGGTTATTTCTATAAAAATGTCAAGTTTTTAATATATAAAACATGACTTATTTTAAAAAATACATGCGGGCATCTAAAGCGGAAACACCTCCAGTGGGCCCCGCTGCATTTCTCGGATAGCCTCTGCCATCGCACGCGCGGAGGCGACCACAGTGCTGTAGGGAATCTTTTTTTCTAGAGCAGCACGTCTGATAGAAAAACTGTCTTTGATCGCAAGTTCGTCCGAAGTGGTATTGATAACGAGTCCAAAGCGGCCTTCGTTGATGGCATCCACACAATGAGGAGAGCCCTGTTGGACCTTGTTGATAGGTGTGATCTCGAGTCCCTGTTTTTGAAAGAACAAAGCAGTTCCCTGGGTTCCCCAGAGTTTAAATCCTGATTCCACTAACTCGCGTGCGATGGGTAAGAGGGGCAATTTGTCTTCATCTCTAATGGATAAAAATGCATTGCCAGAGAGTGGCAGGCTCATCCCTGCTGCAATGAGAGCTTTGGCATAGGCAGAGGCAAATGTTTTACCCCGGCCCATCACTTCGCCTGTAGATTTCATTTCGGGTCCCAAGAGGACGTCCACACCCGGAAATTTGTGGAATGGAAAAACAGGCACTTTGACATTAAAGACGTTGAGATTTAGGTCTAGGTCTTTTCTCACTCCCAAGTCATGCAAGGATTTTCCCATCATCACGGCCACTGCTAATTTAGCAACCGGCTTTCCCACAGCTTTGCTTACAAAAGGAATGGTTCGAGAAGCCCTCGGATTGACCTCCAATAAAAAGATACGATCTCCTTGGATCGCGAACTGAACATTTAGGAGTCCAATCACGTTTAATTTTTTTGCAAGTTCTCTGGTGTACTCACGGATTCGAGTGCAGATTTCTTGAGATAAAGTAAACACGGGGAGAGAGCACGCACTGTCTCCAGAGTGAATGCCAGCTTCTTCGATGTGTTCCAATAAACCTGCAATAAAAGTGTCTCCACCGTCGCTGATTGCATCCACGTCGACTTCGGTGGCGCGGTCTAAAAATCGATCCATTAAAACAGGGTGATTTTCGGCTACCTGGAGGGCATGGTCTATCCATTGCTCGAGCCCCTGATCACTGTGGATGATCCGCATGGCTTTTCCACCCAATACATAAGACGGGCGGACTAAGATGGGGTAGCCCAATTTTTTAGCTTGAGCAAACGCTTCTTCTCGAGTGCGTGCAATGGCTGCTTCAGGTTGTTCTAGGCCCAGGTGTTTGAGACTTTCGACGATTATTCCACATTTTTGTCGGTCTTCTGCTAAATCAATGCTCGAAGTCGAAGTGCCTAGGATTTTGAGCCCTCCTTTTTCTAAGGCTTTGGCAATTTTAAGAGGAGTTTGCCCTCCAAATTGTACGATTGCGCCCAAAGGTTTTTCTTTTTGAGCAATATTTAAAACATGTTCTGGAGTTAGGGGTTCGAAATAGAGCTTATCCGAAATATCAAAATCAGTGCTGACGGTTTCGGGGTTAGAGTTGACCATAATTGTTTCAATTCCTAGGCTTCGTAAAGACATCGCAGCGTGAACACAACAGTAGTCAAATTCAATTCCCTGCCCAATGCGATTAGGTCCTCCTCCTAAAATCATGACTTTTGTTTTAGAAGAAATCAGGGACTCATCTGTTCCATGATAAGAACTATAGAGATAGGGTGTTTTTGCTTCAAACTCAGCGGCACAAGTGTCCACTTGTTGGTAAATTCCGTAAACTCCCTGTTTTTCACGCTCTTCGCGAACTTGTTCTTCCCGCAATCCAAGCACGGCTCCAATCGCGCGATCCGTCCAGCCGTGGGCTTTGATTTCTCTAAGACTATCTGTGGAAGGGGGCCATGGGTTTTCCTTTAAAATTTTTTCGTAGGAGAGATGGTTTTTAATTCGATTTAAAAACCAGGGATCCACCTTCGTCTTTTCATAAATTTCCTGTATGGAGATATTTTTTCTCAAAGCACCAGCTATGGCCCAAAGCCTCAACGGGTGTGGAATTTCGAGCGGGAATTCTTTTATGGGGGCAAGCCAAGGGAGGTCAGTTTCTAAACCTGAGAGGGCTTTGCCCAAGGATTCTTCGAATGTTTTTCCCAAGGCCATGACTTCTCCCACGGATTTCATCTGTGTGGTTAAAATCGGTTCAGTTGGAGCAAATTTTTCGAAATCAAATCGTGGAATTTTTGTGACCACATAATCCAGGCTTGGCTCAAAGCTACAAGGGGTATTCCCCGTGATGTCGTTGGTGAGTTCATCCAAAGTATATCCCACTGCTAATTTTGCAGCGACTCTTGCAATCGGAAAGCCAGTGGCCTTTGAGGCCAGGGCACTTGAGCGAGAGACTCTGGGGTTCATTTCAATGACTTTGATAGTTCCTTTTTTTGGATCCAAAGCAAATTGGATGTTAGAGCCGCCTGTCTCCACTCCAATAGCCCGAATAATTTTAATCGATTGGTCTCGTAATTTTTGAAATTCGACATCGGTCAAAGTTTGAGCAGGAGCCACCGTGATGCTGTCTCCCGTATGCACTCCCATGGGGTCAAAGTTTTCTATCGAGCAAACAATAATGACATTGTCATTTTTATCTCGGACGACTTCGAGTTCGAACTCTTTCCATCCCAGCAAACTTTCTTCGACTAAAACGTCATGGGTGGGAGAGAGAAAAAGAGCGCGCTCTAGTTTTTGAATAAAGTCTTCCTCTGTATAGGCAATTCCGCCCCCTTCGCCACCCAGCGTAAAAGAAGGTCTGAGAATGACAGGAAGTCCAATCTCTTCGATCACCCTTTTTGCATCTCCAAGGTCTCGTACGATTGCACTTTTGGCACATTCGAGTCCTATTTCTCCAATGATTTTTCTAAAAGTTTCTCGATCCTCGGCTCTGTGGATGGCCTGAGGAGTAGCTCCTAAAATTTTGACAGAGTGTTTTTTTAAAATCCCTGCAGCTTCAAGTTTCATCGTGAGGTTGAGTGCTGTTTGTCCACCCATGGTGGGCAATAGTGCATCTGGTTTCTCGAAGGCAATTATTTTTTCTAAAAACTCGACTGTGAGAGGTTCCAGATAAACTCTTTGGGAAAGCTCTGGGTCAGTCATGATGGTGGCGGGGTTGGAATTGACTAAGATGACTTGATAGCCTTCTTCTTTTAATGCTTTGAGTGCTTGGGTGCCAGAGTAGTCAAACTCACAGGCTTGCCCGATGACAATGGGCCCACTGCCGATCAAGAGGATTTTTTGAATGTCATTACGCCGTGGCATTTTTAAAGGTTTATCTCCGTAGTAAATCGCAATTCAATTCGTTTCTCTGGATAAGCATCATTGTAAAGATCCACAGCTTTGACAAGGTGTTCCTCGTTCGTGTGAAGCAAGTAGAAACCGTAGACAAAACTTCCGCCCGCTAGAGTGACCCCGGGGAAAAAAAGTAAATTTCTAAGAGCAATCGCCTCTGTTCCCTCCTTGTTTCCACTCAAGAAAAGACCCAGTCCCATGACCACGAGCCCCAAACTGCTCAGGTAGGCTAGGGTTCTAATATTTCGCCTTGTTTTTTGATAGTGATTCAGTTCGGCTAAAGAGGCCGGGACTTGCGAAAGATAGGGCCTCAGATTGTCTCCATCTTTTCCTAGGTTTGAATCACAGTCTAAAAGCTTACCCTGATATAAATGCTGACGCTGGCAACCGAAGGTTTTTTTTTCAGGGGGGCTAATAAACAGATGTGGTGGAGCACTGGGAGATTGAGGAATATTGTTGGATGGGATATCAGCATACACACTAGGAAAACGAGCAGTCAAAGTAGCAGTTAAAGTAGCAGTTAAAGTAATGATGAGAATGAGTTTTAGTATCCTATCAAACATTGCTTGCCAGTCCACGGTGCAGTATACCTACAATGTGTCACTGATTCAATTAGATAGAGACTCTTCGAAATCAAACTTGGTTTTTATCAGCCTAGCTTTTTACTCGGTTTGTACTTTGTTTTCGATGGCTGCCATGAGCGTGGGGGCGGGTATTGTTGTAGGGAGTCTTTTTTTGAGCCAAATACGGCACCCGGTATTGAATCTAAAAAACTTATTAGCTCAAAAACAGATCAAAACTTATCTTTACCTCTCTCTTTTTCTGGCTCTGGCCTGTGCAGTAAGTTTGATTTTTGCCGATCTGTTTCCCTTCGTGGTAGCTGGAAAAAAAAGCCATGTCCATTTTTTGAAAGACATGGCAAAAGCGCTCTACCTTTTTTGGCCTATAGTGTTGGTTTTGGGTCTGTCTCTGCTCAGTGCCCAACAGAAAAAGAGGCTACTCCATGTCTGGCTGATTGCTTTTACTCTCATTTCAGCGATTGGAGTGGCTCAATATTTTACAGGTTGGCCTCGGATGCAAGTCATTCCCAGCCACCCCAATCGATTTCATGTTATTGGTTTTTTAGGACATCACCTTTCATTTGCAAACATCTTTATTTTTCCATTTTTTGTCGCGCTAGAGATTGCATTTCAGAAACATAAGGCGTTTGCATGGGTATCTATTTTCTTGGGATTACTGGCACTTTTTGGGACTTATTCTAGAATTTTATGGGTTGCCTTGCCTATTGGGATTTTACTCTATGGGGCTTTATCTTTGCCCAAAAAGTATCTCATTGTTTTTGCTACTGTGATTGTATTGGCTGTTTGGGGAGCGTGGCGGCTTCCTTTTATTTCAGAAAGAATGAAAGACTCTTTAGGTGTGGCGACAAGGCAAGATCTGTGGGCAGCTAATTTTGTTTTTTTTAAGCAAAGGCCTTTGACGGGAGTGGGCTGGCACCACAATTTAGAGCTTTCGGGCTTTTATTTAGAGTCCAAATACAAAGGTGCGAGTGTTTTTTCGGGTCATGCTCACAATAATTTTATCGAAATGCTCGCTTCCCTCGGGATTTTAGGGTTATTTGCATGGATCTTGTGGTGCATTTTTATTTTAAAGATAGCATGGTCAAGTTCGCGTGGACTTTTTTGTGCGTGGATTGTGTTTCATATCAATGGATTGACACAGGTCAATTTTTGGGAATCCAAAGTCCTTCATCAGATGATGTGGGTCACCGCTTTGAGTTTATTATGGACTTTAGAAAGAAAACAGAATGTCGCACCAAAAACTTAAAGTTGTTCCAAAAATCATACCAAGAATCATACCAAGAATCATAATTGACGCTCGAATGGTGAGTCCCCACTTGAGTGGAGTTGCAAGGTGGGTTTTGGTTTTAGCTAAAGGACTGCGGCAGTTAGAAAAATCTCAAGGACTCAAATATGAGCCTGTTTTTTTAATTAATCCAAAACTATTTCTAGGAGATCATTTTTGTGGATTTAGGATCATTCCCATGCGGGCCCCTTTTCTAAATCCCTTAGAAATAATCGAAATTCCCCTGATATTAAAAAAATTGAGTGCAGATCTTTATCATAGCACCAGTTTTTCAAGTTTAATCAAAGCCCCTTGTCCTTGGGTGGTCACAGCTCATGATTTAAATCATAGGATCTTTGGCAATACTTTGAAAAAAATTTATTACCAAATACTTTTGAAAAGATTTTTAAAAAAAGCACGGGTTATTACAACCGTTTCTGAGTTTTCTAGAGCGGAAATTTCGGAGTGGCTTTCTCTTCCTCAAGAAAAGATGATCAACCTTTCTCAAGCCTTAGACCCCGAGATGATGGAGCCTGCTTCTCAAAAACAGGTGGCCACTCTTTTATCGCAATGTGGCATAAAATCTAAAGGGTTCTTTTTTTGTTTGTCGAATGGGAAATTTCATAAAAATGTAGATCTCTTGGTGCGGGCTTTTCAAAAATGGGGAGGAAAAACCCCTCTTGTTTTATCCTTTCAAAAGCCAAAGTATGCTGGATTGCAAAATATAAAGGAGCTTCCTGATCTCTCAGACATAGAGGTAAAAATTTTGTTGTCTCAGGCCAAAGCCCTGTTTTTTCCTTCACTTTACGAAGGTTTTGGACTCCCTCCTCTGGAGGCTGCAGCTTTGGGGACCCCTGTCGTGGTCTCCCAAATTCCTCCTCACGTCGAGAGCCTAAAAGATTTAAAAAAAGACGAGGTTTTATTTTTGAATCCAAATGTAGAAGACGCGTGGGTGCAGGGTTTTCAAAAAGTAGAAAATAACGAATTAAAAGCTCCTCCCCTGGAGCGGCGTGAGGAATTGCTCAAGCGCTACAGTCTCCAAGTGTTTGCTCTCAAGGTGAATCAGGTTTATGAATCTTAAAGTCGCGCTCGTTCATGATTGGCTTACTGGCATGAGGGGTGGAGAGTCAGTGCTCGAGGCTATTGCAGAGCTTTTTCCAAAGGCAGATTTGTATACATTGCTCTATGTTCCTGGAAAAATTTCGCCCATTTTGACGACTTTAAAGCGACATACGAGCACTTTGCAAAAAATTCCTGGGGTAGAAAAAAGATACCGGTTTTTTTTGCCTTTCATGCCACGCATGATTGAGGCGTTTAAGCTCAAGGGGTATGATCTTATTATTTCGTCTTCTCACTGTGTGGCCAAAGGCATCAGAAAAAGTCCCGGCTCTCACCATGTGAGTTATGTCCATGCGCCCATGCGCTACATGTGGGATCGATTCGAAGACTATTTTGGAAAAGGCCGCGCCGCGCTGCCAGTGCGCTTGGCAGCCCGCCTTATTAGAAAAAGGCTTCAAAAATGGGATGTGGCATCAAGTGCGCCCGAACGGGTAGATACGGTGATTGCCAATAGCGAATTTATTGCAGGAAAAATCCGGGAGTTTTGGGGACGTGAGTCAAAAGTAATTTACCCTTTTGTGGATTTGACACGATTTTCTATGCCGAGAAAGCCCGGAAAAAATTATTTGATAGTTGGAGCTTTTGCGCCCTATAAAAGAATTGATTTGGCCATTCGGGCATTTAATGAGCTCAAACTCCCTCTGATGATTGTAGGTTCTGGCCAAGATGAGAAAAAACTTAAAAAAATGGCAGGTCCTACGATCGAATTTCTCGGACCTGTTTCGAACCGGGCGATCGAGGATTTATTTTCTAAATGTCGAGCATTTATTTTTCCTGGAGTTGAGGATTTTGGGATCACTGTGCTCGAAGCCATGGCTTCTGGAGCCCCTGTCATTGCCTACCGTCTGGGGGGTGCTGTAGAGACAATCACTGAAAAAACAGGGTTGTTGTTTGAGCCACAGACGACACAGGGTTTAATCGACGCAGTTTTGAAAATCGAAAACCGCGAAGTGCAATTTCGAGAAGAAGACTCTCGACAAAGAGCCTCTCAGTTCTCCAAAGAGCGCTTTCAGACAGAATTTATGAAGGTGATTGTTAAGCTCGTTTAGCCCTAAGCCCCAAGTTTCCGATGAAGTAAACGAGGCTAAATCGATGAAGTGGATCAGTCTTTTGTTTGGGTTTTTCTTTGGGCTTTATTTAATCTCATGAGAACCCAGGCGGATTTCAGATATTTTTTGGACCAAGCTCCCTGCATCAAAGGGTTTTACAATGTAGTCGCTCACTCCCGCATAAAGAGCTTCGTCAATATGGGCTTGTTCACACCTACCTGTCACCATCAAAAAAGGAATGGATTTTGTTTTTTGGTGAGTGCGAACCGATCGCAAAAGCTCCATTCCGCTGAGTCCAGGCATGTTCCAATCAGCAATAATCAGGTCAAAGGCTTCTTCTTGGATAAGCTTCCAGGCGATTTCACCATCTTCGGCCTCTCGCATCTTAAAAAATCCACCAAATTCGAGCATTTCCACGATCAGCTTTCGCATGGCGGGCATGTCATCCACAATCAATATTCTCGGGCTTTTGGTCTGATCCACAACATCCATGACTTCAATCATAACAGAGGATTTCGGTCGCGTCTAATGGGGGCAGTGGCATGAAGAATAAGATTTGGCTTTTTCAAATTCCCATTTTGTTCGGCTTTGCATTTACATATTATATTTCGGAGTGTGGAGTGAGCGGAACACTTTATAATAAATTTTTAAGGACCAAGCTGTTTCCCTCATTGCAAGTTCTTTCTGGGACTTTTACTAATTTGAAATTTAACTTACGGGGCACCGAAATGCCCAAAAATAAAGTGGTCATTGTAGAGATCGATAGCGATGCGATTGCGCAACTGGGACGCTGGCCCTGGCACCGAGATATTACGGCCTATTTGATTGAGAAAACCTTTCAAGCAGGTGCGCGAGTGGTGGGTTTAGACATGACCTTTTCTGAGCCTGATCGAAGGATTTCTGCAGAGTTAGGTTCTGTCCTTAAGCAAAATCAACTGGGAGGGTTGATCGAAAAATTCGAAACTGATTATGAACTCAAAAAAACAATCGAACTCCATAAAAACGAATTGGTGCTCGGTTGGTCAGCGGAAAGCAAGTGTCAGCCTGCGTATGCATCGGCCGAAGAAGTGTGCATCACAGGAGATTCCGAAAAATCATCGGCTATTCCGAAAGATTTTAAAAAATTTGCTTACTCTAATTTCGAAACTCCTTTCGGATTTGACCAGAAAAAAGCTACATTTTTGTTTGGGTTTGATCTGATTGCCAATATCCAAATGTTTAGTAACCCTGCAACTCACGGTGGATTCTTTGATGCTTGGCCCGATCATGACGGATACATTCGAAGGACCAATTTGGTGATGATGATTGGAGGAAAACCCTATCCTTCTTTACCGCTTGAGATGGCCCGAATTATACTCAAAGACGATCTTAAAATCTCGCTCGATCAAAAACAAAAAATTTCTTCTATTTCATTTTCAAAAAGTGACAAAAAAATTCACGTCAGTCCACTGGGGGCTATGGAAATAAATTTTAGAGGTCCCTCCAATTCTTTTCAATATGTGCGCGCCCTCCAGGTGATGGGAGACGAAGACGAAATCCCAATAGAAAAACTACTCGCCTCCGGAGAGAGAAAAATAGCTTCAAACTCCAAAAAAGAACTCTTAAAAGACGCCTTTGTGCTGATTGGGCTTTCGGCCTTAGGTGTATTTGACATGCGGGCTTTTCCCTTTGACCACAATGTCCCAGGGGTAGAGGGACACGCCAATATTTTGGATAATATTTTGTCTTCTGATTTTATGTCTGCGGGCTCTGGAGCTCGTAGTTCGCTCTGGGTCTATGTCCTCATGCTCCTGGGCGCTCTTTTGTTTGCTTATTTTACAGAGCGGTTAGAGTCTATCCCAGCTCTTTTTTTATTTATGGCATGTTTTGCGGGATTTGGTTTTTTTGACCTCAAGGTACTTTTTAGTCATCAAATCAATTGGAATACGAGTTTGTTTTATCTAGAAATGGGGACTATTTTTATTCTCACTTTGGCAATCAAGTATGTTCAAGAGGAAAAGAATAAAAAATTTATCAAAGGTGCTTTTTCTAAGTATGTGGCTCCCGCGATCGTGGATTCTATCTTAAAAGATCCCTCTAAACTTTCGGTGGGGGGTGAGAAAAGAGAGCTCTCCATTTTATTTTCTGATATTCGGGGTTTTACCACCTTCTCAGAAAAAATGGATGCCAAGGAGTTGGCTCAATTTCTAAATGACTATTTGGGGATCATGACAGACCTTGTTTTTGACCACGAGGGAACTTTAGACAAATACATTGGAGATGCGGTCATGGCTTTTTGGGGGGCGCCTTTGGACCAGCCTAAACATGCCGCAAATGCCTGTCGTGCAGCGATCCAGATGCAAAAGGCGCTGTCGCAGCATCAAGCTCGTTTTAAGGAACAATATGGGGTGGATGTCTATGCTGGAATTGGGATCAATTCCGGAGCGGTCAATGTTGGAAACATGGGCTCAGAGCGAATTTTTGAGTACACTGTCATTGGGGATCATGTCAATTTAGCCTCTCGGATGGAGGGTCTGACAAAACCCTATGGTGTGACCATTGTCACCTCTCGATTTACTTTTGACAGTATTGAAAAAACGGGCGAGCCACTCCCCTCTCATCGGGTGCTAGATTTTGTCAAAGTAAAGGGAAAGAAAAAAGCGGTAGAGCTCATTCAGCTTTTAGAACACGAATATTCGAGCGAGGGTCTAAAGTTTTTTCAGGAGGGGCGTGAGCTTTATACAAAACAAAAATGGGACGAAGCCATGGCCAAGTTCGAACAAGCCAATCAAACTTTGCGTATGAGTCCTGACAAAATGGACGGCCCATGCGAAGTTTTTATGGAAAGATGCCTTGAGTTTAAGAAAAACCCTCCCGCCACAGATTGGGATGGCAGCTGGGAAATGACGAGTAAATAAGCCTTTTTTTTGTGTTTGAATTAATCGGACGTGGCCCGAAAGTGGTTTCTAAAACAGATAAGTAAGAGCTGTGTACAGAGTCGAAGTGTTTGGATCAAAAATGGAGACGTTTGATGTCTGTCCATTGGCTCTCAATGCAGAGGCTGCGTTTGAGTGTCCAAGCCCCAATGCAAAATGGGAGCTTAACTCATAAGAGAGCTCCTCAGAGAATTTAAATTTATTAGATAGGGTGTTTTGATAGTTCCAACCCGAAAGATAAATAAAAGTTGTTAGAAAGTGTAGATTTTTAATGAGCTTAAAGTCTAAGTCGAGTTCATTTTTGAGAATGTATTTGTTATTAGATTTTCCATTGAGAGCTGTTTCGTAGAGATAAAAAACACGAGAACCTGTGATTTCAAAAGAGCCCATCAATGGGAATAAGCCACGAGAGGCAAGGTCAAATTTTAGCACTGGACCAAATCTAAAACCAAGGATCATACTATTTTGTGTGCTTTGTTTCTCACCCAGTGGAACAAGAAGAGCACCCCTAAGTGTAAGCAAAGAGTAGGGGTTAAGTGGGATAGCGCTATATTCTCCTCCTAGTTCGGATCGCTCCACAGTTGTTTTACGATCTTGAGTCCCCTGATGATCGATTTCGATGAGGGCATTTAGGCTCCAGGTGGGAGTGAGTTGAAGCTTTGGTACAAGATAAAGCGAAGAGTCTAAATATTTTTGCTCACTTTTTAATGGCTCAAGGTTAGTAGATGTCTCAAGACTTGATTCGAAATGAAATTCTGCGAATCCAAGAGAGGAGACAAAACTGGCACAAAGAGCGCCAAAGAAGCAATAAAACAATAAAGACAAGCTACGAGGCATTTTTTACCCTCTTTTTAATTGGGTGATGCTAACCGTGCGATGATTTCAAATAGGAGCGTCTTTTGTGCGTCATATTCGTTTTGTTGCGCGATGTACTGGTTGTGTTTTAACAGTGCTTGGTCATACTCTGCAACGACTTGTAGAATCAATTGATTGACCGCATCGTCTAAAAGCTCACTGGAAGCAGGTAAAATGTCCAAAGATTTTAAAATGGCTTTTTTTGTGGCTGGTGGGATTTTTTTATCTGTTTCAAGAGAGTTTATTAAATCATTATAGGAGCCACTTTGGGTGATTTTGAGTTGAGTGATGCCAGCAAATAATTTTATTTGATTTGTATAAGCAACTCCAGTGTCTCCTAATTTCTGCAAAAGAGCTTCTCCAAGTGCTCCAGTTTCTTTTAGGTTTTGGGTCAATTGATCCATGTAAGATTGATATTTACTAAAGCTAAGAGCTAAGAATGTTTCCTTATCTGGAAACTCTTTGAGAGATTGTACAAAGGGGGCGACTTGATTTTTGTACTGGCCTATGTTTGGCTTGTCGTTTGCTTTGTCAGCGCTGAAGCTTGAGAGTTCGTCCAATTCTTGATATTTCTGAAGCGTCTTATAGTTAAAGAATTCTTCTTTGGATCCAGCCAATACATAATAGGTTGGTGCCATGTTGATCACACCCATTTTCCCTTCGATTTGATTGGGCATGGCAGTCCTAATAAATCTAAATGAGGTTGCTCTCTGTAAATTGAGGTCCATTTTTTCTGGCACAGAGAGTCCATTGTAGAATTGGATGACAAAGGTTGTGAGGAAATCTTTTTCTTTTAGAAATCGGATGGAATTTTGTATTGTCTCTGTTTTAGTTTTGAGAGTGACTCCATCAAAAATTCTCTCCTTGAGTTTTTCTAAAATCCTAGCTCTAAATGGAGGTTCGTCCAAAAAGTTGGGTGAAAAATCGTTGTATTCTTCTAGTTTTTGTGCAAGACAGATCCTGCGGGTTAAAAATGTCAATACGGCCATTTTGTCGTTCATGATTCCAATGACATCAAGTGGTTCTTTGATGTCGGCAATGTCTTTGGAGTACCTCATGTCGCTAAATGAATAGCCCACTTCGTCTATGATTTGATATTTTTTAGATTTTAGATATTCCTGTAGAATCTGATCTTCTGAGTCAAGACAGCTTTTGACAGAATGCTCAGAGGCTCTATAGACTTCTTGGCGAATCAGCTCAAGTTCTTTGATATCTGTTTTTGTGCCATCGCTGTATATGCAATAACGGTTGGGGCGAAAGGCAAGTTCACTGAAAAAATCAAATATTTTTTGTGCTGCTTTTCGGTATTGGTTCAGTGTGTTTCTTTTTTTAGAAGAGTTAATTGTTTTTTTAATAAATTTTTCGTATGAGCCTGGATCATCAAAATCGTCAAGATATTTTTTTTCTTCTCCAATCTCTGAGGCAAGTAGGTATCTCCACTCCTCGTAAATTCTGTGGAGTCGTGAATAGGTATATTGGACTCGAGAGGCTACTAACTGTTCTGGAGAGGCAATCTGCTTGCGATCCCATCTAAAATTGTGGATGATATAGCTTGCTTCGAACTCGTGGATGATTCGATCGACGAGTTCTTCTGGGGTCGTGCCAGCATCGTGGCGCATACAAAGGGGATCTGACCAATATCCATCCTCTGCATCATTATCTGTACAAAATTTATAGGGTTTGAGTGCCACTCCTTGGGTGCTTTTTGAAATGTTGAGCTTTGGATCAATGGAGAGGTCTTTCCCATCCTTTAATTCTACTTTGTTAGAATAACCATATTTGATGGCCGCAATGTCATAGGTGCCAGGTATGATGAGCCGATCCTCGTCAAAAGCCACATAGTCCATAGCAGATGAACTTCGCACCACCTCTTTTGTCTGAGTCACTGCTTGATCATAAAAGTTTGCGGTATCATTGGAGGCTGTAAAATTATGCCTGAGGCCAAAGTTATGACCCATTTCGTGAACAAGGGTAGCCATCAGTTTTTCTGGCAAGAGTTTTTCTATGCAAGAACTCAAAACCTCCATTTCATTCTCTAAAACGCTTTGGCGATTTGCTTTGAGTTGTTCAATATAGGCAAGTACTTCTGGACATTTTGCTTCGATAGATTCAGACAAATATTTCCCAGTAAGGCTATAATCACATGGTTTTTTGTTATTGTAGATTCGTTCTTTGTCCCAAAGATTTTGTTGTGCCATTTCTTGAGAGCGGTTTTGGATCCAGGTTTCAATAAAACGAGAGGCCTCAAATTTTTCGCCCATTGCGGGTGTGCTCGTATTGTCAATAGGTGCAGATAGAAAAGTCAAACCTGCGTGATTTAAATTTTTAATCTTAGGGTCTTCTGACGAATGAGCTAAGATATAACGCCTCAGCAAACCTGCCATGCTTTCTCTAAAGGGGCCGATATAAATATTAGCCGTAGCTGAAATAATTTCTCCAGAAAGAGGGTCTGTGATAGATGGACCAAATCCCAGTAATTGGTTTGCTGCAAGAGAGTCAATCAAGTTGATCGTATTGTACCTGAGGTCTCCCAGTTGGACATCTAAGCCTTCGTCCAAAATAACCTTACTTTTGGCTCCAGATTTTGCAAAGGTCTCATTCCAGGATGTAACCACTTGCCTTGCCATTTCTCGATAGTTTTTTGGAGAGGAAGCGGAGAAGTGAAAAACAATGTTTTTTTCTGGATCAAATCGATTGAGTCGCAACTTTGATTCTATGTCTGATTTTCTATAAATGCCATAATCATCAATATGAGCTTGGACATTGTAATAATAACCAAATTTTTCCCTGTCTTCTATAAAATATTGACGTTCATTATAAGGGCGTTTTCCTGACTTTAAAAAAGTATACTTGGTGCGGATCCCTTGCCCAGTTTTAGATATTGTGAACGAAAAATAATCTTGATCAATTTCGAGGTCTACTAATTTATTGACAGACGTATTAGCATATTCGTCTGTTAAGATTTCTGAGAATTTGACTTCTACGTATTTTCTATCTTTCCATCCGTTGTCTAAGTGGACTTCTCCTTTGAGGCCGGGTTCACTTCCGTTTTTAGCTGTCCTGAGATCTACCCAGTTCACAGGGATTTCGAAGACATTTTTTTCGTTGATATCTTTTGTTTGATCGATGCGTTTGTCTAGGTTGATGTTGATTCCTCTTACTTTATTAGAGTCCTTAGAAAACCTGATTTTTGTGGCATTTATAAAACCATAATCTCGGTTGAGGTAAGAACCAATCATGCTTTTATTTTCTTCGGAGGCTTCGACAATGGTTTCTGCATAGTACCAGTCTCCATCAAAGAGGTTTGCGGTAAATACATCCACCATTTTGACGGGTTCAAAGACGGTGCGGCTATTATAGTCAATTTTGGCGTGCGTTGCCTGGCTTAGATCTTTGGTTTCGATAGGAATCAAACGATGAGTTTCTTGGTCTTGTTCATTCAGTTTTTTTTCGATGCGGTAGAGTCCTTTGATTTCATAGCCCACGAGGGGCACACCCCATTGTCCATCACCCAAAGTTTCTGCGTAGGGGAGTTCTTTGTAGGAGAGGTCGGTTTTATTCCCTACTTTGTAGATTTTGAGATACTTATTAGAAACAACGTACCGCACTTTATACTTAAAGTTTTCTCGGCCTTGGAGTGGGATAGAGCCAAGCAATTTTGCATCTGTTTTATAAGAGACAATACCAAAGTTGTTGATATCTGCAAGTTTGTCACTGATTTTAACTTGTGACGAAAGACTGAGCTGCGTGGGCCCTATTTCTTTTCCTGTTTCTAGATCGAATTCTTTATTTTGAAAATCAGATAGAGCATCTAGGTTGTCAACTCCAGAGCCTTGTTCAAAGCGCGGCTCTCTTTTTTGGGTGCAGCCTAAAGCAAGGGTGCTCACCACAATTATAAATAAATAATATTTAAAAAATCCTAGGAATCGCATACACCCTCACACACATAGACCCGGGGGGATTGTACACCAAATTGACGCACTGTGCAAATAAAAGTGAGGGGCTGGCTATTTCACGTTCAACAAGTTGTCCTCTACTGTAACCGCCTTGCTGATGGAAAAGTCGTTGGCGATGTCTGCTTCGAAGAAGTCTCCGAAAAAGTTTCTGCCATCATCATATAGAGCCTAAGCCAACCTATCAAAAATCAAGCGATTTCTCCACCCCAAAGAGCTTTCAAAAAACTGCTCCAATGCATCATCGATACCCCCTCCGAAACTCGCTCAATTTTGTCTTCGGAAACCATGTAGAACTTGCGAATTATCTTTTCTTCTTTTAATGCGCGCATACCGGACAGATGCTTGGGCAGAATCTTTTTTGTTGATTTAACCTCGATAGCCACTTCGTCATCAATCAAAAAATCAACCTCATGTTTGTTGATACTCCTCCAGAATGTTAACTTTTTTCGGCTCGAAATATACGACAAGTATGCCTTGATCTCTACACACATAAATTGCTCAAAGGATTTTCCCCAAAGATTAGAATTTCTGTCGAGCTGGCGCGTTCCTAAAATGTAGTGACAGACTCCTGTATCAAAAAAATAAAACTTAGCTGTCTGAATGGCCTTTCTCTTCTTTGATTCAAGCCACGGTTCAAGGGGAATGCCAAGGAGCGTGTCCTCTAGAATGCTATAATATTCGCGAACAGTACTCACAGGCACACCCGAATCACTTGCAATGTTTGTGTAATTGATCAATTCGCCATTATTGAGTGCAGCTGATTTTAGAAAGCGGGAGAATGGCCCGAGATGGCGCACATTGGCTTCGAGCTTAATTTCCTGTTCCAAATAGACGCTCACATAAGCTTCCAACTCTTGGGATGGCTCATCGGAGGCACAAACTCGTGGCAACCCTCCAAACAGGAGGTATTGCTCCAAATTGAAATGAGGAATCTCTGAGTACACAAGGGGAAAAAACCGTAACATTCCCGCTCGACCACCCAACATATTTGCGTGCTCCCGCTTCAGCCGTCTGGCGCTAGAACCCGTGAGCAAAAACCGTGCATTGTGATCTTCAATGAGATTGTGTACTTCGTTCAGCAACTCCGGCAAACGCTGAATCTCATCAATCACTGCCATTTTGTGAGTTCCCAACATTTCGCCCAGAAGGCTGGGCTCAGCTGACAGCCTTAGAAAAATATCCGCAGACAGTAAGTTAATATAAGCGCATGTTTGAGAGGGGAGCAGTTTCCGGAGAAGAAAAGTTTTGCCAGTTGATCTGGGTCCAAGCAAGAAAAAAGACTTTTTCTCAAGAAAAATGAAAGGATTGAGGATTCTTTTATATTCCATATGCAGCGTCTATATTGCTGTATATGGCCATAAACGTCAATAGCGATGTTCAAAAATGAGTGGGAGTACGTTCACTGTTAGAAATCTCATGCATCCACCTAAGGGGCGAGGTGACCAGAGAAAAACCCGAAAGACACTACATTAGCATAGTTAATAAATAACTTTACAATGCACTAGTAAGTAACAGGTCCTGTAATGATTTCGGCAAAGTCTAGTTTTTCATCCTGTGGATAGAGTCTCACTTGGAAACCACTTTTTCTTGTGAGGAGAATAGAGAGTGATTGGTCATAAAAATAGCGAAGTCCATTATTTTTTAGCTTTCTCCAGTTTTTGGGATGGCTCCTGTGGTCTTCGATAGCTTTTTCGAAAGTGGTTTCACTCGTTTGAATAGAATAATTTCCAATCAAAGAGACTTGGCATTCCTCAGTTTTGCAGTGCTGATCTTTTGCCAGAGTAAACATAAACACGATCCCCCTGGTTTGCGCAGAAGGTGGGAGGTATAAAAATAAATTTCGTCCAACAGACGGAAGCACGTTTTCTTGGTAAAAGACTTGCGTTTTATTGGCAAGGATACTTTTAGCAATGTCTTTTTTCTTTCGGATCCCTACATTAAAACGATAGGCAAGTGCATTTTGACCAGATAGGGTGGGCAGCCACTGTGGCAAGGCGCTGTCAGCTTGGCGGGCAAAGAGGTTGCCATTGGTTTCATAAATTCCATGTAACAATGATTTCAGAGATTCCAAATCAAAAGTTGCAAGTTTTTCGAAAGCTTCGTATTCGACCCAGTCCGCTCCAAGAGTGAGCCATCTTTTATTGTTTTCCATAATTCCCGAAAATGGTGCGCGGTTGTTTGCCAGTCTCGAATTTCCACCATCGTTTAGGCCCCCAGATCCACCATCATTGAGTCCTCCTGAGCCGGCATCTCTATAGGCATTGCTGGTCCATTGTCGCAAGTGGGTGAGATTATTTTTTAAGTACAGTGTTCCACTCGGCGTGCGTATTCGGTCAATCACAGAGGGTGTCTTTTTTAGAAAATGGTCGTTTATTCTTTTCAAGAGGGTTGTCGAGGGCAGTGCTGCCAATTTAATTCCCAAATCATCCACCGCTAAAATCATTCCAATCAAACGAAGCGTTTGCGATGTTTCTTTTAAGAGTGCCCCCCCCGATTGACCTAAAAAACCAGGGGCAATGACTTCTAAAACCGGGCCCATGTCGTCTCTTCCAGGAATTCCATTTTCTTTTGTAAGTCCTAAAAATGTACTTAAGCCTCTATTTTTGAAAGACCACTTGAGAAGATAGGGCGTTTCAATTTGAATGGACACAGGATCCATTTCAGGCGTAGTTTCAATATTCGAAATGGATTCAAAGTGAAGCTCTCGCTCCAGCGAAACACAAGGTTCTAGTGGCAAAGAGGAACTGAGCAGGGCTAAGTCCATGCTTGTGTCCACCATTTCAAGCTTCAGGTCTTTCCCAGAAGGGAGTTTAAAATGCATTTTTTCTATGGGCTCAAGCGAACTTAAAATAACATGTGCAGGAGTGATCCACCAATTCCTCAGGGAGTCTTGAAGTAACCAGGAGGGGTCTGGGCAAATGCTAGTGATAGAGCCCAAACTGATTTCTTCTTTTTCTCTGCTTTCTCCAGGAACTCGAATCACTCTCGAAATTTTTTGCGAAATCCCTAAAACCTTTTCGGTCGAAAGCGTTCCTCGCAATAAGACAGTCCCTGATTCGTCAGCGGAGCAGATGACACAGATAAAAACAAATAACAACGCCCCTAATCCCCTTGTTTTCATGATTGTACCTCTATCTTTCTTGTGCAGACAATGGAGTGATCTCTTGGCAAATACCAAAGCTCTGGAAACCCGGCAGTAGTTAATTTTTTCTCTAATCGGCTTAAAAGTTTTAATATTCTGCCATCGTGTATTACAGAAGAATAGGCCGATCGCGTGAGTTGTCCATGGAGTTCTTTTTTCTGAAGTGGTGTTTCGAAGTGCGTAGAAAGAACCTGCAGAAATCGAATAGCAATAGGACTTTGTTTTAGGGAGAGTCTTCGCTCTTGGTTGTTTTTTTTATAAATGAGCACATCTCGCTTCAAGATGAATCTTTCTTCCAGACACTCTTTTTTTGTAACCTCTAATTTTAAATACTGGGCAAGATTTATACTCCAAGGGGTCTCTGGATAAAATCTTTCGTTTTCAAAAACAGGAATGAGTGGTGTATTGATAAAATATTTCCTACACACCGGATTAATCAAAGAACACCAAATGTCTTTCGCTTTCTGTGGGCTATCTTTAGCAAAGGATAGGGCTTCTAGAAAAGTGGCATCTAAGAGAGTTCTCCAGGGAGCATTTGATGGGAGAGTGGTCCATTTTGCTTCGTGTCCCATGAGGGTCATGCATCGTTCGGCAAGAAGGGTTTGGCTCAGGTCATTAGAAAGAAGAACATTTTTTAAAAACAAAGCCACCCAAGAAGCTTTTAGCAAACTCAAATCATCTGTATTTCCTAGTACTGTGAAAGCTTCCACAAGAAAAAGCGCAATGAAAAAAATTTGTTGCGGAGGAAGTTCTGGAAGCGGATTTTGAACCCACAGTCGAATTTGAGTAAAATCACTTTTTGCAATAGATAAAGCAAGTTTCAGTCTGGGTTGAAATGACAAAGGAGCTAAAGGATAAATTTCGTAAAGAAGGTCCACTCTGCCCAAGTCCCATAAAATCCAGGCTAAATTAGAAGCTGCTAATCCTCTTCGGTATTCCGTTGCGGTAGGGTTTTTAGAAAGTTTTTCAAACAAGTCTAGGCCTAAAAAAAGGCGTCCATTTTCTACTAAAGAAATACCAATGGCAAATTCTGAATCAGCAGCCAGTTCTCCCGCATTTATTTTTTTTGCAAGCCGAAGTGCTGACTCTGCTTTTTCTTGAGCCAATTTCCAGTCCTGTGTAAACCTTGCCAATGCGGCTTCTGAAAGTAAAAGAACGATTTTAGCCTCTGATTGTTCAAGATTTTCTTGGCGTAATTTCTTTATGGCGGTTTGAGCTTCCGAAGTCCTGCCCGTAAAAACACAGGCCCGAGCGTACGCAGCAAGGCTCCTCGAATCCAGTATTTCAGGAGAGTGAGAAACTTGTTTTACTAATGTTTCGAACTGCCCCGCTCTTTCGAGCGAGATCAGGTCCCCACCTGTTTTTTGCATCGCATTAAGTCCCAGTTTCGGTTTCTAGCAGGGTTTTGGGTGACGCGCAACCCCCATGTCTAGGAGTGTCGATTGTTTTTAGGCCCGTCCGGTCATATTTTACAAAAAGGAGGGTAATGAAATGAAATTAGAAAATACAGTAAGGACTCTAGACTCTGAGGTCTTGTTACAAACCCCGCTAGATGCGGATTCTTTTTTAAGGATGGAAGACAAGTTTTTTGTGCCGAGGCGCAATATGCCTGAGCTTTTAGATTTGTTGAGGTATTATTTGGAGCCTTCTTATCCAGATCCGTCTACTCGGTTTACATTTATTGAGAGTATTTATTTTGACTCACCTCTATTAGATCTTTATCAGATGCATTTTTTAAACCAAAAATCTCGCTTCAAAGTCCGAATTCGAAAATACTTGCCTAATGGTGTTGCTTTTAGTGTCAGCAAGGGAAGTGAAGCACTTTTTATCGAAGTCAAGATAAAGGAGGCAGGCATTTCCTCTAAATTTCGTCTTCAAATAGGGGATCGTGATGCAGAAGCATTAAAAACAGGGATGTTTTTAGGAATGAGTCCAGATCTTCAAGCTCGCAATCTAAAGCTAGATCAAAAAAAGCTAGAAAAAAGATTGCTCATTTTAAACTCAAAAATTCAGGAGTTTTGTCTCAGGCCGCTGGCTCGAGTAAGTTATCGACGACATGCTTTTGAAAAAAACGGATTGCGCATGACTGTAGACGAAAATATTCAGTCCGTAATTTATCATGAACTTTCGTCTTCCTTAAAGAGCTCACACAAAAATAATGTGGATTTGTTGTTGAAATCAAGCCAGATGGTCGAACAGTTCAGTCCGAATGATTTTTTAGTCTTGGAGGTAAAACACCAAGGTTTTTTGCCGGAGTGGGTGATGAGTCTTCCAAATCAAGTGCATTGTAAAAAGGTGAGCTTTTCAAAATATGCTTATAGTATTTCAAGGAGGCTTTTAGATCTTTAAAATGCGCTGCTTGAATTTTTTACTTTCGTCCTCGGTCATTTGGGCATGGGCCACTGGGCATGGGCCACTGGGCATAGGCCACAATGATGAGAAGATCACCAAGGCTCACTTATTGGGCCGGTCTGCCAATGGTAGAAGGCCCCATAAGGACCACTTGAGAACCAATGGTTGCGGGCCCACCTGGACCTGGACCCGGAATGAATCCTATTATAATAAAAAAAGTACAGCATAATAAAAAGGCTTTAGTCATATTTTTTACCCTCCACACTGAAGACAAGACCTTCGTAACGCAACGCATCTCATTTGTCTAGGGGTGGGGAAATTATTTTTAAAAAGACATTCCTAGACATCGATTTGCCAAAGGTTACAAGTCGTTATAATGGTATGTGGTGCGTAGCGTTATTTGCTTCTTACTTTTATTGTCTTCTTTTGTGTTTGCTGGCGAACCACTGTCTTGGAAAGATTGTGTTCTAAAAACTTTAACAAACAATCCTGAGCTTAAAAGTGTGCAGGAAAACTTGAATCAAGCACAGTTTGGATCCAGCGGATCCCTTGGAGACTTTTTTCCTCAGATTTTAGCACAAGCCAACTATAAGCGCGAAGACGCCTCTCCTCTCTATGGAGTTTCTCTGGTTGCTACACAGAATTTATTTTTGGGCTTACAAACTCTCACCAAAATAAAAAAGGCAAAGCTCAATGAGAGAATTGCAGAAATTCTTTTGAGAATCGCACGGGCAAAGGTGAGTTTTGATCTTAAGACTGCTTTTGAAAATCTCATTTATGCTCAGGGATCTTCCCAACTGTCTAAAGAAATTATACTCAGGCGCGAGGAAAATTTTAAGTTAGTAAAACTTCGCTATGAGAGTGGGCGTGAAAATAAGGGCTCTGTCTTACTGGCTCAAGCGTATTTGGCGGAGGCTCTTTATGAAAAAAATAACAAAGAAAGATTCATTGAAACAGCAAGAGCAGAACTGAGTAGAGTTTTAGGCGAGGAAAATCAAACCCTAGAAATTCGTGGAGAGCTCCCCCCTTCTTTTCAAAAGGGGGTTCCCGACATTCAAAAATCCGCACTCCAAACACCAGAGTATGAGCGGGCTTTAGTGGAAGAGGCGATTGCGCAAGAAGAGGTCGGCCTTGCTTTTTCTACCTACTATCCCCAAATTAATTTATTTGCTATTTATGAAAAAAAAGGCCCGACTTGGTTTCCTGATAACAATATCTGGAGTCTGGGGTTAAATTTTACTCTTCCGCTTTTTAGTGGGGGAAAAGATTATTTTCAAGTCAAAGGCGCTAAGGCCAGTCTTTTAGCCACCCAGTACAATCTGGAGGCTACCAAAAGGCAGATTTTACTCAAATTTCGAGCTAGTTATGATCAGCTGATCAATGCATTTCAGAAGTTAAATGTGGATCGAAATTTTTTAGAGGCGGCACAGGTTCGATCCAAAATTGCAAAAAGCAAATATCACAATGGCCTGCTCTCATTCGAAGATTGGGATAAGGTCGAAAGCGAATGGATTGTACGGCAAAAAGAAGTGCTTCAGGGAGAAAAAAATCTCATAGCGAGCGAAGCAGCATGGGAGCAAATTCAGGGCAAAGAGGTTTTTCATGATTAAGAAAATATTGGGGTCTTTATTGATCGGAATTATTTTAGTATGTTTGTTTATTGTTTTTGAAAAATCTAAAACTCCGGCCCCAGTCTATCGCGAAATCAAAGTTCAAAAAGGAAAATTTGAAGTCACAGTTTTATCCACAGGCGTGGTGCAACCAGAAAATAGATTGGAAATCAAGCCCCCCATTTCTGGGCGGATAGAAAAAGTGCTTATTAAAGAAGGTGAGACTGTAAAAAAAGGTCAAAACCTTGCTTGGATGAGTTCTTTGGAGCGGGCCGCATTGCTCGATGCGGCCAGACCCAGCGGGAAAAAAGAAATAGCGGAGTGGGAAGCGCTCTATCGCCCTATTCCTATTTTGGCGCCTATCAGTGGGACTATTATTTCTAGAAATGTGGAGCCGGGTCAGACTTTTACTTCTCAGGATGCTGTTTTTGTCATGTCAGATCGTCTGGCGGTAAAAGCCCAAGTGGATGAAACAGATATCTCTCAAGTGAGGCTGGGTCAAACAGCAAAAATCATTTTGGATGCATACCCTAAGGAATCCCTCTCGGGCAAAGTAGTTCATATTGCCTATGAAGCAAAGACAGTCAATAACGTGACTACTTATATTGTGGATGTGTTGCCCGAAGAAACACCTGAGTTTATGCGCAGCGGGATGACTGCAAACGTGATTTTTTATATGAATGCTAAAGAAAATGTCATTTTGCTTCCGAGCCAAGCAGTTTTAGCCAAGAATAATCAGTTTTTTGTTTCGATAAAACCTAATTCTGGTTCTCAGCAAATGATTGAAAAAAATGTAGAAGTTGGAGCCTCGGATGGAAAGAGAGTGGAGATTACTGCTGGCTTAAACGAGGGAGACATTGTTTTAGTTCCAGATTATTTGAGTCGGGCCAAAAAAGACAAAAAAAGCTCCAACCCATTTTCGCCCACAGGAGTGAAGCAGAGCAAATAAATGATAGAGCTCAAAGAAGTCAAAAAAATTTATCAAATGGGGGATCAAACCCTCTGTGCTCTCAATGGGGTTTCTTTGTCTATAGAAGCAGGCGAATTTGTTTCTCTGATGGGCCCGTCTGGTTCTGGAAAATCAACGCTCATGCATATTTTGGGTCTTTTGGATGTGCCAACAGCGGGGGATTACTTTATTCGAGGTAAAAAAGTATCGCACTTAGACGAAGACGAATTGGCCATTTTAAGACGCAACGAGATTGGTTTTATTTTTCAGCAATTTAATTTATTGTCTCGGATGAATGCTGTAGAAAATGTGGCGTTGCCGCTCTTATACTCTGAAAATAAACTTGATTTTGAAAAATCAAAAAAATTTTTAACCCAAGTGGGTTTAGGGGCACGTCTTAAGCACCGTCCCAACGAACTCTCCGGTGGACAGCAGCAACGGGTGGCTATTGCTCGATCTCTCGTTAATTTCCCCAAAATTATTTTAGCAGACGAGCCCACAGGAAATTTAGATTCTGTCAGTGAAAAAGAGATCTTAGTAATTTTAAAAGAACTGAACTCCAAAGGAATTACCATTGTCATTGTGACACACGAAGAAGAGGTGGCCCAGCAAACCAGGCGGATCATTCGGATGCGAGATGGTTTGGTGCACTCAGACGAAGTGATTTCCCGAGTGAATTCAAAAAGACATTCTGTCCCTTCGGTAGAAAAAGAAAACATCAATATAAAGACGAGTTTATGGTCTTCGCTAGGGGTACATTTTTTACAAGGCCTAAAAATTTTAAGCGCAAATAAAGTCAGAACAGGACTTTCGATGCTTGGGATCTTAATTGGTGTCGCGGCAGTAGTCACAATGATGGCCTTGGGAAATGGCGCACAAAAAGCCATGGAGGCGCAACTTTCTTCTCTGGGATCGAACTTATTGGTTCTAAGGCCGGGACCTATTAAGACAGGCGGAGTGACCAAAGACTCGGGAGCCTCGGCACGTTTTACATTAGAAGATGTTTTGTCTTTGCAAGAGATTCCTACTATCAAAGAAGCAGCTCCCTATATCAGTGGAAAAGCACAGGTGACCTATCTCAATAAAAACTGGGCCACCGATCTTTTGGGGGTAAGCCCTTCGTATGTAAGAATCCATGCTTCCTATCCTGAAATCGGGAGATTTTTTACAGACGAGGAAAATCAAAAGCGTGCGCGCGTAGCGGTTTTAGGTGTGACTTTGGTGAGGGAACTTTTTGGAGATCAAAATCCCATCGGGGAGACCGTGAAAATCAATCGAGTGAACTTTTTAGTAATTGGGATTTTGCCTGAAAAGGGAGGTAGTTGGGAAGATAAAGACGACAGAGTGGTGGTTCCAGTCCTCACGACAATGCACCGCTTGCTCGGAAAAAATTATGTGGATTATATCGATATCGAAGTTTCGAGTTTAGATGAAATGGAGAATACGCAAAATTCGATTTTAGAGCTCATGTTTAAACGCCACAAGGTGCCCCACTCGCAAAGGCAGAATTTTTTTAAAATTCGAAACATGGCTGATATTCAGGCTACGCTTACTGAGAACAATCATACCATGGCCCTATTGCTCGCTTCTATTGCAGCTATTTCTCTTTTGGTGGGAGGGATCGGAATCATGAATATCATGCTGGTTTCGGTGACTGAGAGGACTCGCGAAATTGGGCTCAGAAAAGCGATCGGGGCGATGAGGAAGGATATTTTATTCCAGTTTTTGGTCGAAGCCGTGGTTGTGAGCGTGGTGGGAGGAGTGATTGGGATTATTTTGGGAGGAGTTTCGACTTCTGTTTTAGCTTATTTTACTGGGTGGGCCACCGCGATTTCTTTGAGTTCAGTATGCCTTGCCTTTGTTTTTTCAGCGTCGATTGGAATTATCTTTGGAATCTATCCAGCTAAAAAGGCCTCACTTCTCAATCCTATCGATGCGTTGAGGTATGAGTAAATAGTAATAGTTTATATTTTTTGACAAAAATACTCAAGATTTTCCTTGACCAGAGTGTGTAAAAAATATACGATGCACGCTGCTCTTGGAGGGCTTAGATGTCGCAGGTACTCGTATTAAAAATTCAATCGCTTTTGGAGTCCGAAAATTTTTTTCAAGAAGCCATGAATGCCATCCACCAGAGCTTTCCCAGCTATGAGATTCGCATTTGGAAACTCGACACTCCTTTATCTTTTAGGTTGCTGGCTCAATCAGGGCTCACTCTCCATGGCAAACGACCTCGGTTTAAAGTAGGGGTGATCTGTTCTGCTCAAGAGTTACAACTTGGCAAACTTCTGAAAGGGGATCCACATGTGGTTTCTAGCAAAAAAACGGATCTCTTTATTCAAACTCTAAATCATAAAAAACTTTGGGGAGTTTTGAATATTTCTTCAGAAAATCCCCTGGGTTTTACTAGTGGCGAAGTAGAGGTTTTCGAAGCTTTGTCGGCCCACTTAGGTGTTGCTCTTGAAAACCAAGAGAGAATGACCCAAACGAAGAACTCGGTATTGGAACTTCAAAAAAAATTAGGAAAAAACCAGGAACCCGAAGCCACTCTAGCCATAGCTCCTCCTCCACCTCCTCCGCCCCTTCTCAAAGAAGTAGAGATTGTTGGAAAAAGTGAAGCACTCTTGAGCATGCTTTCTTTGGTGGATAAAGTGGCACTTTCATCGAGTATTGTTTTAATTCAAGGAGAAAGTGGAACAGGCAAAGAGCTCGTGGCTAGGAGAATTCATCTCAAGAGTCCGAGAAAAAACCACCCCTTTGTCACGGTGAACTGCGGAAATCTCCAAGAGTCTCTTTTAGAGTCTGAACTTTTTGGCCACGAAAAAGGGTCCTTTACAGGAGCCATTGTGCAAAAAATCGGCCTTTGTGAAATTGCCGAAAGAGGCACACTTTTTTTGGATGAAATTGGAGAGTTGTCTCTAGGCATCCAAGTGAAACTCCTGCGGTTTTTACAAAGTGGAGAATTTTATCGTGTCGGGGGGAAAAACTCCATTTGTGTGGATGTGAGAGTGGTGAGTGCAACGAATCGAGATCTTGAAAAAGAGGTCCAAGCAGGAAAGTTTAGAGAAGATTTATTTTATCGCCTCAACACGATTACGCTCAAGATGCCTTCCTTAAGAAAACGTCGAGAAGATATTCCTGATTTAGTTCGCTTTTTTTTGAATCAGCAATTCGAAGTGGATTCTCGAGTGTTAGATGTTTTTAGTCAATACGAATGGCCTGGAAATATCAGAGAACTCGAAAATACGGTAGAACGGATGAAAGTTTTAGCAGAAGGAAATACTTTGAGTGAAAAGGATATCCCTCTGGGGGTGAGAGTGCCTTCTCTCAGACAAATCTCGAGTAAGAAAATGGACCTTGAGATGACCTTGGGAGAGGTCGAGAAAAGCCATATTTTACGTGTACTTGAGCACTACAAAGGCAATAAATCAAAAGCGGCAAGAAACCTCGATATTACGATTAAAACGCTTTACAATAAACTTCATAGTTATGGGATTATGGCCATTCCCACAGAAGGCACTAGAGAAAATTAAATAATTTTGTTAAAAGGAGAACCTATGGCAAGCAAGTCTAAACCCCCACACAAGTCCGAAGAAAAGTCGAAAAAAATAGCTCCAAAAAGTGTTCAAAAAGCGAGTGGCAAAATGGCTGTTCATAAAGCCACCCCGCAGAATGAAGAGAAAAAGTTCGCTGCTGCTCAACCAGAACAGGACTCTCATAAAGACGACGACAAAGATATTGAAACTCCCAAGCTTTCTACTGCAGAAGGTGATGGAGGCAATGCGGCAGCCGTTGCCGCAGCCAGCGGAAACACGGAGATGTCGGCTTCTTTTAAAAATTTCAGGCACCATCCCGACATGGAAAATTTTTACCGATTTATTTACGAAAACGACCTTCGACTAGAGGCGATGAAGATCTTTGACGAAATCATTGTTCAGAGACAAAATCATAAGCTGGTAAAGTCTATGAAGACGCAACCGCACTGATAGGCCACTGAACACTGCATAGCGTGGCTGCGCGCGGCACTCATTTTTTGTGAGTTCATTAATTTCTTTAAAGCGAAAAAAAATTAGGGTAAGGTGGCTGCCATGAAGAAAACCTACTTGCTCACACCGGGCCCAACCCCATTGCCAGAATCTGTCATCTCTGTTTTTGCCCGCCCAATATTGCACCATCGAACCCCACAATTTCAGGCCTTGTTCGAAGAAGTAAAAGTCGGACTAAAATACATTTTTCAAACCAAGCAAGACGTGCTTATTTTGGCGTGTACGGGCACCGGTGCAATGGATGCGTGCGTCTCTAATTTATTTTCTAAGGGAGATAAAGTCATCACAATCAATGGCGGAAAATTTGGGGAGCGGTGGACAAAAATTGCTAAGGCTTACGGCCTAAACCCCATTGAGATCAAATTAGATCCAGGAGAGGCAGTTGAGCCTGAACAGTTGGAAGGCATTCTGAAAAAAAATATAGACGCAAAGGCAATTTTATTTCAAGCCTCCGAAACTTCTACGGGTGTAAAAATGCCCACACCTGAGATTTGTAAACTTGCAAAAAGCTATCAAATGCTCTCGATCTGTGACGCGATTTCTGCCTGTGGGGTGTTTGATTTACCGATGGATGCATTGGGGTTGGATGTTTTGATCACAGGTTCGCAAAAAGCTTTGATGATTCCTCCTGGGCTAGCTTTTCTTGCCTTAAGCGATAGAGCTTGGGCTGTCAGGGAGTCTTCTAACCTTCCAAAATTTTATTTTGATTTAGATAAAGAGAGAAAAGGTTTGTCAAAGAATCAAACGGCCTGGACGCCGGCTATTTCTCTCATTCAGGGTCTGCAAGAGTCTTTGCGTTTGCTCAAAGAAGAAGGGCTCCAAAATACTTTTAAACGCCATGAGCTTTTAGCGTTGGCGACACGAAATGCAGTTCAAGCTCTCGGGTTAGAGATGCTTGCTAAAAAAGCTCCTTCGCCTGCTGTCACAGCGGTAAAAGTCCCCCCGTCAATTAAAGATGGTAAATTGATTCCTAAAACCATGCGGGATAAATACGGAGTGACAATTGCTGGAGGTCAAGACGAACTAGAAGGAAAAATATTTCGTCTTTCTCATTTTGGGTATTGCAATAAATTTGATATTACGACCGGAATTTCTTGTCTCGAGCTCACTCTCCATGATTTAGGATACCCGGTAGAGTTTGGGAAGGGTGTCGGAGCAGTTTTGAAAACTTTTGCAGAAGCCCTTATTTAGGAGAGTGATGTTGTGACAAAAATTTTAATAACAGATGGTTTTGCAAAAGAGGGAGTCGAGCTTTTAAAAAAACAACCTTCTTTCGAGGTGGATCTTAGAAAATCTACGTCTGCCGACGAACTTCTCAAAATCATTGGAGTATATGATTGCATTGTTGTTCGCTCAGCGACTCAAGTGACAAAAGAATGCATTGAAGAAGGAACAGCTTTAAAACTCATTGTGAGAGCAGGAGCTGGGGTAGACAATATTGATGTTCAAACTGCGACAGCGAAAAAAATTCCAGTCATGAATACCGCCACAGCCAATTCTCTTGCAGCTGCCGAACAAGCCATTGCACTTTTATTTGCAATGTTTCGCATGATTCCACAATCCATGGCGACTTTGAGAGAGGGAAGATGGGATCGAGAAAGTTTTAAGGGGTTCGAAGTCACAGGCAAAACCTTAGGTGTGATTGGACTCGGCAATATCGGCAGGATTGTGGCAGAAAAGGCTATTGGGCTAGGTATGAAGGTCATGGGCTATGATCCCATGATTAAGTCATTGTCTCAATTGCCAGGTCGGTTTTCTAAAAATTTTGGTGAGCATTTTAAGTTAGTGAACTCTTTGGACGAGGTTTTGGGTGCTTCTCATGTGATTACTTTGCATGTTCCAAAGACGAAAGAGACGGCACATCTGATCAATGCAGAGAAAATTTCTAAAATGAGAGATCAGTCTTTTATCATCAATTGCTCGCGTGGCGGGATTGTAGACGAAAAAGCTGTGCTTGCCGCTTTAGATCAGGGCAAGCTCACCGGTGCCGCTTTTGATGTGTTTGAAAAAGAGCCCCCTACGTTTCCCAATCCATTATTTTTGCATCCAAAAGTGATTTGCACTCCTCATTTGGGCGCTTCTACGTTTGAGGCTCAAGAGAGAGTAGCAGCTGTGGCCTCTGATCAAATCGTTGGTTTTTTTACTAAAGGCGAAAGAGCTGGGGTGGTCAATTCCATATGAATGTCATTGTCATTGGTGCGCAGTGGGGAGACGAGGGAAAAGGAAAAATCGTCGACCTTTTTAGCGCAAAGGCGGAATACATTGTCAGATTTCAAGGCGGCAACAATGCGGGCCATACTTTAGTCGTCAGTGGAAAAAAAACAGTTCTCCATCTCATCCCGAGTGGGATTTTGCATCCTGGGAAAATTTGCTTAATTGCAAATGGAGTCGTTTTTGATCCCCATGTGTTTTTCGAAGAGGTGGGTTCGCTTGCCACAAGCCAGGCTTTCCAAAGTCATTTGCCCCATGCGGTGATTCGAGTGAGCGAAAGGGCCCATGTGATATTGCCCTACCACCGCACACTTGATCGTTTGCGCGAAGAGCATGCTGGACAGGGAAAAGGAAAAATCGGGTCTACATTGCGTGGAATTGGGCCTGCCTATGAAGACAAAGTGGCTCGCAGAGGCATTCAGGTGATTGACCTCTTGAGGCCAGAGCTCCTAAAAAATAAAATTACAAGAGCACTCGAGGAAAAAAATATTCTCTTTAAATACCATTTTAAAGCATCCGAGATGGAAGTCGAACCGATTTATCAAGAGTGTTTAAAATTGGGCGAAAGACTAAAGCCCTATGTCACCAATACGAGACAGATTTTGACAGAGGCCTTAAGAGATGGGCGGCCTATTTTGTTCGAAGGAGCCCAGGGCGCTTTACTCGATGTCGATCATGGGACGTATCCCTATGTGACTTCTTCGAATACGGTGACAGGTGGAGTGCTCACGGGTTCTGGTGTGGGGCTCAATCTAAACGCCAAAGTGATTGGAATTACAAAAGCCTATACCACACGAGTGGGGACAGGCCCTTTTCCTACTGAGATTGAAAAAACAGAGAGCGAAACCGCGTTGGCGATACGAAAAATTGGAGATGAGTTTGGAGCTACTACCGGGAGACCCCGCAGAGTGGGGTGGCTCGACTTAGTGGCACTCAAGTATGCAGTAGAGGTCAATGGGTTAAACTCTCTTGCTCTTACTAAGGCTGATGTTTTGCAGGGCTTTGAGCATGTTAAAATGTGTACGGGCTATCGGTTTGGAACCTCCACTTTGAACGAAATGCCCTCTAGCATTGAAGATTTAGAAAAAGTAGAGCCTGTGTATGAGGTCTTATCAGCCTGGCCTAAATATGATCAAAAAAAAATTCGGTCTTTTTCAGACCTTCCCGCCGAACTTCAAGCCTATGTGAGAGCCATCGAAGATTATTTGGGAATCCCTATTACAGTACTCAGCACTGGGCCGGGGAGAGAAGAGACACTCATTTTGGCTTCTCCCTGGGAATAATGCTTTCGTCATTGCGATTTTGAGCCGTCTTTGATAACCCTTGCCTTCGTCCCTTTTTGTGAGCCATTAGCTCAGTCGGTAGAGCATCACACTTTTAATGTGAGGGTCGATGGTTCGAATCCATCATGGCTCATTTTATGGGGTCAGATAAATATTGACTACTGTCCATAAAAGGCAGACAATTATGGAGTATGTTCCAGAGACTTTTAAATCCACTTGTTTCTAAAAGTTTTTTTCTATTTGGTGCTCGAGGCACAGGAAAGTCGACCTGGCTGCAATCACAGTTTTTATCCAAAGCCCCCTTTTGGGTAGATTTGTTAGATCCTGATCAAGAGGATCGTTACTCAAGAAATCCAAAGGCACTTGAACTTGACCTTTTAGAGAAAATCAAAAACAACCAACGCCCTGACTGGGTTATCCTGGACGAAGTTCAAAAAGCCCCCCGACTCTTAGACGTTGTGCATCGGCTTATTGAAAAACACGGATTAAAATTTATCCTTACGGGCTCATCTGCGAGAAAATTAAAACGTGGACACGCAAATTTATTGGGAGGTCGAGCTTTTGTCTATTCTTTGTTTCCACTTGCCTACAATGAATTAGGTCCCCATTTTGATTTAGATTTTGTTTTAAATTGGGGAAGCCTTCCACCTATTCTAACTGCCAAAGAGGATAGGGAGCGTTTAGCTTTTTTGCGCAGCTATACACAAACCTATTTGAAAGAAGAAATTTTAGTAGAGCAATTAGTCCGAAATTTAGTTCCATTCAAAAATTTTTTAGATATTGCAGCCCAAATGAATGCTCAGCGTTTGAATTATGAAAACATTGCTGCTGAAATAAATGTCGATAACAAGACAGTACAAAATTATTTTGACATATTGGAAGAAACATATCTTGGGATGAGACTGCCAGCTTTTCATCAAAGCATCAGAAAAAGCCAGCTTATGGCCCCAAAGTTTTATTGGTTTGATTTAGGTGTAAAGCGGTTTTTAACCGGAGAGATTCACTCTAAACTTGTTCACAATACGTTTGGTTACGGCCACGAATTCGAAACCTTTGTTGTAAACGAAGTTTTTAGGCTTAATTCTTACCGCGAATTAGATTACAGATTGAGCTATCTACAAACCAAAAATGGACCAGAAATTGATTTAATTTTAACCAGAGGAAAAGAAACTATTGCTCTTGAAATCAAATCAAAATCTAACGTTGATGAAAAAGAGGTAAGAACTTTTGCTGCACTTGCCAATGACTTGCCTGGAAAAAAACAACTCTATTATCTCAGTTGCGATCCACATTCTATGCAAGTCGAGCGGGTTCATTGTGTTCCTTGGCAGCAGTTTTTAGCGGATTTAAAGTAAACCACACTTTATTCTTGATTAAATTGATGCTGCGTGTTATCCGTTCCAGATCTTTGAAGTGGAGGGTGTTTTTTTGGTCTCTTTTTTTTTAAAGTTAAACAAAAATGTAAAAATGAGAGCAGGGGTTTTTTCTTTTGTTTTCATGCTCTTGCAGCCAGGTTGTCTAAGAGAAACAAATGAGCATTTAGAGTCGATGGATAAAAATTCAGAAAAAATTGCAAGTGCAGCGGAAGAAGCCAACAAAGAACGCCTCAAGGCTTTGACTGAGGAGCTTGCACAAATGAAAGAAAGTATAAAAAAGCTCGTAGATACAGTGAGTGATCCAGAGCTTAAGGGCCCATTGATTAAGTTAATGAACAAACTTTTGGATGCAGCAGATAATATCAATGAAGTATTTAAAGAAGCAAAAGAAGCTAAAGAAGAAAAAGAAGCAAAAGATAAGAAAACTGAAGCAAATCCACCAAAGACCACTTCAGATAGTCAGGGTCCTTTTGATGGTATAAAGTCATCGCCGAAGAGTCAACCTCAAGAGGAGGGTTCATGCGATCAAAAACAGCAGACCGAGCATTCAGAGGACCTTTGTTCAGAGAGTATGGGGTCAGATGATGACTTGATTAAAGTCCCAGCTTTGATACAAGCTCCATCTTATAAAAACAAAGCCCAACCTAGTACCATTGATCTACAGCAACGAGATCTCAGTGAATAAGTTTTTTTTGGGCTTACTCTTATTTGTTCATGGGTTTGTGTTTGCGGCGGATATTCCAGCAATTATGCCAAAAAGTCCGCCTGTATGTGTCGGAGCTACAGCAGCAAAAGCTTATGCTTCTATTATTGATTATGATGCTTATCATAAAACAAAAGGCGCTGTGTTTAGGCAAGATGTGATTCCTCTTTTTCCAAAGATCATAGAAAAGTCAAAACGAGGAGAAACGGCAAAATATCTTTTTACAAGAATTGTAGGACTTCTGAACTCAGAATTAAAAAAAATGGAATTTGATCAAATGCAAATGTTGAAGATGATTGAATCTCGGTCTTCTTTTGTGGTGAGTAGTGGCAGTCATATTTCTAAAAATCCAGAGACTGATTTAAATAAATTGGCAGAGCAAGATACAGAAGCTTTTGTGCATGTGAAGCTGCAGCCCTTGGGGGATGATTTTCCACCCCCACTTCCAGAAGTTTATATAGATTGTACATCACAATGGCTAGATACAGCGAAAACAAAGTTTGAACATGAATGTAAAATTATCACGAATAATCAATTAAAAAATTCTATGATAAAAAAAGGGAGTCAAAACTACGGTCTTTCCGATTTTTATTCTAAAGCAATAGTTACAGCAAATGACCCCAATTGTAGTGGAAAAACATCCTTAAATTATAAATTAAAGCTGAAATCCAATTCTAAAGAGGTTGATGCCATCAAAGATTCTGCGGGCAAATATTTAGATAATAAATTTTCGCTCGCTTTTACTTTGTCAAAAATCGACCCCAAAGAATTAGTCGATGAGCTGTTTGACGAAGTAAAATTTTTTACAGACTACTATGTGAACTATTATGAAGACTGGATTCGCACCTTGAATTAGCCTTTTGTAGCAAGTGTTAGCAGTATTTTGGCGTATTTAATTCGCAGTATGAAATGAGGTTATTTTTTTTGTGGTTAATAGGTTTTTGAAATCCCATATTTATGTATCAGTAGCCCTTATTTGCTCACTTGGTTTACTGTTCTTTCGACCCTCTCACGAGGGGAGCATAAACGACCTTCTTCGCTATCAGATTTTGAAAAAAAATAATAAACTTGAAAAATCTCCACTCGTTTTTGAAAAAACAGGCTTAACTGGAAGTAAAACAACTGATTTAAGAACGACTGCAGACATAGATTCTACGCTCAGTGAGTTTGATTTTGTCGAACGGATAGAAAAAACATTGCTTGGACTACCTGCTATAGAAGAGCTAAAGAACTTTTCAGCACAAGAGTTGCATCACTTTAACCCTCTTTTGATTGAAGCAGGCAAAAAGCTAGGCAAGATTGCTGAAGTTTTAACGGCGTACCCACAATATAAAAATAAAGGTCTTGAGTTTTATCAAAGGTGCGTACAAAAAGTTGAAACCTTTACAGCTATTAAGGCGTTGTGCTTACTTAATTTTGAGAAATTAGGTGGCGTGATAGATTCTGAAATGGACGAAAAAAATCTTCAGCGCATCAACACGGTTGCCGAATTTATAAGAGAGAATAAATGAATAAAAAAAAACTTTATCTCATTTTAGCTATTTATTCTTTAGGGTCACTTGGATCCAATTGTCCCAACCAAAAAACTGGACAAAATAAAGGATTCTACTTTGACACCACAGACCAAGAAAAACCACTTGAAGAGCTCATTAAATATGATCTGGAAGTCCTAAAAAACTTTCAGTTTAAAACTTTTGACCCTGAGTTGTTGCCGCTTTTTGAATTTGATTTTAAAAAACATCCTGACTTTAAATTAACACCTGATAGCTCAGGATTGTTCGCGATTTTTCTTCTAGAAAACTGGCTTTATGAAAGAGTCAAGATCATTACGACTCAAGATGGTAATACAAAGGTTAATGCAGAAAATTTCTATAAATATCCAAACCATGATTTTCCAGTTTTCGTTTTTCTAGAGAGAATAAATCGCAGAGTTCTCAGCCGAGAGCCCAGTCCCTCGGACTTCTATAAGAAGATTTTAACAAAAGAAAGCGGAATATTTTTATTTAAAAATTCTGGAAGTTGGTATTATTTGTATGGAAAAAAGAATCAAAAGCGTGTTTCTCTCCAATTGAGAAACAGTTCGATGGTTGACATTTCTTCTCCTAGGGTGGGAGTTGTTTTTGTGGATCCAGACCTCACCAGTGTAGATTTATCTAATGGAAATTTAAAGTCAGAGGCAAATAGTATTTTGAGACTTTCTAGCTTATTTCATGAAGCAAGGCACAGCGATGGGAATAAAAAAAGTTTAGCTTTTCACCACACGAATTGTCCAATGGATAATGACTATAGAGGGATGGATGTCTGTGATATTAGTCTGAACGGGGGATATGGAGTGCAAACAGCACTTTTAAAAACCCTTTACGATAATTGCAAAAAATGTAGCCCTGCTGAGATAGAAATGCTAAAATTGTTGGCATTAGATTTGTATAGTAAAATCCTACACTTACCTCCAAAAAACGAGACTGATTATTTTAATTTTATGCAACTGGCCGAAAAGGCAGACCTCGTCCTCAATCATAAAATGTCAGACTTTTATTTGAACGAATTAAAAGCAGAGTTTAAAAGTAATCCACCTGACCCTGCAAGCATGTTTGCTTATACTCAAAAATTTTCAAAATCTGACGCCGAGCTTTTTGATGAATGGTTAAAAAAAGATCCCAATAATAAAAACAGGTACCTAGAAAAGCACCATGCTCTCTACAGCGAGGAGGTCTTATTGTACGATGAAAAAATTCAAAGCCTACTTTCAAATGATAAAACAATAGGCATACTGTGGGATACTGCCTCTGAACGAATCGAATGATTTTTTCTAACTCTTCCGTTATAGTGGGCTATGTTCACCTCCGGCGATCTTGTTCTCATTTTACTTCTGGTTTTCTTAGAGGGCATCCTTTCGATCGACAATGCCCTCGTGCTTGCTCTTTTGGCCAAGGGTTTGCCCAAAGAGCAAAGACGCAAAGCGCTTACCTATGGGCTTGTAGGAGCCATTGGATTTAGATTCTTAGCTTTGGGTTTGATCAGTCAGCTTTTGCGCTGGCACTGGGTCAAGTTTGTAGGCGGAGCCTACCTCCTTTTTATCGCTGCTCAACATTTTATTCCCAAAAAAAAGGAGGCAGAAAAACCAACACAGTCATCTCGCCATTTTTGGAAAACCATTTTAGCCATAGAGCTCACCGACATTGCTTTTGCGCTGGATTCTATTTTAGCGGCCGTAGCACTGACCCCTAAGTTTTGGGTTATTTTTACAGGAGGAGTGCTAGGAATTGTCATCATGCGCTTTGCAGCCAGCGGGTTTATTAATGTTTTAGAGAAATTCCCAGCGTTCGAAGACACGGCTTATCACCTTATTTTTTTAATTGGGGTGAAAGTGATTCTAGAGGGATTAGAGCTTTCTTATCTTAATTTTCACTCACCCCAAGCACCGGCATTTTTGATTTTCTGGGGGACAATGCTTATTACAATCTTATTTGGATTTAAAAAGAAAAGCAAATAAATTTCTTTATATATATTACCTTGTGTGGTAATATCTAATGAAAATGGGAAAACTACGTCGCGGTGGTTATATATTTATCACTTATAAAGGAGATCATGACCCACGACATGTTCATGTTTTTAGAGATGGCAAAGAAGTGGCTAAGTGGAACTTAGAAGCCCGGGTTCTGATGAGCGGAGCCATTAATGACAAGATTTTGAAATTGCTTAATGGCCTTGTAAAAGAGGGAAAGCTATGAAAATTTATTGTGTTTCAGTGAACTCTCGGAAGAAAACTTTAGAGATTGGAATTTTTAAAGGAACCCTGAGCTTGCCGTTTTCCCGCCTTCGCCTAAAGCCTTCTGCCAAAGACAAGATCAAAACTGCCTATGTAGATTCAGAACTTGGTTACAGGGCGGTTACCTATATCCTGAGTTCAGGCAGAGAGGGCTCTGTCCATTTGGATGCTTTCTTGGATTACAACCAAGATCCTGGTTTTTTGAGGGACATGGCCCTTCATCAACTTACCCTGGAAGCGCTTGGATTACTTAAACATGCTGGGCTAAGTAAGCACGAAGTCATTCGTCAACTCAAAACTTCTCCAAGCCAGCTCTATCGCTTGCTAGATCCTGCAAACTATAAGAAATCTGTAGACGAAATGCTGCGCCTGTTAGCCGTTCTAGGTTATCGTGTGGATATGAAGGTTGTTACAAAAGAGGCAGCCTGAGTTTATTTTCTAATGAAGTCTAAAATCTTGTGCACAGGGTCATAAAACTGATCCGCAACTCGTTCTTTGAGTGGGATAATTGCATTGTCTGTAATCTGGATATTTTCTGGACAAACTTTGGTGCAGCACTTTGTGATATTGCAGTAACCGATGCCCTGAGTTTTTTTGAGTTCTTCGCGGCGATCCAAAGTATCTAAGGGATGCATCTCGAGAGCTGCTGTATAGACTAAAAAACGGGGTCCAATAAATTCTTCGTGTTTGTGATGATCTCGAAGCACGTGGCAGACGTCTTGACATAAAAAACACTCAATGCATTTTCTAAATTCTTGCACACGGTCGATGTCGGTCTGTTGCATGCGCCAGGTTCCATCCTGGGCGTCTGGAGGACGTGGAGTAAATTTTTTAATTTTCTTTTTCACTCTAAAATTCCAAGAGACATCCGTGACGAGGTCTTTAATTTTTGGAAAAGCTCTCATGGGTGTGAGGGTGACGGGTTTGGACAAATCCAAATCACTCAGCCTGGTCATGCACATGAGTTTAGGCATTCCATTGACCTCAGCTGAGCAAGATCCACACTTCCCAGCTTTGCAGTTCCAGCGAACAGCCAAGTCATTTGCCTTTTCGGCCTGAATTTGATGAACAGCATCTAAAACCACCATTCCCTCAGTGACAGAGGTCGTGAGATCCTGAAAATCTCCTTTTTCAGAGTTGCCTCTCCAGATTCTAAAAGTTGCCTCCATCTATTTCATCTCCTCAATCACTTTTTTTAAGTCTTGACGCATCTCAGGAATGGCTTTTTGTATCACTTGCATCTCTCCGTTTTTTCCTTTTTGAATCACTAAATTAATTTTACCAAACAAATCTACTTTGTTGGGATAATCTTCTCTAAAGTGTCCCCCTCTACTTTCTTTTCTCTCAATGGCCGCTCGAGTGATGGCTTCGGAAACGGTTAAGAGGTTATTGAGATCTAATGCGGTATGCCAACCTGCGTTGTATTCTCTGTTTCCATCGACAGAGATCTGTTCAAGATTATTTCTAAAGTTTAGAACGCTCTCTAAGGATTTTTTCATCTCTGCGTCTGACCGGACAATGCCAACTCCGTCTTGCATCATATCTTGGAGTTTTTGTTGAATTTGATAGGGACCTGTGGACTGAGTAGTTCTCCCAAAAGGTTCTAGGGCTTTTTTGGTTGTTTCGTCAATTTCCTGTACATTCATTTTCCCATGCGAAACTTCGAGCGCATATTTTGCGGCATATTCTCCGGCACGTTTTCCAAAGACCAAGAGGTCTGAAAGCGAATTTCCTCCGAGGCGATTGGCTCCGTGAAGGCCTCCAGCACACTCACCAGCGGCAAAAAGTCCAGGCAGGCTAGTCATTTGCGTGTCTCCATCTACTAAAATCCCTCCCATGATGTAGTGTGTAGTGGGGCCGACTTCCATGGGTTCTTTGGTGATGTCGATATTGGCCAGCTGTTTAAACTGGTGGTACATGCTGGGGAGTTTCTTTTTAATATGTTCTTCGGAGTTTGAAATCTTTTCTTTGATCCAGGCAATGTCTAAAAATACACCACCATGGGGAGAGCCTCTTCCTGCCCTAACTTCCCTCATAATACATCGCGCAACATGATCACGGGTGAGCAGCTCTGGGGGCCGTTTTGCGTTTTTATCCCCTAAGACGTAGCGCCAGCCTTCCTCTGGGTTGTCGGCAGTTTGATTTTTATAATTTTCAGGAATGTCATCAAACATAAATCGTTTGCCGTCTTTATTTTTTAAGATCCCACCTTCTCCACGCACTCCCTCAGTCACTAAAATGCCACGCACACTGGGAGGCCAGACCATTCCGGTGGGGTGAAATTGCACAAACTCCATATCTATAAGGGACGCACCCACGTGATAGGCCAGCGCATGGCCGTCTCCTGTATACTCCCAACTATTGCTTGTGATTTTGAAGGATCTCCCAATGCCTCCAGTGGCTAGCACAATGGCTTTGGCATTAAAAATTTTGAACTGTCCTCTCTCTCGATCATAGGCCAAGGCTCCAGAAATCCGATCACCATCTTTGAAGAGTTGAATCACGGTTTGCTCCATATAGACTTCGATGCCTTGATGGATGGCGTGATCTTGGAGCGTTCGAATCATTTCTAATCCCGTGCGATCCCCTACGTGGGCAAGCCGAGGGTATTTGTGGCCTCCAAAATTTCGCTGCAGGATTTTACCATCTGGAGTGCGATCAAAAACTGCTCCCCAAGCTTCGAGTTCCCGCACTCGATCGGGAGCTTCTTTGGCATGCAGCTCTGCCATCCGCCAATTGTTGAGGTATTGTCCCCCCCTCATGGTGTCGGCAAAATGAACACTCCAACTATCTCGATCATCCACATTGGCAAGTGCGGCAGCGACCCCGCCTTCTGCCATTACGGTGTGGGCTTTTCCTAAAAGAGATTTGCAGATCAGTCCAACAGAGAGACCCATTTGAGCGGCTTCGATGGCGGCTCTCAGGCCTGCTCCACCCGCACCAATGACTAAAACGTCATGGGAAAAAGTTTGCTCATTTGACATATTAAAAAAGTCTCCAATCTGTCCAAATCCCCATTGAGCAGAGCCGGATGTAAATATCCGAAAAACCTACCCAACAAAGGCTCATCCAAGCCCAAAGCATGTGCCGTCGATTTAAACAACTGGCACCCTCATAAACTTTATGGCGGATGGGTTTTTTAGAGATTTCGTCTAAAGATCCTCCAGCAAAATGCCTAAAACAATGGCATCCAAAGGTGTAACCCCCCAAAAGAATGGCATTGATCGTCAGCACCAAAGTCCCAACTCCAATTCCAAAAGTTTTCAGTCCTGTAGCCGGATTTGTAAACCAGAGGGCTGTCCAAGCGTCGTGAAATAAAAAAAGAATAAAAATCGCAGCCAAATAAAAGAAATATCGGTGCAGGTTTTGTAAAATCAGGGGGAGCGTTTGCTCTCCTAGATAAGATTTGCGAGGTTCACCCACAGCACAGTTTGGAGGATCAGCCCAAAAGGCCTTGTAATAGGCTCCACGGTAATAGTAACAAGTCAGTCTAAAGCTAGCAGGGATCCAGAGAATTAAAAATGCAGGTGACCAAGGAGCCCACTGCGGAAACAGGCTGGGTTTAGGTCCAAACCAGCTGTGAGGGGAGTCTCCAAAAATCTCAGGAGAGTAAAAGGGCGAAAGGTAGGGGCCAAAGTGATAATGATTTCCCTGAAATGCTGCCCAAGTAGAATAAAGAATAAAGGCAGATAACCCACAAAAAACAGCAATAGGCTGAATCCACCAAAAATCTTGGCGAAGTGTTTCGCCATAAGAAGCTTGTTTGTCCAAAGAGTGTGTGATGGCCATAGGTGCTAGAGCCTTTCTGAGTAGAATCTATATAAACAATGTTACTCGCTGCAAGAAAGTTATCACGATTTTGTCAAAGTTTTTACAAAAAATTCTTTTTTGAAGTTCTCCGAAGCTTTGTTGTCTAACTCCATGTAGGGATAAATGAAAAAATTAAGTGGTTCCCCTGCTTGCTTGGGATTGAGTTCGAGGTCTCTCCCTGTTGTAAAATGGATTCGGTTATTGGGGAGGTGACCAAAGTATTCGAGCATTTTACCTGTTTTTTTAGCTTCGCTTGCATCTACTGGAACCCAACCTGTTTTTTCAGAATAGGCTCTCGCCCAACAGTGGTAGCCTGGGACATTGCCCTCGCCTTGGGGCGGAATAGGGAATCCAATTTCAAAACGAGCTGGAATTTTTTGACTTCTAGCCATGCCTATGAAAAGGGAGTGAAAATCAGTGCAGTTTCCTCTTTTGTTGCTGCAGGCCCAGATGGCATCTCCTCTGCCCCAGCCTGTGCCCTCTTTGCTATAAGACATCGTTTTGACAATATATTGGTACATTTTTTTAATTTTTTCTGAGTTTTCAGTGAGTCCTTGTGTCTCTTTCTCGGCAATTTCTGCAATGACACCACGGATAGGGGTGTTTTTTTCTATGTTGAGAAACTCCGCAGGGCTCCAATGGAGTTCTCTCCCGAGTTGATCGAGACCTAAAGAGAGCGCCTCTTTTCTCTCAATTTTATAGACCGCTTCGAATTGAATGGGGAAGGTGTTCTGGGTGTTGACGGATAAAAAAAACATTCGATTTCCAAACTTGTCTTCTTTTGTAATTTGATAAGGGACATTGGTAGAAATCAGATGCGAAACAATTTTTTGTTCGAGATTTTCGGCCGGAAAAGGGATCCACATTTTTATGGATTTTACGCCGGCCTCTTGTTGAGGCACCGTGACATGGTAAGTAAATTCGTATTGAGCTACAGCAGAGTGTGGGGGTAGAGCTGAAAAGGCTCTCAATCCAAAAACAATGCAGAACAGAAAATATAAAAAAATATAAAACTTGCTTAAATTCATTTGCAGCCCCCTTTTTTGTTTACAAAAGTAAAAAAATAAACCTAAGTAGGAAAGTATAGCCTTAATATCTTAAATTAGAAAAGGAGAAAACATGCGTTATTTATTAAATGCAGTATTAGCCAGTGCCGTTTTATTTTATTTCCAAGTTCCAAGTGCTTTTTCTGAGGAACACCCAACTACTACTACTAAAGAACAAAATCAGTCAGCAGCAGAACATCCACAGGGGGATCCCAAAATACAGGGACATGAGCACCCAAAGGGAGAACCCAAGAAACATGAGCAACCAGGGGGAGACGTGAAACACCCTATGAAACCAGGGGATAAGTCAGGCCATAAAAAAGACAAAAAACCAGGAGGTCATTCGTCTTGGAATCCTAAAAACGTAGAGCAAGACCTAAAAGCCTTTATTCAAAATGAACAGACCAAATCCAATGGCTTATTTGTAATGAAAGACGAGATCAGCCAAATGGATCGCCAATTGACTTTAGACAAGATTCACACCCAGAAAATTGTAAAATTAAATAATGGCACCTCTTTTGTCTGTGCAGACTTTAAAGACAAGGGCGGAGACAAAGTGGATGTGGATTTTTTTATGACTCCTTCTACAAATGGAGCTGTCGAAAAAGTGGACAAAGTCCAAATCCATAAAATCAACGGAAAAGAAAGATACACCTATGTTCAAAAAAATGGATCATGGGTCCAACAGACCGTAATCAACTAATTCTTTCTAGGGGGCGAGCTTTTATATATATTTTAGAGCCGCCCCTTTTATGGTAACAGATGCTTATGCACGGTATTTGGACGGCTCTGGTTACCCCCTTTGATAAAAACAGCAAAGTTGACCTCAAAGCATACAAAGAACTTCTAAAAAACCAGAAAGCCGCCAAAGTAGCAGGAGTGATTCCCTGTGGCACTACAGGAGAGGCTCCCACCCTTTCTGAGGAAGAAAAAAAAACACTCATACTCATGGCCTTAGAGGAATTGAAAGGCTCTCATACAAAAGTAGTGGCTGGGACTGGCACCAATGACACGGCGGAAACCGTAGCTTTTTCTCAGTGGGCATCCAAGCAAGGTGTTGCAGGGGTTTTGCTGGTTACGCCCTATTACAACAAACCGACTCAATTTGGATTATTCAAACATTTTTTAACTATTGCTGAGGCAATTGATTGCGAAGTGATGCTTTATAATGTCCCGGGACGCACGGCCGTGAGTCTTACCCCTGAAACCATTGTAAAGTTGGCCGCTCATCCTAAAATCACGACTCTCAAAGAAGCTTCGGGGAGTCTTTCCTTTTTGAGCGAAATTCGAGATCAGCTCTCTCAAGCAGGGAAAAAATTAGACCTTCTTACTGGGGATGATGTCAATTTTTTACCCTCCCTAGCATTAGGCGCTCGGGGGATTGTCTCTGTGGCCTCTAATTTATTTCCGCGTGCTTTGGTCGCGCTTCAAAGTGCGTTCGAAAAGGGAAACCTCAAATGTGCACTCGAAATTCACACTCAGTATTACCCTCTTTTTAGAGATTTATTTATAGAAAGCAATCCTGGACCCATCAAAGCGGCCTTGGCCTACGCAGGATGGTGCGGAAATTATTTGAGACTCCCGCTGGTTCCTATGCAAGAGGCTAGCCAGAAAAAACTTGAAGAAAGCTTAAAATTTTGCAAGATCCTATCTCAAAAGAGGCAGTCGCTATGATCAAAATCGGAATACTCGGTGCTTCGGGTCGGATGGGAAAAACAGTCCAAGAGCTTTTGAAAAGCAGCTATTTACAGCAAGCCGAGCTTTGTGCTCAAGCGAGTCAAGGAGAAGCTTTAGAGCCTCTTCTAAAGTCAGAGGCCGTCATTGATTTTTCGGCTCCTGCGGCAGCGGTAGAGCTTATCAAAAAAGCGCTTTTGAGTGCTCCTTTGCCAGTTTTTATTTTAGGGAGCACCGGTTGGAAAATTGATGATTTGAGAGAGATAGAAAATCTTTCAAAAAAAACAGCGATTGTGCTTTCTTCTAATTTTTCTTTAGGTGTCATGGCTTTTACAGAAATTCTCAAATCAGGGCATGGGATTTTAGAAAAACTAAAATACACTCCTGTCATTTTAGAAACCCACCATCGCCATAAAAAAGATATGCCCAGTGGAACAGCTATTTCCTTGCAGCGAGTGATTTCGCCCATGGGACCTGGAAACGTACAAACCCACAGTGTTCGAGCTGGAGAGGTTGTTGGAGAGCACGAAGTCCGTTACTATGGTGCAAATGACCAGATGATATTTTCTCACAGTGCAAAAGACAGAAGTATTTTTGCAAGGGGAGCGATCGAAGTTGCACTTTGGTTGGCTGAGAAAAAAGCAAAGCTCCCGGGGCTCACAGGGATGTTGCCTCTCGAACAGTTTTTCAAAGAGAAGTACCAATGAAAGTCAGGATCCGACTGAGTGATCGTGCAAAAAAAGTTCCTCCATACCTTTTTGCTCGGATCGACGAAATCAAACAACAGGAAATCAAAAAAGGGAGAACGCTCATTTCTCTGGGCATTGGAGATCCTGATTTGCCCACGCCCGATTTTATTATTGAAAAGCTTTACCGAGCTGCAAAAAATCCTCTCAATCATCAATATCCTTCGTATGCTGGCCTCCATTCTTTTCGAGTGGCAATCGCAAACTGGTATCAAAAACGATTTCAGGTGCAGCTCAATCCTGAAAACGAAGTTTTAGTTCTCATTGGCTCTAAAGACGGGATCGCTCATATCCCTTTGGCTTTTGTAAATCCTGGAGATCATGTATTGGTTCCCGATCCAGGATATCCTGTTTATTCGGTTGCAACCGCCTTTGCCGGGGGTATCCCTCAGGTTTTTAAACTCAAAGCGGCTCAAAATTTTCTGCCAGACTGGGATGACCTTAAAAAAAAGGTCCGAAAAAAAACAAAACTTCTTTTTCTAAACTATCCTAATAACCCAACCTCTGCGACAGCCACACGAGAGTTTTTTAAGCAGGTTGTCTCTTTTGCACATCACCATGGGATTTTGGTTTGCCATGATAATGCGTATTCGGAAATTTACTTTGATGGTCTTGCTCCTCCAAGCTTTTTAGAGGTTCCTGGAGCAAAAGAAATTGGATGTGAGTTTCATAGTCTTTCTAAGACATTTAATATGACGGGTTGGCGTGTGGGGTTTGTTGTTGGAAATGCCGAAATTTTGAAGGCCCTCTCTCTCATTAAAACCAATATGGACTCCGGCGTATTTAATGCCTGCCAAGAAGCTGGAATTGCCGCGTTAGAAGGGTATGAACCTTTTGGATCAGAACTGAGAACGATTTATCAAAAACGTCGGGATATTTTAGTTCCTGCGCTCAACCGAGTGGGGCTTACGTGCAAAAAGCCAGAGGCTACGTTTTATGTTTGGGCTAAGTTGCCAAAGGGCGTTAAATCTCAAGATTTTGTATTAAATTTAATCCAGAAACAGGGTATTGTAGCCACTCCTGGAAAGGGTTTTGGACAGGCGGGAGAAGGGTTTGTGCGATTCACTTTGTGTTTGGATGAATTGAAACTCAAACAAGTGGCAGAAATTTTGAAATAGGGAGAAAGGTTATTTTATGAACATCTATGTATGTGTCAAACAAGTTCCAGACACGGAGACAAAAATAAAACTCAATTCTGACAATAGTGGGATTGACACAGCAGGTGTCAAATGGATTATTTCTCCCTATGACGAATTTGCAATCGAAGAGGCTTTGCGGCTCAAAGAAAAAAATACAGGAAGCACAGTGACGGTTTTAAGTGCAGGGCCTGCGCGAGTGGTGGATTCTTTGAGGACAGCCCTTGCAATGGGAGCAGATAGTGGAATTCATATTGAGCTGCTAGAAACTGCAGATAATAACAGTGCTGCAAAAGCATTGGCAGCAGCACTTCAAAAAGAAGCCAAAGTGGATCTTGTTTTTACTGGCAAAGAAGCCATTGATGATGGAGCAGCACAGGTGAGCCAACTTTTAGCGGAGTATTTAGGGTTTCCCTATGTCACGGTTATTTTGAATGTGGAGTATAGTGCAGATTCTTTGAAGTGCAAACGCGAGATCGAGGGTGGTGCATACGAGATGGTGCAGGTGAGCGTGCCCGCAGTGATTGCAGCTCAGAAAGGTTTGAATGAACCTCGCTACGCTACTTTACCCAATATTATGAAGGCTAAGAAAAAAGAAGTGAAAGCCTATAAGGCAGCTGAGTTAGGTGTAGGAGAAAATGACCAAAAGATTCGGTACAAAAACTTTCAGCTGCCGCCTCCTAAACAAGCAGGAAAGAAAATTGCAGGAGATCCTGCATTACAAGCCAAAGAGCTGGTCAGACTTTTACACGAAGAAGCAAAGGTGGTGTAACTCATGGGAAAAATCTTAGTCATTGCAGAACAAAGAGAGGGACGGCTTAAAAAATCAACATTCGAGCTTTTGGGTGCAGCTTCGAAATCAGGAAACGAAACCCATGTCGTGCTTTTAGGAGAGGGCGTTTCTCAGCTCTCCAAAGAATTAGGTCCCTATGGAGCCTCGAAAGTGCATTTGATCGAAGCACCTGCTTTAAAATATTATACTGCAGAAGCCTACACACACGCTATTTTGGCCGTTGTAAAACAGGTCTCTCCAGAAATTATTTTAGCGAGTCACTCTCCCACAGGTCGAGATTTTATGCCCAAGCTGGCTGCGAAGCTCGGAGTGGGTCTGGCCAGTGATTGCACGCAAGTTCAAATCGAAGGATCAACGCTCAAAGTGAGGCGCCCCATTTATGCAGGAAAAGCCACAGTAGAGGTCGAGTTTTTAGGTGGTGGCCCGAGAGTGGCCAGCATCAGGCCAAACGCCATTGGAGTGTCAAAGGTAGACTCTTCGAAGTCCGCAGAAGTTGTCTCTGTGGCCGTGGATTTTTCTGGCCTCAAAACAAAAGTGTTAGAAGTCGTCAAGGGTACAAGTGCTAGGCCGGATGTCACGGAAGCGGCCATTGTAGTGTCTGGTGGGAGATCTCTTAAGAGCGCGGATAATTTTAAAATCATAGAAGAATTGGCGGATGTTTTAGGGGCTGCAGTGGGTGCTTCTCGCGCAGCCGTAGACTCTGGCTATCGTCCACATCGAGATCAAGTGGGCCAGACTGGAAAAGTCGTTTCTCCAGCTCTTTATATTGCTTGCGGTATCAGTGGGGCGATTCAGCATTTGGCAGGAATGAGAACATCCAAATGCATAGTGGCAATCAATATAGACGCAGAGGCTCCGATTTTTCAAGTAGCAGATTATGGAATTGTTGGCGATTTATTTGCTCTTGTGCCACTATTAAAAGAAGAGTTTAAAAAAATTAAAGAACACTAGAGCGAGTTTCAATGACCTTGACCTGGCAAACTTTCCTATTTCTCCCTATTGCATTTTCTGCCTTTGGATTGTCTAGCTATCGTTTTTATTTATTGTACAAAATGATGATGTCCCATCGCGGCAAAGGACCCACTCTCAATCAAATCAAAGCACGCATATGGACTACCTTTGTCAATGTCCTGGGGCAAAAAGCAGTTCTCCAAAAACGGGGCGCAGGCATCATGCATGCGATTATCTTTTGGGGATTTATCATTATTACAGTGGGCACACTCGAACAAATGTCTACTACGATTTACAGCGCTGCAGATTTTGAATTTATAGGACAGATCCCATATTCGGTTTTAGTTTTTTTCCAAGATATTTTTACTTTAGCAGTTTTATTGGCTGTGCTTTTTGCCTGTTATCGGAGGTATGTTCTACGTCCAGAGGGGCTTGGCAAGTCCAAAGACGCTGGCATTATTTTATGCCTTATTGGGCTTTTGATGGTGTCGATTTTATTGATGAATGGATTTACTTTTTTAGGCAAATCTCCATGGTTTCAAAATGCAATGCCTGTTTCCAGTCTTGTGGCAAGTTGCTTAAGTGGGTTTCAGTTGGATGCCTCAACAAATTATGGATTCGGTATTTTTTTTAAATGGGTGCATCTTTTGATTGTGCTCGGATTTTCGGTTTATATTCCGAGTTCAAAACACCTTCACATTGTGGCTGCGGGGCCTAATACTTTTTTAAAAAAGCTACAGCGCGAAAAAGGGATGACTCCCATCAACTTCGAAGACGAAAAAGTGACACAGTACGGAGCTGCTAAAGTGACAGACCTGTCGTGGAAAGATGCCTTGGATTATTATTCGTGTACGGAGTGCGGCCGCTGCCAAGACCTTTGTCCTGCCTGGAATACAGGCAAACCGCTTTCGCCTAAAATGCTTATTTTAGACTTAAAAAATAATCTCTTTTTAAATAAAGATAAGATTTTAAAACATGAAGGCGATCAGGTTTCTCATATCATAGATTCTAACGTCACAGAAGATGTGATCTGGGCATGTACGTCGTGTCGAGCGTGCGAAATTGCGTGCCCTGTTTTTATCGAGCAAGTTGACAAAATTTACGATATTCGCCGCAATTTGGTCATGATGGAGTCGCGATTTCCACCCGAAGTGCAAACAGTATTTAAAAATATGGAAACCAATAGCTCTCCGTGGGCTTTCAGTCAGTCGGATCGAGCTAACTGGGCATCAGGGTTGTCTGTAAAAACGATGGCAGAGGATTCCAATGTCGATGTGCTTTTATGGGTGGGATGTGCCGGATCGTATGACGATAGAAATAAAAAAGTCATTCGTTCTATGGTGAGTTTATTAAAAAAAGCAGAGGTAAAGTTTGCTATTCTAGGGATGGAAGAAAAATGCACAGGAGATCCAGCGCGCAGGATTGGGAACGAGTATCTTTATCAAACTTTAGCGAAAGCCAATATTGAAACGCTCAATCGCTATAAACCTAAAAAGATTTTAACTTCTTGCCCGCACTGTTTTAATACGATTAAAAACGAGTACAAAGACTTTGGAGGCAACTACGAAGTTGTGCATCATTCGCAATATATTGCAGAGCTTGTTCGGGACGGAAGGTTAAAGCCCACAAAGGGGGTAGATGAGACTGTGACTTTTCATGACAGCTGTTACTTGGGCCGCTGGAATGGGATCTACGAAGAGCCACGCTCTGTGATTTCTTCAATCCCTTCTGCGCGCGTCGTAGAAATGAAAAGCAATCACGATCAAAGCATGTGCTGTGGGGCAGGCGGGGGCCGCATGTTTATGGAAGAAAAAACCGGCAAGCGAGTCAATATTGCGCGCACTGAGCAAGCGCTAGAAACCAATGCCGGGGTCGTAGCTTCGAGCTGTCCTTTTTGCATGACAATGCTCACCGATGGAGTGAAGTCTAAAGAGATGCAAGGCAAGGTCAAGGTGATGGATATTTCTGAACTCATGGATCTTGCTACTTAGGGCGGCAGAGTTGACTTACGACACTATTGGTGTCACACTAATAGTGTCATGGATCAAAGTGTTCACAATCCATTCAAAATGAAAGGTATCGCAAGCGAAGGCGTTTTTTTTAACCGGAAACAAGAACTAAAAACGTTGATGCAGCACGCTTTGGGAGGGCAGCACACCTTACTTTTGGCTCCACGCAGGTTTGGAAAATCGAGCCTTTTAGAAAGAGTAGCCACGGAGCTAAAACAGAAACATTCGTTTACTGTAGTTTTTGTAGATTTGTTTAAAAGCTCAACAGAAGAAGCTTTTTTGAATCTCATCGGTCAGGAGGTTGTGAAAAGTCAGAGAGGGACGCTCTCTCAGTTGGTTGCAACAATTAAAAAAGGACTTCCGAAGCTTGCTCCAAAAATTTCTATCAGTCCCTCAGGTGAGCCTGAGTTTGGTATTTCTCTAGATTCAAATCCACTCAGTTTTAAGGACTTAGAGGAGCTTTTACTTTGGTTTGATCTGAATAAAAAATTAGGGAAAAAGCTTATTATTTTTGATGAAATCCAGGAAATATGTGCTTACGACCCCTCTGGGAAGATTGAAAAATATTTGAGAGCCGTTGTTCAGCATTTTAAAAGCACAACCGTTTTTTTTTCTGGGAGTCTTCCTACGTTGCTAAAAGAGATGTTTTTTAATAAAAAGCGAGCTTTTTATCAAAGTGCACTTCGTTTTGATTTAGGATTTGTACCCATTTCAGAGACCACACATTATTTAGCTTCAAGGTTTTTATTATCGGGTGATACAGCGCCTTTGGCTTTATCCGAAATCATTGCTCAAATGAGTCAAGGACATCCTTATTATGTGCAGCTTCTTGGTTTTTTTGCCTGGGAAAGTTATGCAACTCACAAAAACTGGGACAAAGTGACACCCGAAGAAATTTTGAATGCAGCCTTTCGTCAAGAGCGCACGACCTTCGAGAATGCCATTGTGGTGTTGACTTCTCAACAACGACAAATATTTAAGGCCATTGCTAGAGATCCAAAACAACCCGTAACTGCAGCTTATTTTTTAAAAAAACACCGCCTTCCTGGTCACTCATCAGTGAGAAAGGCAGTCATAAAACTCGAGGAACTGGGGTATATTTTAAAAGATGATGAAGGTTATTTTGTGAGTGACCCTATTTTGTCAAAGTGGTGGGGGGTTTAACCCATAGGGTGAGGCAAAAACTTCTAGGCAAAAAATTCCCATCGATGATCTCACAGGAATCAGCCATAATATAAAATAGGGCGAGAAATAGGTCTGGGAATTGTTTGTACAGGTTTGCTGTTTTTAAATACTATTTTTTGTATTTGTGCATGCATTTGTTTTTTGCTCAGTACTCTTATGCCCAAGAAGACAAGGTTTATTGGCATACGGTGAATGAGAATACAAAAAACTTGAGCATGGTGGCTCTCTATTACTATGGGAGATCGAGTTTTTATAAAAAAATTGCAGAGTGGAATGGCATACCGGCTCCCTATCGGATTAAATTAGGGCAAAAACTAAAATTGCTCCTACCTCCTCGTTTAAATCACGAAGAAGGGGACAAGAAGCTCCTCGCCTATTGGAGAAAATATTTTAATTTAACCGAGCCAGAACAAGAAAAAACCATCACTAAACAAGTGATCAAAGAGAAATTTGTCGAAGCTGAGAAAGTAAAACCAGTCGATTTAGAGTTTGAACCTCTTGATTCTAAGAAGCTTTTTTTAGATGGCAAGATGCTTTTTGATGAAAAAAAATGGGCGGATGCAATGATCCTTTTTCACAAAAGCAGAACCCTAGAAACCGAGTACCTTCCCCCTTGGTTTTATGAAATGAAATCTTTAGGGGAGTTGGGTCAAATCGACCAAAGAACCCAAGTTTTAGAAGAGTTTCTAAAAACCCACCCCCAGCTCAAAAACCTCCCTTTTGTAAAGCAGATGCAAAGTCGAGCACCAGCGAGCGAATACAAAGGAGCGCCCACAAATCTTCGCGGAGAGTGACTATTTTTTTTACATGTTACTATACACTTATACAATTTAATATTAAAAGAGAGTTTAGAGCCTTTTTGTCCCCATAAATATTAAGGACTTAAACTGGCCATGGGTGGCACTCATCTTGCTACTGTATGGACAGTTGTTCTTCTTAATTTTAAGAAGAACTTATTTGAGGAGCGTTGGTTATGTTGAAAGAAACACATTTAGAAAAAAAAGTTGGGAATCTCGTTTTAGCTATGACTTTGATCTCAACCTTGAGTTTGTACAGTGGAGCTTGTAATAAAGAAGAGGAAAAAAAGCCTTCTGTACCCAAGAAGGCCGAAGGGTCTACACAAGGCGAGTTGCCAGAGCCTGTTCATATTTCTCCTAGTTCTAGTTCTGGAAAGCCCAGTATTGCAGCCCCCGAGACCCCTGTTGTCGTACCTGTATCAAATAGTGAAATCCCAAATAGTGTAATTAATGACTCTCAAGCTGAAAGTCCAACACCATCCACTCTAAACATTTCTGAAAATTCTGTCCCATCTACTACTGCGATAGCTGCACCTGTTACCACAGATGTGACTGTAGGCAGTGTTTCAAAAAATGGCGCACAAGAAAATATAAAAGTTCAAGGGAGATTGTCTATTAAGCTCAAGCGGACTTTAGATGGTGGCGAATCTGCAGATTCTGAGGTTATTCATGCTGAAATTGCAGATCGAACCAACATCAGCGAAAAACTTACCAATCTGACTGGGAATAGTTTTAATATTAAAAACAATCCAGAAATAGTTTTTCTTTTGTACGAGTGTGGCATTGCTAGAAGGAGTCAAGATTTGACAGTGCTTATTCTTTTAGAAAAAAATGGGGATATTTATTTAATCCCATTTGAAAGCAGCAATACGCCAAAAGAATATTTACAAGCAGTAGAGGATAATCTCATAAAACAAATATCAGTAGGTTTAGAACTTAGGTGGGCTGTTTCAGTGCAGAATGCTTTGCGTGGTGTACACATTGGGCTCTATAAAGTTGCCAAAGATAATCTGCGGATGAATTAATCTAGCAGTGGCCAATGGCCAGAGGTGTTTTATGTTGATGAAAATAAATTTGAATAAGAATGAAAATAAGCCTCATCACAGACTATTAGAAAGTACGATTTTTGTTTTTTTAGGATTGATCTTGACCCTCCTTGTTTTGTCGCGTTGCAGTCCCATTACGACAAGTTTATCCAAATATGGATATGTAAATAAGGCGCCATCTGAGCCAGTCAATCCAAAAAGCGATACCCCAAAAACCGCAGTTCAGAAGAGCGAAAATACTGTGAACACGAGGTATGTTTTTGCGTCTATGGACAAAGAGCAAGATGAAGTCGAAAAAATGGCCAATAAGAAAATGGCCAATAAGGCAGAGAGCAATTCTAAAAATAATAGTATTAAGAGGAACGCTTTTTATTCTCAAAATTCAAACGAGGATGGTTTTACTGAAATTAAAGAGACTGGGCATACGAAAGTAGAACTCCCCCTTTATGACAGAGCAAGAGAAGAGTTGATTGGCATTGAAATTGAATTTGGTGGATTAAAGGGCAAAGACTTGTTTGCTTCTTACGAAACCTTAAAAGGCACAAAGGCTGATCTCTACTTTGATTTAGATAAGAGTGTGAGTGACGAAATAAAAGGTTCTCCACAAAAATTTATAAAACATATTGCAGAACAATATAGTGCACCGGATAGAAATTGGACTTCGAATTTTCAAGCAATTATCGAACCAGGCACGTCTCACACTCATCTTCTTTGTGTTTTTTTGTGTGAAAATTCTAGAACAAAAGAGTTGGCAGAGTTAAATTTAGAATTAGAAAAGAACGACAATATACCAGAAGCAAGAAGGTCTGAGCTTGAGCACTTGAGAGATAATAAGAGAAAAGAGGCTGCTTCTTTCAATCTTTTGGAGCAAGTGATTCAAAGCAATGTGGAGTTTATAAAAGTGACCTATAGTTTCAAAAAAGTCGTTGTCGAGTGAGTAATATTCAGTCTCTCTACTCCAAGCCCAGCTGAGTCAAGAACTCGAATTTGCCATCTTTGACAATCAGACCACTCATTGTTTTAAGAGTGGTGTCACCGTTCTTATCAAAGGACCATTTACCGAGGGCGCCATCATAGTTCTTGATTTGTAGGCATGCCTCGCGGATGGCATTGCGATCCTATTTTGCTGCCACCGGCATCAAAAAATCTTTGTGAGCAGAGATAAATCTTTTGAGTGCTGTGTTGGTCAACTCAGACACTGAAAATTTTGAATATTTTTCCATAGAAAGTAAAATTTCTTGCACTTCCTTTTCTACTTCTATTTGCATTTTTGCCGTAGGCCCCTTGAGCTTATAGTCGTCTTTCATTTTTTACAGTCTCCTTTATTCTATAAGGTGTACCATTAGTTGGCTTTTTTTATTTTTAAAATATTTTATCTGCAAGGTATGGAGGGGAGCCCCTAATTCCCACTTGATTTTCCTCCAACACCCTTGATAGGTTAGACCCTTGACACAATGGGGAAGTCATATGGTATTTGAATGGATTAAAGACGAAAACTTTGAGCAAATCGTATATTGTTGTGATTCTCGTGTAGGATTAAAAGCCATTATTGCTCTCCATTCTACAGTGCTTGGCCCAGCCGTTGGGGGCTGTCGAATGTGGAGTTATGCAACTGAAGCTGAGGCCTTGGTCGATGTTTTGAGGCTTTCTAAAGGTATGACCTACAAGGCTGCTATCTCAGGTTTGAACTGGGGGGGTGGAAAAGCGGTCATCATGGGGGACCCTAAGACCGAAAAAACGGAAAAAAAGTTTGAGCGCTTTGCAGAATTTGTCGACCGACTGGGCGGGCACTATATTACTGCAAAAGATGTGGGTACAGACTCTGAGGATCTCAAAGTCATCAAGCGAAAGACAAAGCACATTTTAGGGATCGAAGGAGAACCTGGTTCAAGTGGCGATCCTTCGTCTGCCACAGCGTGGGGTGTTTTTCATGGCATGCGCGCTTGTGCTAAGCATGCTTTTAGAAGTCAAACTCTCCGAAATATGACCATTGCACTCCAGGGCCTAGGAAGTGTTTCCTATTTCCTCATCGAGCATCTCATGAGTGACGGTGCAAAAATAATTGGCTGTGATATTGATCCGGACAAAATAGACCGTGTGACACGGAAATATTCGATCGAGATCACAAGACCGGATGCGATTTATGACGTTCAATGTGATCTCTTTTCTCCCTCTGCTTTAGGAGCAACTCTGAACGAAACCACCTTGCCTCGGATTCGTGCAAAAATCATAGCAGGAGCTGCCAACAATCAACTTTCCACATCAGAGATCGGAAATGAGTTGTTACGAAGAAATATATTGTATGCTCCAGACTATGTGATCAATGCTGGAGGGCTGATCAATATTTATCACGAAAAAATGTTCCCTGGGGGTTACAATAAAGAGCGTGCCTTTGCCCACGTCGAAAAAATTTACTCCACCATGGCAGAAATTCTAGAGCGATCTAAGAGAGAAGAAACCACTTCGCACCAAGTGGCTGATGAAATTGTTGAAGAAAAATTAAATCAAGCGAGGTCATTGTAAATGAGTTCATTTAGGAGTCCTGATCCCTTGGGAACAGGGAGAGTTTTAGAGCCTAGAGGCACACTTCCTCAACAGGCAGATACCTTAGATCCAAGTTTGCCGATTGCTGAAGACGAACTGTTAGTAGAGGTTGAAAGTCTCAATATTGACTCTGTGAGCTTTCTTCAAATTTCTGAAAGTTGCGAAGGGAACATAAAGAAAATTGAAACGTTTCTCTTACAACTTGTCCATAAACGAGGAAAACTCCACAATCCCGTCACGGGTTCTGGGGGGATGTTTATTGGAACAGTTGCGCAAATTGGACCCACTTTTCCAGTAAAGCAAAAACCAATCAAAGTTGGAGATCGAATTGCATCTCTGGTTTCTCTTTCACTCACGCCACTTTCTATAAAGAAGATAAAAGAAATCCACCCTAAAACGGACCGAGTCGATATTGAGGGGCATGCGATATTGTTTGCATCAGGAGTTTTTTCAAAATTGCCCGACGATATTCCAGAAACAGTCGCCCTTGCAGTTTTGGATGTAGCAGGAGCTCCCGCTCAAACCGAAAAGCTCGTGCAGGCAGGAAATACTGTTTTAGTGATTGGCGGTGGTGGAAAGTCAGGAATGCTTTGCCTCTATCAAGCTAAAAAACAGCCAGGGGTAAAAACAATTGCAGTGGACTATAGCAAAGAAGCAATCGATCGCCTCTCCACTCTTTCTTTTGTGGACGAAGTGATCCATGCTGACGCAAGAAATGGAGTCGCTGTAATGGAAAAAGTTTGGGATTCGACAAAAGGGCGGATGGCTGATCTTGTCATCAATGTTGCCAATATTCCAGATACCGAAATGTCCTCAATTCTCACTTGCCGAACACATGGGATTGTTTATTTTTTTAGTATGTCTACAAGTTTCCAAAGGGCAGCTCTAGGGGCAGAGGGCATTGGGGCTGATATTGAACTGCGAATTGGAAACGGCTATTGCGAATCTCATGCAGAAACGGCCCTTAATATTTTGAGAGAAAGCCCAGAGTTAAACCGTATTTTTATGGAAGCTTATTCGTAAGTTTTAAACATGTCTCACCTCCCGTTAGATCTAAAGATCATTGATCGGTGTCGAGAGCTCGCAAAACAAATTGCTGTTCCCATTGACAAACTCATCCAAACGCACACGACGGTTGCCATAGAACGTGCGACTCTGAGACTTTTAGGAGTCCATGGTGCGACCCTACAAGGAAGACAGTGGTTTCCTATGGCCAACAAAGTGGTGGAACTCTTAAACAAAGAAGGCTGCTTAAACAAAGGAGTTCTGCGCTCATTTGTAAATGGGATGATTCGACATAAAATGCCTGCCCCAGAACTGGCAGCACAAGTTTGTTCTGGGAAAATAAACCTTGTCAAAATTCCTTTTGCCCTAGAATCCAAAATCATAGAGAAAGCAAAAGCTCTTTGTCTTGACGCAAAAAGGACTCTGACTGAGAAAAGAGAAGAGCGAGATGCGCTACGAAAAAAGGCAACCGATAGCTTTCAGGTTCATCGCAAAGAAGGCCCTTTGCTCTATGTGATTGTGGCGACAGGAAATATTTATGATGATGTCATTCAAGCTCAAGCTGCTGCTCAAGCTGGGGCAGATGCCGTTGCTGTGATCCGCAGTACGGCGCAATCTCTTTTAGATTATGTTCCCCATGGAGCTACGACAGAAGGCTTTGGTGGAACATATGCCACTCAAGAAAACTTTAAGATCATGCGCAAGGCTTTGGACGAAGAAAGCTTAAAACTGGGACGCTACATTCGACTCACCAACTACTGTTCCGGGCTTTGCATGCCAGAAATCGCGGTCTTGGGGGGGCTAGAAAAACTAGATTTCCTCTTAAACGACGCGATGTATGGAATTCTTTTCCGGGACATCAATATGAAAAGGACTCTCATTGATCAACATTTTTCGCGTTTAGTAATTGCGCACTCTCAAATTGTGATTCACACAGGGGAGGACAATTACCTCACCACGGCAGATGCGATCGAAAATGGCCACCAAGTTTTGGCTTCTCAATTTATCAACGAATGTTTTGCAAAAAATGCACACATGACAGAGGATTTGATGGGACTTGGGCACGCGCAAGAGATGAACCCAGAACATCCGAACGTTTTTTTGCTTGAGATTGCAAGAGCTCAAATGACGCGAGATATTTTTCCCAACGCACCCATAAAATTTATGCCTCCCACTCGTTATAAATGTGGAGATATTTTTTATAGCCATTTGATGGATGCAATGTTTAATTTTGTAGGTGTGTTGACTGGTCAAACCATTCAACTTTTAGGAATGGCCACCGAAGCCATGCACACCCCGCTTTTACAAGATCGATGGATGAGCATTAAAAATGCAAAATATATCTTTAATGGGGCAAGAGACTTAGGCTCTGAGATCAGCTTTAAGCCAGGTGGGATGATTGAGAACTGGGCTCAAAAAGTTCTGAAGGAAACAGCAGCTCATTTAGAGGGCGTCCATCAAAAAGGACTTTTTAAGGCCATCGAAGAAAAAGCATTTGCAACAGTCAGTCGTACAGAAACAGGCGGCAAAGGCCATGACGGAGTGATAGAGCGAGATCCTGATTACCTCAATCCTTTTTTGAGATTTTTTAACACAGTCAAAACGGACACGCCTGCCACAGTGGAAACGGCGTGTAATTTATTAAACTAATTTTAAACAAAAAATACGTTGAGAGGGTATAGTGCAACGTGTTACTATTCTAATCTAGGGCTCTTGGGAGGGGGGATTTATGAAAAAACACAATACTTTATTTTTTCTTTCTATTACAGTGGTTGCCGTTGGTTGTTTTGTCTTTTCATTGTTTAACCAAGGGCCCGACCTGAGACAGGAGCAAAAGGTAGATCGCGCCCCTGCGTACTCACCCAGTACGTCTTTCAATAGAGTACAAAATAAAGCACAAAGTCCCTATCGGGTACAGCCAGACATTTTCGAGGGGATAGATGGTAATAAAAAATTAACAGCTATTCAATTTAAAGAATTTATAAAACACAGAAAAGAACAACAAAGAAAAATTGCTGGGCTTCCGTTGTTGAAAATTAATAAAACAAACTATGTCATCAGAAATGATATGGACTTTATTGATGAGGGCCACTATTCCAGAAATTTGGGTCCCATTGTCTATCGCATGGGTAGTGTCGTTTTCTACAAAACAGACAAAATGAACATAAAGAATCTCTCAGAATTGAAAATATCACAAAACAAATCCCGACTAGTTGTCGAAGATCCAGTGAATCACAGGTTTGGAATTGTCACAGGCACAATCATTGCCGGATATAGACCGGGGACCGACCTTGAAGATCTTGCAGAGCGCCATCAATTGAGCATCAAGCACATTAATGAGAGGATAAGTGTAGTTTTTTTCAGCCCTCCCCACGAAAGAGACCTCATCTCTATAGTAGCTGGTTTAAGCACAGATAAAAAAATTACGAATGCACAAATAGAAATCATTGATCATCAATCGGAAATTAATTAAATGAAAACAGTCACATTAGTTATTTCAGTCATGTTTTTTACATCAGCTTGTTTTCAACCCTCAACGCTGACAGTGTCAAAAAAAACTGAAATTCAAACTCCAGAGAATACGCCCGATCGGATACCCGCTGTTTCTTTGCCAAAGCCTGCGAATACTCCATCTTCTGGGCCAAACCTAGAGCCTATTCCTGCTTCCACTCCTCCTCCCCCTCCTCCCCCAGCTTCAATACCTTCCCGGGTATTGATTTCTGGAAAACCTATACTTATCGGGAAACAAGATTTTTTATATTCGTTTGCGCCACAGTTGTTAGATAGCAAGCTTTTGTTTTTTTCAAACAACCTCCCCCCTTGGGCGAGGTTTGATCTCGAGACCGGAAAAATAGAGGGGATACCCAATAATCCAGGCTTATTTGAAAGAATCGCAGTTTTTGCGACAAAAAATGGCATCGCAGAAATATTGGGCCCCTTTTCAATTCATGTTTTAGGAGACCCCTTAAAAACAGAAGCATGGCATCTCAAAAATATAGGTCAAAAAGCTTTTTCGAATATTTCAGGAGTACCTGGGGTGGACCTTCATATGGACAAAACAATCGCTGAAGGAATCAGTGGAGCGGGTATTAAAATTGCTGTTTCTGACACGGGTATTGAAATTAAACATGAAGATTTAGCAGACAATATCATTCCTGGAGTCTCAAAAAACTACAACCTTCCTTCTCCTTGGATGGGTGATCCCACCCCCAAAAGCTGTTCTGGAGGTAGTTTTCACGGCACTGCTGTATCTGGAATTATTGCAGCAACGGGATGGAATGGAATAGGAAGTAGAGGCGTTGCTCCAGGTGCTCACATTGCAGGATTCCTCTTTTTATCGCTAGATGATGGACGCATACAGGATACTTCTATGCTGCAAAATCAGGCAGAGGGTGACTTTGATGTTTTTAATTATAGCTATGGCACTCCCCAATGCATTGTTTCGGATATGGATCCCTTCTACTTAAAACAGCTCGAATTTGGGGTCAGTCACTTGCGCTCTGGAAAAGGAGCCATTTATGTAAAGGCTGCTGGAAATGACTTTAGAAAGAATCTTGGAGCTTGTAACCCGTTCTTAAATGGGATTGCATATTATGGGAATTCAAATTTTGACCCCATCAACTCCTACCCTCAAATGATTTCAGCTGCTGCAATCGATTCGAGTGGTAAAATTACACAATACTCCTCTCCTGGATCAAATGTGTGGATTAGTGCTCCAGCTGGGCATGGATATAATGGAGATCCTGCTATTGTCACAACGGATCTTAGTGGGTGTGACTGTGGTTTGTCAAAGAGTACGGCTACTACCCCCTTCGAAAGGGGCGAGTCTCTCCTCAACCCGAATTGTAATTATACGAGCAGGATGAATGGGACGTCCTCCGCTGCTCCGATAACCGCGGGTGTTGCTGCACTTGCGTTGAGTGTCAATCCGAACATGAGTTGGAGAGACATGAAATACATCCTTGCAAAAACGGCAAGGCGCATACAGCCTGACAGCGGAGCAACAGGGCACCCAGATGGACTCGATTTAGAAAGTTACACTTATCAAGAAGGGTGGACAAAAAACGCAGCAGAGGTTTATTTCCATAATCAGTACGGATTTGGACTCATCGATACAGATGCAGCAGTGGCTATGGCAAAAAATTATGCCTATCCACTTGGATCCTATGTTCAGACAAAAGATTTAAACCGCGTTGACCTGCAAGATAGTGAGAGGTGGATTTATGGGAGCGGAGAGCTTTCTTTAGAAATCCCAGACAAAGATGCCGATGGAGTAATGTCTTCTATAAAAGTTCGACACAACCTAGAAATTGAGACTATTGAAATTGTAGCCGACGTTACTCATGATGATGCTGGAACTTTGGGCATAGAACTCTACTCTCCCAGTGGGACTAAAAGTATCTTAATGAATATCAATAGCAGCATTGCTCAAGTGAATCTAGATCATGCACATTTTTTAGCAAATGCTTTTTTAAACGAAATGTCAGCTGGAACGTGGACTCTCAAAGTGATCGATGGCTCTGATGATTTTGGGGAAAAAATCATTGGCAAACTGACACACTGGCAGGTAAATATCAATGGGCACATTCCAGCAAAACGATTAGACATGGATCCACCGGTTGCTGTCGAGTCTGTCAAAGATGGCGAGTCTTGTAACTCTCTCACTCACAGCCCGCTTATTTCATGGATACCTACAAGCTCTAGTGATCTTTTAAGATACGAGTATTCTATTGGGAGTGCACCCAAACTAACTGATGTTCTCAAGTGGAAAAGTAGTGGAATAGAAACAACGGCCGTTGAAACAGACCTCAATCTAAAACTGGATAAAAAATACTATATCAATGTGAGAGTGATTGACACCTCTGAAAATGTATCGCTTATAACGACCTCCGATGGTTGGAGCACAAACAGTGCGGATGTTGCCCTTTGTGAATAAAATTTGATTTATTCCATATTTTGAGAGAAATTCTCATTCTTAATGAGAGCAGAAACCAAACCCGATTTAAAAAAATTAAAGCCTTACGGAGACATCATGGGGGATGGTACTGTTCAGCTCTGCTTTACTTTCCCCGTAGAACCCTCCCCCGAAGCCAGAGAAGCCGCTTCGCAACTGGTCCACAAAATGGGGTTTGAGTCAGTTAAAATTGCTACGATGGAAAAAGCAGCCAATGGATTTTCTCTTTTTGTGGTCTATGGAAACACAAAACACTCTTTAGACTTTACGAAGGTTAAAGTTCTTAAAATCGCCGCACAAAAACGCTCACGCGATGAGATAGACGAATTGATAAAAACTCAAATCGGACGAAAACTCGTTGTCTTAGGTGCGTGTACTGGCTATGATGCCCATACGGTAGGTATTGACGCGATTTTTAATATGAAAGGCTTTGCTGGAGATTATGGGCTGGAGCGGTACGAGTGGCTGGAAGCTAAAAATCTTGGGGCCCAGGTTTTAAATCAGGAACTTCTCAAAACAGCCTCTGCGTTAAAAGCAGATGCTGTTTTAGTTTCCAAAGTGGTTTCTCAGCACAATATTCATATCAAAGACATGAAAGAGCTTACTGACCAAGCAAAAAAAGCAGGTTTAGGAGACAAACTCATTTTTGTAGCAGGGGGTCCTAGAGTGACTCACCCCATGGCGCTCGAGTGTGGCTTTGACGCAGGATTTGGGGTAGGAACAAAGCCATCTGAGGTCGCCAGTTTTATTGTGGAAGAATTTATCCGTAGAAAAAATATAAAGACAAAACCTAAGTGAGGGCAAAAAAAGTGTTAGCAGAAAAAAATAAGCTGCGTAGCGAAGCCAAGGGTATAGCCAAGTCTATAGCCACAGGTATAGCCAAGTGTATAGGAAGACAAAAAGAATTAGAAATGCTGCGTGCATGCATCGAGGCTAAGAAAAATGTTCTTTTGGAAGGACCCGTGGGAGTGGGCAAAACGCATTTAGCTTTAGCAGCGACTTGCGAGTTCAGTGTCCCAGTTTTTCGTGTGGACGGAGACAGTCGATACTCAGAACAAAAGCTGACGGGTTGGTTTGATCCTCCCAGTGTGATTAAAAAAGGATTTTCGAAGGACTCTTTTTTTGCAGGGCCATTGGTAGAGGCCATGCAGAGTGGTGGGATTTTATTTATCAATGAGCTCAACCGATTGCCGGAGGGAGTTCAGAATATTTTACTCCCTGCCATCGACGAGCAAGTTATAATGGTACCTCGCCTCGGAGAAATAAGAGCAAAGTTAGGTTTTTTAGTACTCGCCACTCAAAATCCAAAAGAATTTGTTGCGACCTCTCATCTCAGCGAAGCGATTTTAGACCGATTTGAACTCGTGGTCATTGATTATCAGAGCGAAGGAGAGGAAATTGAAATTCTAAAAACTCGCTTGGGTAAAACAGATTTAGAAAAGCAAATGGAAACTCTTTTGGTACAAGCTTCAGTGCAACTTTGCCGGCTCACACGGCAACATCCCCAAGTGAGGAGAGGTGCTTCGGTCAGGGCAGCGCTCAGCATCAGTCAACTGTGTGCAGTGTTTCTAAAGCATGGGAAAAAATTTGAACAAGCCTTTGTCCAAGCAGCTCTTTTAAGCCTTCCCACACGGATCGAAATGGAAAGAAATGCGGAGTCCGGTCTCTCAACACAAGAAGAAACAGCGGTTCTAATCAAAGGGTGGATTGATCAGATTTTAAAAAAAAAACTTTAGTTCCGGCAGATAAGGTCCCTCCCCTTCTTGTTTTTGACAAGCCCTTTTTCTTGCCCCCCGAAGCTGCGGAAATTTCGGATGGAGATTTAGACATTTCTTCTCTGTCGGGGTGGGATGTAGCGACGCGATATCACGAGTTTAAAGCAAAGGCACAGTTTAAAAAAATCGCGAAAAATCTTAGAAAAATTTCTGCCCAGGCTGTTTTAGAGCAAGCCCAAAATATTTTAGGGTCCGTCACCCATCCCGTAGTCCAAAATATTTCGCCTTGGAACGAACTTCCAGAAAATGCCATGGAACCCGAACTTGATTTAGAGGAGACCCTCGAAAACGACCCACTTCTTTCGTCCCCTGAAATGATTTGGATGAACTATCAGCTCCACCGGAAACAAGGTGTGATCCTCACGGTGGATACAAGCTTGTCGATGACGGGAGAAAAACTCGCGCTGACTGCTGTGGCTCTGGCTGTTGTGTTGTTGCAATTTCCAGAGGATCCCATCGGGATTGTGGCTTTTGAAAACGAAGCAGCTCTCCTGAAACGTCCTGACGAAAAAATTTCGATTGAACAATTGGTAGAGCGCTTTTTAGATGTTCCAGCCCAAGGTTACACACACTTAGAGGAGGGGCTAAAAACTTCGCTTGCTTTAGTCGACGCACTCTTAGAAAGAGGAAAAGGCAGACCCCCCTCCACGGTACTTTTGACAGATGGAAAATACACAGCAGGTCGAGATCCTGCGTATTTAGCGCCTCGGTTTCCACACTTGGTAGTTTTAAAAATGGGAAAGGAAAAAGCTTCCCTCGCGCTTTGTAGGGAGTTGGCCTCCAAAGGGCATGGAGCCCTGCGTGAGGTAGACGATTTAGAAGTCCTCCCCGTGGTGATGTACAGTGTTGTGAAGGATCTTTTGCGTACGGGAGGGGCGCGGTAGGCTTGGGTCTCCAGTTACAATCCCATGATTTCGAACACTCCTTATTTTGATTTGGCCTCAGCGTTAGGACTTTCGTTTAACCTTATTCCATTTTACAAAATCACCGGCTTTTATTTCTTCTTGTGCTTTTTTGAGTTTTTTTACAATGCCGGGCTCAGTTTCAAGAATGTCTAGAGTTTCCAGCATAGATTCGTATTCCTCAAATGGAATGATGGCAGTCTGGGGTCTTGTTCGAGAACACTGAAAGCATGTTCCACCTGAAGTCGATGCTTTCCGCTCAATCAATTACCTAAAAATCCTAAAAATAATATAGAGAAATTTTAAAAAACAAAATTGCACAAGATTTTGACACAAGATTAGAAAGATAACATAAATCAAAAAACCTCAAATTCTTCGCTAAAAACAACGTTTTTTATGTGTTCAGCTAAAATACTGTCTACTTTTTAGTCACTCACATGGAATCCGAGAAACGATCTCAAACACATTTGAGAAAACCAAACTCTATAGCTTATTGAAATTGCACAATTTAAAGCAATAACTTTTTTGTGGGCGAGGTTTTAAAAAATTGGCACAAGACTTGCTTCCTTTTATTTGTATGGCTGTTAAATAAAATATAGAGGTAAAAGACAATGAATATTAAAAAATATAATAAGTGGCCGATGTTGGTGGTGCTAGCCTGTTTTGTCGCTATATACACAAACCTGAAAATCTCCTTTGCAGAAGATAAAAGCTATTGGATTTATGAAAATCCAGAAGCGGCAGACAATCCAAACAACCCCCCCTCAAAGTTCTTTAAAATTACAAAAGACAAAAAGGGAGATCTCAAGGCAGTGCAGATTTATCGCACAAACCCAAAAATAGACAGAGAAGAGTCTACAACCGTAGTAAAGGTTCACCAGCAAAAAAATGCAGATGGCAAAATAGATTATACTTATGACATGGGATGGCTCATTGAGATTTCGCCCAACGGCGATAGGGCAACGCTCACAACCAGCAAATATAAGCAAAATAGATCAGGTCAATATGGCGCCCACTCAGTACCAAGCCCAGTCCAGCTAAGAAAAATATCAGAAAAAGATTTGGAGCAATTGCTGGCTGCTAATCAAAACAGAAAAAATAAATCACTCATTGGGCCAGTGTATAGTTTTCAGCGACTTTTAGGAGAGGTAGAAAAAACAACGGTGAAAACTTCGCCTGATGGAAAAAAAGTGTATAATAAAAAAAAGATTTCGCCTGCAGAGGTGAACTATGCTCACGGGTCATTTCGTGACTCCATAGAATTCAAATGTACAGGAATACGTTTTGGCGAAAAAGGCGAAGAAACACAAATAGACGAGACGTACAATCTTTTTTTCACTAAAGAAATAGAGTTTTTGCCAGATGGAACCTGCAAAATCAATGGGGGGCAATTGACAAAAAAATATTGTATCGAGTGTGTGACTCAAATGGTTGGCATTCAGCTTTCGAATCGTTCTGAGAATGACTGGAGTTGGTTTGTGGCCGAAGGAACTAAGAAACGTCTTATTTTAACAGACGTAAATACCACCTATCCCACTATTATATCTCCAAAGGGACAAAGTAGCATTGCCTATGAAGCGCTCGGCGGGTTAGAGTTTGAACCACGCGAACTGACAAGCCACAAAGCGCAAGATTTTAGAGGCAGGAGAGACTAAGGGCTCTCGCAAGCACAGCCTTTTCTTATCCAAACGCCGGGGGCTAATTTTTCTGAAACGCTATTTATTCTCTCAGCCCAAACTTTGGGGAGAGTGCCTTTCTCCATGGCCTCCACCAAAGCAAAATGGGCTTTCTGCCAATCTCGTGGAGTACCTATATTGACAAAAAATTTATCGTACAGATAGGCCCCGGCCTGACGGGCGGCGATCATTGGGGTGAAAATTTCTTGGACAATATGAGAGGGAACGTCTTCTGGTATTTTATCTAAAACCTTAGGATCCATCACTGCGATGCCGCTGTAAAAGGGCTGCTCCCTGGTTTTTGGACCAAGGCCAGTGATTTGATAGGTTTTATAGTCAATAGCGATCTCTGTATAGGTTTCTTCACTGTCTTCTTCGCTTTTTGGCAAAATGGCCAGAGTGAGAAGTTTTCCCATTTTAAAATGCCAATCCGCTAAAGCTTTTAGATCGATAGCACAGAGCGGTTCAGTATTCATGAGAAAGAAAGGTTCATTTCTGTCAAACTGAGCGGCAGCTTTTTTAATTCCACCAGCACCTCCTAACAGATGTCCACTTTCGTCGCTGATCTGGAGTGAGACACCGCGAAGGTCAAGTTTCTCAAATCCTTCTCGCATTTGTTTGGGCAAATGGTGGATGTTGGCTACGATTTTTTTTACCCCCGCCTCTCTCAGCAAATCAATGGCAAACTGAAGCATGGGGATGCCCATGAGAGGGAGCAAAGCTTTTGGGGTGGTCTCTGTAAAAGGTTTGAGCCGGGTGCCTAAGCCAGCGGCTAAAATAAGAGCGTTAGAAATTGTAGTAATGAAAAAGCACCTCTTTTAGGGGATGGTATTTGGCGTATTTTTGAAGCGATCGTCGAATATTTTCAAAACTCGTTCCAATGTATTTAAGGTACAGAGGATTGCCTCTTAAGTGATAAAAAGAGGCAAAACTCCCAATCGCTTTGAAACTTCTCTGCACAGCCATCAGGTCAAAAATACGCCGAAATTCTTTCCGGTTCATTTTATCGCCCATTTTAGCTTCCCATTTGGCAATGTAATAATCAATCAGACGATCCACTTGAATGTCGTCCAATTGATAATAACTATCTCTCAAGAGTGAAGCTAAGTCATAGTGTTTGGGTCCAAGCCGCGCGTCTTGAAAATCAATCAAGACCAGGCGTTCTATTTTTTTTCTGTGTGGCACAACCATGATGTTTCTGCTGTGATAGTCCCGGTGGGTGAGTACAACGGGCTGTGCTTCGAGAATTTCGGAGATTTCAGAAAAACCGCTGAGCATTGTTTTGAGGTCACCCCCTTTGATTTCTTTTTTTAAATAATATTTATAAAAATGTTCAATGGTGAAATGTACTTCCCACATCAGCTTTTCTACATCAAAGCGCAGTTTGTAAGGTTCAATGACAGCGGGCTTATTCGCAGGGGAAGCAAATACTTGCAGGTCTACCAAGGCGTCGATTGCTTTTTCGTAGAGGTGGCGTTCTTGTTCTGTGTGAGAGATGGATTGAAGTTTTTTTAACAAAGTTGTATCTCCCAAGTCCTCCAATAAAATAAATCCTTGTTTGGGGTCATAGTCATAAACTTTGGGCACCACGACACCTGCGGTTTCAAGGTGATTTTGGACCACTAAAAATGGAAGATCTGATTTTTTTTCTTCGAAGGAATCCGTTTTCATCAGGACAAAACTTTTTTTGTTGTGCAGGGTAATTCGGAAATATTTTCTAGTGCTGGCGTCACCGGGCAAGGGTCGCATGCTTTGGATGAGAGTTGATGTTTTGAAATTTTTGATTTCTTGCAAGAGGTCTTTCATAAGTTTTTGATCCTTGATTGGATGTCGATAAATCGGTTGGAGCGAATGATGGGATTTCGGAGAGGAGTGTAGATCGCCAAAAGGGTATAAGTTTTTTCGAGAAGTTTTTGGAGAGTGCTAGAATCCAGTGGAGAATATTTTGGATTTTTGATAAATTTATTCCACAGAGCCAGAAGCCCCCTGGGGTCGAATCTGGAACGGTACAAAATGTCCACAGCTTGTACGACAGATAAGAACAAATCTTCTTCTTTGAATGCGAAAATTCCGCGGGGTGTAAAAAACTCAAGCGAGTGCAATTGGTCTTCGATTTCGCTGGGGTCACTGAGTGGAAATTGATTTTCAATTTGTTTAAACACAAGGTTTTGATTAAGTTTTGCAAGCTCGAAAGCCAGGGTCGCAGCCAGTTCGCTTTCTGAGTTGAGGTTTTTGAGGAGTTCGATGGGGAGGTAAATGCGGGCTTCGGGGAGGGCATAAGTTCTCCACTTGTTTTCAGGATCCGAAACCGTAATGACCCCGATGGGTGCATTTTTTAGGGGGGTGGCCTGCGCGAGGGTCTCGGTGAGGGTTTTAAGGTACACGGAGATCTCCACATCTTGCTTTTTGATGAGTTGAGATTCGAATTTTTGTACTAAAACGGTGCTGTAGTTTTGATCGGTTTGGATTTTTTCAACAAGACTTATTGGCTTTTCTTTTGGTGCAGAGGCACAACCAGGTAAAACCAAACAACACAAAATAAAACAATAAGAGGTTTGTAGTTTTTTGGTCATTGATTGAACAAATTTACCATTGCATGAACAAGATTTAAAGTCACCTTTTCGCAGCTCTCAGCAAGTCGGATCTGAGTGTGAGGGTCTTGAACAGTGTCCAGATTGCCCTGTGCTCTTAGATTTAAAATTTCTTCTTGGGCGGGTGTGGCTTTTAGCCACTCTTTGACGAGTCTCAAATCCGCTTCGGGATGAAACTGAATTCCATATGCATTTTTGCCAATTCGAAAGGCCTGCCTTTTGCAGAGTGCAGAGTGGGCTAAAAGCGTTGCTCCTTTCGGTAACTGGAAGGTCTCTTGATGCCAGTGGTAAACGAGCGGGTTTGGCTGGCAGGAGTGAAAAATAGGGTCTTTTGTGCCTGAATTCGTAAGGGTGAGTGGAAACCAACCGATTTCTAAGGTGGGGTTTTTAACCACCTTTGCATCGAGGGCTTTTGCCAGAAGTTGTCCTCCTAAACAAAGACCTAAAACAGGCCGATTTTCCTGAATGCATTGCTTTAATAAATCCAGTTCTTGCAGGATCCAGGGGTATTGGTCTGCGTCGTTGGCACTCATGGGCCCTCCGAGCGAAATGATGCCCCTGATGGTGTCTGACTTTGGGTACGGGTCGCCCCGATTGGGGTGAATCCACTCATAAGAAAAGCCCATGGATTTAATTTTATCAAGGAGTGATGCGGGGTGTTCATGTTCGGCGTGTTGTATGATTAAAATAGGCTGCACTCCTCTAGTTTGACGCATATTGAGTTTGAGGTCTAAATATTTTTTTGATTCTCATTGACTTTTTTCTGAAACGATGGAACCTTGCGCTAATAAAAGACTGGTTGAAAGCTGGAGGTGTTAGTTTACGCTCCAGTTTGACTATTTTACATTGGGCTGGAGTAGCTCAGCTGGTAGAGCAGCGGTTTTGTAAACCGCAGGTCGTGGGTTCGACTCCCTTCTCCAGCTCCAGACGCTTCAGGCTCAAGGCGAGAGCAATGCGAAGGAGAGATACCCAAGTGGCCAAAGGGACCAGACTGTAAATCTGGCGGCGTACGCCTTCGAAGGTTCGAATCCTTCTCTCTCCACCAAAAAAGGTGCGGGAGTAGCTCAGTTGGCTAGAGCATCAGCCTTCCAAGCTGAGGGCCGCGGGTTCGAGTCCCGTCTCCCGCTTACCATAGGACGCTCTTGTAGCTCAGTTGGCTAGAGCACTCCCTTGGTAAGGGAGAGGTCACGGGTTCGACTCCCGTCAAGAGCTCCAGTTTTTTAAATTTAACTTGTGTAAGCATGCACCAAAGGCATGAACCAAAGGTAGGACCAAAGGTAGGAGAAAACTATGTCAAAAGAGAAATTTGAAAGAAATAAACCCCATGTCAACATTGGAACCATTGGGCACGTGGATCATGGAAAAACCACTTTAACTGCGGCCATTACAACCGTATTGGCTAAAAAGGGGTTAGCACAGGCAAAAGCCTATGACCAAATTGACAATGCGCCAGAAGAAAAAGAGCGCGGGATTACCATTAATACAACCCATGTGGAGTATCAGACAGAGAAGCGCCATTATGCCCATGTGGACTGTCCAGGCCACGCAGATTATGTAAAAAACATGATCACTGGAGCGGCTCAAATGGATGGTGCTGTTGTCGTTGTTTCAGCGGCAGATGGTCCCATGCCACAGACGCGAGAGCATATTTTGTTGGCTCGCCAAGTGGGTGTCCCAGCCATTGTTGTGTTTATGAACAAATGTGACACGGTGGACGACAAGGAGCTTTTAGACCTTGTGGAAATGGAAGTTCGGGAACTCCTTACAAATTATAAATATCCGGGGGACAAAATCCCGGTCATTCGAGGTTCAGCTCTGAAGGCGATGGAGGGAGACCTTGGAGAACTCGGTGAACAGTCTATTTTAAAGCTCATGCAAGCGATAGACGAATATATTCCACAACCTCAGCGGGAAAAAGAAAAGCCCTTCTTAATGCCAGTCGAAGATGTCTTCTCTATTTCTGGTCGAGGCACTGTGGTCACAGGCAGAGTGGAAAGAGGAGTCATTAAAGTAGGCGAGGAAGTAGAAATTATTGGATTGAGACCCACCGTTAAAACAGTGGTGACGGGTGTTGAAATGTTCCGAAAACTCTTAGATCACGGTGAGGCTGGCGACAACATTGGTGCGCTTCTGAGGGGTACAAAAAAAGAGGAAGTAGAAAGAGGCCAAGTGCTTGCAGCTCCAGGGTCAGTGACGCCGCATAAAAAATTTAAGGGATCTGCCTATATTTTGACCAAAGAAGAAGGCGGAAGACACACTCCATTTTTTAAGGGGTATCGGCCGCAGTTTTATTTTAGAACGACAGACGTTACAGGAGTTGTGACGCTTCCGGCCAATGTGGAGATGGTGATGCCTGGAGATAATGTTCAAGTAGAAGTGGAGTTGATCACGCCGATTGCCATGGAAAAGGAACTTCGTTTTGCGATCCGAGAAGGTGGCAGAACGGTGGGCGCTGGAGTGGTTGCTGAAATTATAGAGTAATAATATATGAGAGTGAGTGTTCAATTAGAGTGTACAGATTGTAAGCGTAGAAATTACGTGACTAGTAAGAACAAGCAAAAACAAACAGATAAGCTTGAACTGAAAAAATACTGTAAGTTCTGTCGTAAGCATACTGCACACCGAGAAGGAAAATAAGAATTTAGGCCAGTAGCTCCAACGGCTAGAGCAGCGGATTCCAAATCCGCGGGTTGTGGGTTCGAATCCCTCCTGGCCTGCCATACGGTTGAGGTTCGGGATATCTTTAGTGGTGTTTTGAAAGAGTGTTTTATGGAAAACCAGAATCAAAAATGGGTAAATTTGAGTTATGCCGCGGCTTCTTTTTTGTTGGGATTTATTATTTCTTCTTTTTTGATGAAGGTTGCGGGCGCTTACGATCTTGAGACGAAAATTAAAAATGTAGAATTGGTGATTCGCCTTTCGGCTATTGTAGCAGGGGTTATTTTGTTTGTGTTTTTGTATCGCAATGATCAGGTCAATCAGTTTATGAACGAGGTGGTTATTGAGCTCTCTCGAGTGACTTGGCCGACACAGAAGGAAACAAGTTCTGCAACGGTTGTGGTGATCATTATGGTTCTTATTTCAGGGATGGTTTTAGGATTGTTGGATTATACTTGGACAATGTTACTGAAACTTGTTTTTTGAAACATTTGAAACAGAGGAGAAAAATTTAAGTGATACAAAAGGAGACAAAGGCTGCTCAAAAACCTGAACCAGAAATGGCATGGTATGTGGTTCACACCTATTCTGGTTTTGAGCATAAAGCAAAAACGGCCTTAGAAGAGCGAGTCAGGTCTCTTAAAAAGGGAGATTTCTTTGGCGAAGTCATTGTTCCCGAAGAAAATGTTGTAGAACTCGTCAAGGGCCAAAAGAAAACGACAAAAAGAAGGTTTTTTCCAGGATATATTTTGGTAAAAATGATTTTAAACGAAGAAACTTGGCACATTGTGAAAGACACCCCTAAGATTACTGGATTTGTAGGAGATAAAGTAAAGCCCACTCCTGTTCCTGAAAGCGAAGTTCAAAAAATGACTAGTCGAATAGCAGAGGGACAGGCTAAACCTCGCCCTAGAATTTCATTTCAAGAAGGCGAGAATGTGCGAGTTGTGGATGGTCCATTTGCCAATTTTAATGGAATAGTAGAGGATGTTAATCAAGATAAAGGTAAGGTGAGGGTTCTGGTGAGTATTTTTGGTCGGTCAACCCCAGTAGAATTAGATTTTATTCAGGTTGAAAAAGTATAAACAACTGTGTTAAGGAATTGCGTTCATGGCAAAAAAAATTACAGGTCAAATTAAATTACAAATACCTGGTGGTCAGGCCAATCCTGCTCCTCCCGTGGGTCCTGCTTTAGGGCAACGAGGAGTCAACATCATGGAGTTTTGCAAAGCCTTTAATGCAAAAACTCAGGATCAAAAGGGAGTGATCATTCCGGTCATCATTACGGTTTATTCGGATCGCTCGTTTACTTTTATAACAAAAACTCCCCCCGCTTCAGTTCTTATTTTTAAAGCTGCAAAAGTAGAAAAGGGCAGCGGGGAGCCCAACCGAAATAAAGTAGGAAAAATTACTAAGAAGCAATTAGAAGAAATTGCTCTCATTAAAATGCCAGATCTCACAGCAGGAAGTCTTGAGGCGGCCATGAATACAGTTGCAGGAACAGCCAGGAGTGCAGGAATTACAGTTGTAGATTAAATAAGTGGGAGCTTCCAAAAAGAGGCGTTTGGACCACAGGAGTTAAGATTATGGCCGGAAAAAAGTATCGCAATTCCCTTTCAAAATTCGAAGTAGCGAAACGCTACAAAGTAGAGGAGGCTTTTAAACTTCTCGGCGAAATAGCCTATGCAAAATTTGATGAATCCGTAGATGTTGCTTTTAATTTGGGGGTCGACCCCAAGCACGCAGAGCAAATGGTGAGGGGAGCACTTGTGTTGCCCCATGGGATCGGGAAATCTGTGCGAGTTGCCGTATTGGCAAAAGGTGAAAAAGCTAAGGAAGCAGAACAAGCCGGTGCAGATGTGGTTGGAGCAGAGGATCTCATCGAAAAAATTTCTGGAGGTTGGCTTGAATTTGACAAGCTTATTGCTACGCCGGACATGATGGTGGCTGTGTCTAAAGTTGGAAAAATTTTGGGTCCTAGGGGACTGATGCCTAATCCAAAACTAGGTACCGTGACATTTGAGGTGGCAAAGGCAGTAAAAGACCAAAAATTGGGTAAAATTGAGTACCGCACAGAAAAAACAGGCATTGTCCATGTTTTGATTGGAAAGAAGTCTTTTGGAGCACTGAAATTGAAAGAAAATTTCACAACGTTGGTTGCAGCTGTTATGAAATCAAAGCCTCCGACCAGCAAAGGGACCTACCTCAAGAAAGTGACTCTTTCTACTACGATGAGCCCTGGGATCATTATTGATTCCTTTGATGTTCTCAGCATTTCGGGAGCATAATGCGAGAAAAATAATAGGAGAAGAGTAACTGGAGAAGAGTAACCGGAGAAGAGTAAAATGAATCGCACAGAAAAAACAGAACTTGGAAAAACATTAAAGGATAAATTTTCGAAAGCAAATGTCGCTTTATTCGCGGATTATAAGGGTTTGACTTCGCCTCAGGCAGATGAATTGAGAAAGCTTTTAAGAAAAGAAAAGGCCGAAGTAAGAGTTTTAAAAAATAATATTGCCCGTTTAATAGTCCAGGACGGTTCTTTGGGACAAGAGGCAAAGGCGCTCATGGATCAACTGGTGGGGCCAACCTTGGTGGCTTTTGGCTACGGAGATCCTATGGCTACGGCCAAGGTCATTCATAAATTTAATCAAGATAATGAAGCTTTTAAGATTAAAGACAGTCTGATGGGGCAAAAGAGGCTGGCTATTGCAGATGTAGAAGAGTTGGCGAAACTGCCATCTCGAGAGGTTTTATTGGGAAGAATGCTCGGGAGCTTGAATGCTCCAATTACAAATTTTGTGGGAGTGCTTGCAGCAGTGTCTAGAAGTTTTGTTTTAGTCATAGCTGCGGTAGGGAGAAAAAAAGAAGAGGGTTTAAACTGAAGCCCGGAGGGTTTTAGAATATTGCTGATAACTAGGAGTGTTATCAGAAAACGGGTCAGGAGACTTGGCCCATGCTAAGAAGGCTAAACGTGAGGTGATAAAATATGTCGGCTATATCAAAGGAACAATTTCTTTCCTTTATTGACAATCTGTCGGTCCTTGAGCTTTCGCAGGTGGTGAAAGAATTAGAGACAAAATACGGGGTCTCTGCGGCTGCACCTGTGGCGGTAATGGGTACTGGCGCGCAATCAGCACAGCCTGCGGTTGAAGCTAAAACAGAATTTTCAGTGGTTTTAGTGGGTTCTGGCGAAAAGAAAATCAACGTGATTAAAGAAGTCAGAGCGATTACGGGCTTAGGACTCAAGGAAGCTAAAGATCTTGTAGAAGGTGCACCCAAAACAGTCAAAGAGGGTGTGAACAAGCAAGAGGCAGAAGAAATTAAAAAGAAACTAGAGGCAGAGGGAGCAAAGGTCGAAATTAAATGACCCTGAAAACCTATAGGGCTCAGTTAATTCCACACTTGCTTAATCTCACTCAAGGGGTGTAGGCTAGGGTGGCTTATTCCACTCATATTCATTAATTAAAGGAGATCGCATGGCCTCTCTTTTTGCAGAGAATCGCCGGGTCAGGAAAGATTTTTCTAAAATTTCGATTCCCGTAGAAATTCCAAATTTAATTGAACTTCAGCGTAGAAGTTACGAGAAGTTTTTACAATCTAATCTATCACCTCAGAAGCGAGATCATTCAGGACTTCAGTCTGTTTTAAAGTCTGTGTTTCCGATCGAAGACTTTAACAAGACAGCTTCTTTAGAGTTTGAAAGTTACGTTTTAGAAAAACCAAAATACGACGTGTTTGATTGTCGTCTGAGAGGCATGACTTATGCAGCTCCTCTAAAAATTACTGTGCGCCTTGTGGTCTACGAAGTAGACGAAGCCACGGCCGCCCGAAATATTCGGGATATTAAAGAACAAGAAGTTTATATGGGCGAAATCCCGCTCATGACAGAGTCGGGGTCTTTCATTATTAACGGGGTAGAGCGAGTGATTGTCAGCCAGTTGCACCGTTCGCCCGGAGTTATTTTTGACCATGATCAAGGGAAAACACACTCCAGCGGAAAAATTCTTTATTCCGCTCGTGTCATTCCCCATCGAGGGTCTTGGATTGATTTTGAGTTTGACCATAAAGATATTCTTTACGCTCGTATCGATCGAAAACGCAAACTTCCAGCGACCATTATTTTACGAGCCATGGGGATGTCAAATCAAGAAATCCTAAAATATTTTTACAAGGTTGAGAGACTTTTGCTTGAAAAAGACGGCCATTTTTTCAAAATGGTAGACTTAGAGATTATCTCTGGTCAGCGAGCAGAAGAAGACATCTTAGATCCTAAATCTGGCGAAGTGATCGCCAAAAAGAATCGAAAATTTACAAAAGCTGTTATTAGCCAAATAGAAGACGCGGGGATTAAGAGATTAGAAATTCCGATTGAGGCTGTTGTGGGTCGTATTGCGTACGAAGACATTGTGGACGAAAAAACGGGCGAGGTTTTATTGGAGTGCAATCAAGAAATCACGCAGACCAAAACAGAGGAGCTGAGAGCAAGGGGAATCAAAGAAATCAAAGTCATTTATACAGATAGCCTCATTTTTGGGGCCTTTATTCGAGAAACCCTGGTTGCAGACAAGGTGTCGTCTCCAGAGGAAGCGCTGATCGAGATTTATAAAAGGATGCGTCCAGGAGATCCGCCGACTATTGAGGCGGCAAAACAGCTCTTTGATAACCTGTTTTTCAATTCTGATCGCTATGATTTGTCTCGGGTAGGGCGACTTAAATTAAATTACAAGTTTCCGGAAAACAAAATTCCAAATGAACAGACCATTTTGAGTAAAGAAGATATTCTCTCTACATTGTATTACCTTTGCGAACTCAATAATGGCCGTGGCGCTATTGATGATATCGATCACCTTGGAAATCGCCGAGTGCGCCCTGTGGGAGAGCTCATTGAGAATCAATATCGTATTGGTTTAGTGAGAATGGAAAGAGCCATCAAGGAAAGAATGAGCATTCAGGAAATCGAAACACTCATGCCCCATGATCTTATTAACCAAAAACCTGTGGCTGCAGTGGTGAAAGAATTTTTTGGCTCAAGTCAGCTTTCTCAGTTTATGGATCAAACCAATCCCTTGTCTGAGATCACGCATAAGCGCAGGCTTTCGGCATTGGGACCTGGCGGTCTCACGCGCGAGCGAGCTGGTTTCGAAGTGAGAGACGTTCACAATACACATTATGGCCGCATTTGCCCGATTGAAACGCCCGAAGGTCCAAACATCGGTCTTATTGCGAGTCTTTCGACTTATGCGAGAGTCAATGAGTTTGGTTTTATTGAAACGCCTTACAGAATCATTTCGAATCGAAAAATTTCAGAAGAGATTCGATTTTTCTCTGCCACGGAAGAAGAGAATAAAATTATTGCTCAAGTTTCTCCCGAGGCTTTAAAAACGAGTAAACTGGGGCAAGATCTTGTGGCCGCTCGTAGAAAAGGGGAATTCGCTTTGGTCAATCCAGACGAAGTAGAGCTCATGGATGTTTCCCCTAATCAATTGGTCTCGATTGCTGCTTCGCTGATTCCATTTTTAGAGCACGATGATGCGAACCGAGCTCTCATGGGATCCAATATGCAAAGACAAGCGGTTCCGCTCATTCGCACTTCTGCGCCGTTAGTAGGCACTGGAGTAGAGCGAGTGGTGGCTAGAGATTCAGGACATTTGATTACATGCAAACATGACGGCGAAGTTGTCATGGTCGATGGGACTAAAATTGTGGTTCGGCGCACGGGCTTGAAACCAGAGGATATGGGCTCTGATGTGGATATCTATAATCTCATCAAGTATCAAAGATCTAATCAAAACACCTGTATTTCTCAAAGGCCTATCGTCAAGCTTTCTGATCGGGTGAAAGCCGGAGATGCACTTGCAGATGGCCCAGCTACAGACACGGGCGAGCTGGCTTTAGGTCAGAACATCTTTGTCGCATTTATGCCTTGGCAGGGATATAATTTCGAAGATTCGATCCTTATTTCTGAGCGAGTCATCAAAGAAGATGTTTTTACATCTATTCATATTGAAGAATTCGAATGCATCGCTAGAGATACAAAACTTGGAAAAGAAGACATCACGCGTGACATTCCCAATGTGGGTGAGGAACCTCTAAAAAATCTGGATGCAAGTGGCATTATTTGTATTGGAGCGGAGGTTAGGCCAGGAGACATTTTAGTTGGAAAGGTTACCCCCAAAGGAGAGACACAGCTTTCTCCAGAAGAAAAACTCTTGCGTGCTATTTTTGGAGAAAAAGCCGGAGATGTGAGGGATACGTCGCTGAGAGTTCCGTCTGGAGTACAAGGGATTGTGATCAATGCTCAGGTTTTTGCTCGAGAGGGAACAGAGCCAGATGATAGAACAAAAGCGATTTTAGAGGAGAATATCGCAAAAATTCGAAGAGACGAAAAAATTGAAATTGAGTCTGTCAGGCAATCGGCGTTCAGTAAAATGTTGAAAGTTTTGGAGGGAGCCAGTACGACAGGAAAGCTTCTTTCCGAAGATGGTTCAGTAGAACTTTTGAAGAAAGGTCAAAAATTAGACGAAGAGGTTTTATCGCAAGTCCCCTTTGATCTTTTGGGATTTATCCCAGTAAAAGATGAGCTTGAACAAGATGTGACAGCCATGATGAAAACATCCAAAGATAAAATCGAAGCGATTCGCTATGTGTTTAAAGAAAAGATCGATAAATTAAAACGTGGAGACGAGTTGGCTCCTGGCGTGATTAAGATGGTAAAAGTTCAAATTGCTATTAAACGGCGGCTTCAGGTGGGAGATAAGATGGCAGGACGGCACGGAAACAAAGGTGTCATCTCGCGCGTTGTGCCTGCCGAAGACATGCCCTATATGGCAAACGGAGTTCCCGTGGATATGGTTTTAAATCCACTGGGTGTGCCTTCTCGTATGAACATTGGGCAACTCTTGGAACTCTCTCTGGGTTGGGCTGCGCATGGAATTGGGCAAAAAATAAATGCTTATCTCGAGGAGTTTGATGTCGGTAAATTGAGAAAACTGATCAAAGAAACATATGTGAACTCAGAAGTTGAAAAATATGTGGAAAAAGCAAGTGAAGCTGAAATTAAGAAAATGGCCCACCACCTGCGGGGTGGAATTCATTTCGCAAGTCCTGTCTTTGATGGAGCAGGAGAAAAAGACATCGAAAAAATGCTACAGCTTGCAGATCTACCTCCCTTGGGTAAAACAACGCTTTTTGATGGAATTTCTGGGGAGCCCTTTAAAGAAGAAGTCACTGTGGGGATCATGTACATGCTTAAGCTCCACCACCTGGTTGAGGAAAAAATCCATGCCAGGAGTATTGGCCCCTATAGCTTAGTCACTCAACAGCCGTTGGGAGGAAAAGCGCAGTTTGGAGGCCAAAGATTAGGAGAAATGGAAGTTTGGGCGCTCCAAGCTTATGGTGCTGCGTTTGCACTCCAAGAGTTTTTGACTGTCAAATCCGACGATGTGACTGGGCGAAATCGAATGTATGAAGCCATTGTCAAGGGCGAACATTTACTGGAGCCAGGGTTGCCAGAATCCTTTAATGTGCTTGTCAAAGAATTGCAAAGCTTGGCGCTCAATGTTGAGCTCATTGAAGACGAAAACGAAAAAGATATGAGCAAACTGAAAGGTTCCATCCTTTAATTTTTTAAACGAGGGAAAGATATGAAAGACCTGCTGAATTTTTTCGATAAACCCAAAGACCCGCTGAGTTTTACAGGGATTAAAATTTCGATCGCCTCTCCAGAAAAAATAAGGGAGTGGTCTTATGGCGAAGTAAAAAAGCCAGAGACGATTAACTATCGAACTTTTAAACCAGAGCGAGATGGGCTTTTTTGCGCGAAAATTTTTGGACCCGTCAAAGACTATGAGTGCAATTGCGGAAAATACAAAAGGATGAAGCACCGCGGAGTGGTGTGCGAAAAATGCGGAGTCGAAGTCATTCAGTCCAAAGTTCGAAGAGAACGGTTGGGTAGTATTGAATTGTCCACGCCGGTGGCACATATTTGGTTTTTGAGATCCCTGCCTTCTCGAATTGGGGCGCTTTTAGATATCACTCTCAAAGAGCTAGAAAAAGTGCTCTACTGCGAAGCTCATCTGGTAATCGATCCAGGAAATACAGAGCTTGAAATCAATTCTGTTTTGTCCGAAGAAAAATATATTCAAATGGTGAAAGAAGGGATGACTTTTACTGCAGGCATGGGCGGAGAGTGCGTAAGAGAAGCACTCAAGAAAGTTGATATCGAAATTCTCTCTCGGCAGTTAAGACGAGAGATGAAGCAAAATGTTTCCGAGGCTCAAAAACTAAAGATTTCAAAGCGATTAAAAGTCGTAGAGTCATTTAAAGTCAGCGGAACGAATAAGCCAGAGTGGATGATGTTAGAAGTCATTCCTGTCATTCCACCTGAGCTTCGGCCATTGGTGCCACTGGATGGTGGCAGATTTGCCACTTCGGATCTCAATGACCTTTATCGAAGAGTGATCAATAGAAACAACCGATTAAAACGATTGATGGAGCTCAATGCCCCAGAAATCATTGTACGCAATGAAAAGCGTATGCTTCAGGAGGCGGTTGACGCGCTCTTTGACAATGGTCGAAGGGGAAAAGTTTTTACCGGCCCCAATAAACGTCCCTTGAGATCGCTTTCGGATATGCTCAAAGGGAAACAGGGACGGTTTCGCCAAAATTTGTTAGGAAAACGGGTCGACTATTCAGGACGTTCTGTAATCGTCGTGGGTCCAGAGCTAAAGCTCCATCAATGCGGATTGCCAAAAATCATGGCTCTCGAACTTTTTAAACCGTTTATATATAATAAGCTTTCTGAGTATGGGTATGTGACCACCATTAAGTCTGCTAAAAAAATGGTCGAAAAACAAAGGCAGGAAGTATGGGATATTTTAGAAGAAGTCGTGCGCGAACACCCTGTGATGTTAAATCGAGCCCCCACACTCCATCGTCTCGGCATTCAGGCTTTTGAGCCTATTTTGATTGAGGGCAAAGCCATTCAACTGCATCCTTTGGTGTGTGCTGCTTTTAATGCCGATTTTGACGGAGACCAAATGGCGGTGCATATCCCCCTTTCGATCGAAGCACAGGTCGAAGCTCGTGTGCTCATGATGTCCACCAATAATATTCTTTCGCCAGCGCATGGGAAACCCATCATTGTGCCGAGTCAAGACATCGTGCTTGGTCTCTATTATATGACACGAGAAAAACCCTTTGGAAAAGGAGAGGGCAAGCTTTTTGTCAATCCAGTCGAAGTTCACTATGCTTATGACGCTGGAATCGTCGATTTGCAGACAAAAATCAGATGTCGTATTCAGGGAAAAATCCAAGAAACCACAGTGGGGCGAGTGCTTTTGAGTGAAATTGTTCCAGAGGAGATTCCATTTCCTGTCTACAATAAAGTGCTAGGCAAGAAGGACTTAGCTGAGTTGATTGACCAATGTTACCGTCTGACAGGAAATAAAAAAACAGTGATGCTGGCAGATCACCTGATGGCCATGGGTTTTAAGCAAGCGACCCGGGCTGGGATTTCGATTTCTGTGCATGATATGCTCATGCCGCCGGAGAAAAAAGAATTTTTAGATAAGGCTTATCTGCAGGTTCATGAAATTGAAAATCAGTATGTTGAGGGATTGATTACCGATGGTGAGCGCTATAACAAGGTCATTGATATCTGGGCTCAAACCTCTGAGCAAATTGCAATTGCTATGATGAAGCGACTTTCAGTTCAAACTTTCAAATCTATTTCTGCAAAAGGGAAAGTGAGTGAAATCACAGGGCCCTCTTTTAATGCCATTTTTATGATGGCGGATTCTGGTGCCAGGGGGTCCAATGCTCAAATTCGGCAATTGGCTGGAATGAGAGGACTCATGGCAAAGCCCTCTGGAGAAATTATCGAAACGCCCATTGTGGCAAATTTCAGAGAGGGGTTGAGCGTTCTTCAATATTTCGTTTCCACTCACGGAGCGAGAAAAGGATTGGCCGATACCGCTTTAAAAACAGCAAATTCTGGGTATCTCACCCGGCGACTGGTCGATGTGGCCCAAGACATGATTGTCACCGAAAGAGATTGTGAGACTTTGGATGGACTGTATATTTCTGCACTCATCGAAGGTGGAGAAATCATTGAGCGAATGGGAGACCGGATTTTAGGTCGTGTGGCATTGGATGATGTCATTGATCCTGTCACAAGCGAAACCCTCGTCCATTCCAATCAAGAAATTACCGAAGACGAAGTCAAGAAAGTCGACGATGCTGGGATTGATCGAGTTCGAATTCGTTCCGTGTTAACTTGCCAGGCTAAAAAAGGAATTTGTGGAGCTTGTTATGGCAGAGATCTCGCCCGAGGGCGAATAGTGAGTATTGGAGAAGCGGCTGGCGTTATTGCTGCTCAATCCATTGGTGAACCTGGGACCCAGCTTACGATGAGAACCTTTCACATTGGGGGTACGGCCTCTCGGAGAGTAGAGCAGTCCAGCCTTGAAGGGAAAACAAAAGGAACTGTGAAATTTATCAATTTGAATACAGTCAAAAACAAAGAAGGTTACCTCACAGTCATGAATCGAAACGGTGAGATCTCGGTTCTCGATGCAAACCATCGAGAGAGAGAAAAATACCCGGTTGTGTATGGAGCCAAAATTCTCGTAAAAGATGGAGATTCTACAGAAAAAGGAAAACTTCTAGCCGAGTGGGATCCTTACTCCACTCCTATTATTACAGAGGCCTCTGGTGTTGTTCAGTTTGAGGACATCGAAGAAGGTCTAACCATGCAAGAGCAGTTTGACAGTGTGACGGGGCTTTCTCATAAAGTGATTGTAGAGTCTAAAGCTTCGGATAAAAGGCCTAAAATTCTGATCACCGATGGCAAAGGAAATATTTTAAAAATCGAAGGCTCTGCTCGAGTATCTCGTTACATGATCCCGGTGGGTGCAAACTTAGTTGTCAACGATGGGGATGAAATGAAAGCGGGTGATACGATTGCAAAAATTCATCGAGAGACGACAAAGACAAAGGACATCACCGGAGGTTTGCCCAGGGTGGCTGAGCTTTTCGAAGCCCGAAAACCAAAAGATGCAGCAGTGATTACAGAAATCGATGGCATGGTCTCCTTTGGTAAAGACACGAAGGGAAAAAGAAAAATCATTATTACGCCCGAAGTGGGAGAGCCTAAAGATTATTTGATTGGCAAAGGACGTCACTTGGCCATCAACGAAGGCGACTATGTCAAAGCCGGAGAGCCCCTGATGGATGGTCCGATTAATCCTCATGATATCTTGAGAGTGTTGGGAGAAAAGGCGCTCTCGAAATACATGGTGGACGAAGTGCAAGAAGTCTATCGTTTACAAGGTGTCAAAATCAATGACAAGCATATCGAAGTCATTGTGAGACAGATGTTAAGAAAAGTAAGAATTAGAGAGGTGGGAGACACAACCTTTTTGTCAGGAGAACAAGTAGACAAGGTGATTTTTGAAGTAGAGAACCAAAGAGGCGTTCAGGCAGGAGGCGTGCCAGCAACAGCAGAGCCGTTGCTCCTCGGAATTACAAAATCATCTTTGACCACAGAGAGCTTTATTTCGGCGGCATCTTTCCAAGAGACCACCAAGGTTTTGACAGAAGCAAGCATCAGTGGTCGCACCGATCATTTGAGAGGACTCAAAGAAAACGTCATCATGGGTCGGTTGATTCCAGCTGGAAGTGGGCTTTTAAAGTACAAGCTCTTAAGAGTGGATGCCGAAGAACCCACAGCTGTCCAATCTGTCAGTGAACCCCATAGTGGTCCAGCAGTTACCGCTGCTCAATCTACTCTGGCGGCTGGGTAATACGGTCTGGGCGCTTAGCTCAGCGGTAGAGCAGGGTCTTTACACGGCCAAGGTCAGAGGTTCAATCCCTCTAGCGCCCAAATT
>CAZBEI010000115.1:0-34952 GCA_964490895.1 uncultured Bdellovibrio sp. | reverse complement strand
AACGAACTTGGGAAAACCCGAATTATCTCAGTTCGTGTGCGCTGGTGCCGTCCACAAAGGTATTATGATCTTGCTCCATGGCGGGGAACATTTGCTCAAGATGGGGGCGCATTGACAAATCAAGGGATTCATCATTTAGATTTGATGAGATATCTTGGGGGTGAAATTCTGGAGGTTAATGCGACCATGCGCACCCTTGGGGTCAATATCGAAGTTGAAGATACAGTTGTTGGTTCTGTTAAATTTCAGAATGGAGCAGTGGGTGCTCTAGAGGTCACTACTGCAGCAAGACCGATTGATTTCGAAGCGTCACTTTCGATCGTGGGAGAAAAAGGCTTAGCACAAATAGGCGGGATTGCTGTCAACGAACTTCAAGTCTTTACACCAGATCCTACCGCTTGCGCCACAAATAGTGAGGATTTCTCAGGCTGTGTATATGGTTATGGCCACCCAGCATTGTATAGAGATATCTCTGCATTTTTTCACAAAGGGATTCCCTACCCAGTAAATCAATCTGATGCTCTGGGATCTATTCGTCTCCTTCAAGCTTTTTATCGTTCAGACGAAGTTGGGACTTGGGTTCCAGCAAACAGTGCAGACGAATCATCTCGCTTAGGACGCGAAGACGAAAAACTAGCTAATCTTTATCGTACACCTCCATACACAGGGAAGACACCCAAGTGACTCAAAAATTAAAGGTTGGAATTGCAGGTTATGGAGTGGTTGGGCAAAGACGACGAAAGTTTATTGATTTACATCCTCACATGGCAGTCGTTGCTGTCTGTGATCAAAACTATAAACACTCTGGTACTTTTGAAGATGGGGTGCGGTTTTTCCCAGACTACCACTCTCTTATTCGAGAAAAGCTCGATATCCTTTTTGTTTCACTCCCTAATTATCTCGCTGCGGAAGTCACTATGGCCGGGCTTAAAAGTGGGTGCCATGTTTTTTGCGAAAAACCACCCGGACGTGATTTAGATGATATTGCCCAAGTCATCACTATTGAGAAAAAAAATCCTGCTCTCAAATTAATGTATGGATTTAATCACCGTTATCACGACTCTGTGCGCGAGGCCATGAGGATCATCCAAACACGAGAGCTGGGAGAAGTCATTAATCTCCGTGGCGTGTATGGGAAGTCAAAAATAATCAATTTTGATTCGGATTGGAGGACCAAGAGAGCGTTATCAGGTGGAGGAATTTTGCTTGATCAGGGCATTCATATGGTAGATATGATCCGGCTTTTTGCTGGTGAATTTCGAGAAGTTCATAGCTTTGTCTCAAATCACTACTGGCATCATGATGTTGAGGACAATGCTTATGCACTCATGAGAACACAAAGTGGCATAGTGGCGATGCTACATTCTTCGGCAACACAGTGGAGACATAGTTTTCGTCTAGAAATCACATTAACGAAGGGTGCTATTATCCTTTCAGGAATTCTCTCTAGCTCCAAGAGTTATGGATCAGAAAAAATTACAATAATCTACGCCGCAGAAAATGATTGTGGTGATCCCAGAGAGCAAACGACTAGCTTTAACCATGATCATTCTTGGTCAGATGAGATTGATGAGTTTGCAGCAGCTATTCTTGAAAACAAACCAATCTGTTCTGGCTCATCTGAGGCTTCATTTAAGACAATGGAGCTTGTTTATCGCATTTATTGTGCTGATGAGCAGTGGAAAAAAACCTATAATCTTTCGTGCGAATCCAACAAAAAAAATGAAAAACAAGATAGAAGTTTAGCCAACGAAATAAATCCAGGGGGCATCAGGTTATGAGTCATCTTAGGGCTGATTCTAGAAATTTTGCAAAAAAATATTTTAATTATTTAAATGAAATAATGGGCCGGGTAGACCTCCGTGAGATAGAACAGTTTATTGAGGTTTTATTGGAGTGCAGGGAACGAGGCTCAACTTTATTTTTTATTGGTAACGGTGGCAGTGCAGCCACAGCAAGTCACTTTGTAAATGATCTTTCGATTGGAACACGGTCCTGGGACAAACCTTTTCGGGCTGTTTGTTTAAACGATAATAGTGCTGTCCTCACTGCAATCGCAAATGATTATGGATACGAGGATATTTTTACTCTTCAGCTCCAAGTACAAATGAAGAAAGGTGACGTTTTAGTAGCACTTTCAGCTTCGGGAAACTCTCCCAACATCATTAAAGCTGTCGAATATGCCAATAATCATGATCTATTGACTGTGGGGCTCACCGGTTTTGATGGCGGAAAGCTCAAACAAATAGCTAAGAAAACAATTCATGTCCCCACAAACAAGGGAGAGTATGGGCCGGTCGAAGATATCCACATGATCTTAGATCACTTAGTTCATGCTTATCTCAAAGAGATTTGTACAAACGGAAATCAAGCATGAAAATCATTGGAATTGTTCCTGCACGTATGGCTGCAAGTAGGTTTCCTGGTAAGCCACTCTATCCGATCTTAGGCCGACCTATGATTGAACACGTGTGGTGCAGAGCTTCTCAATTTAAAAACTGGGACCATTTACTACTTGCGACTTGTGATCGTGAAATAGAAGATTTTGGGCTATCAAAAAAATGGCCCGTCATCATGACATCAAACCATCATACTCGATGTTTGGACCGCGTGGCAGAAGCTGCCGAAAAATGTGGACATGCACTGATGCCAAAGGATCTCGTAGTTTGCGTACAAGGTGACGAACCGCTCCTCAGGCCAGAAATGATTGATGCGGCAATCAAACCTTTACGCGAAGATTCTGAAGTGAGAGGTACAGTACTTGCGATGCATATTATTCATGAAGATCAGTTTTATAACACCGATGTCATCAAAATCATTCATGATATAAAAGGCAATGTCCTCTATACGTCTCGGAATCCAATACCTTATTGTAAACAGTTTTCTCCTGAACTGGGTGCGCGAAGGATCTATGGAATTTTCGCATTTAGGTGGGAATTTTTGAAACTTTTTACTTCAATGCCTGAGTCTCCTCTCGAATTGGCCGAATCCTGCGATAGCAATCGATTGTGTGACAATGGCTTAAGACAAAGCATTGCACCGTATCCTTTTGAACCCTCCTTTTCAGTAGATAGCCCTGCTGACATTGCTAAAGTTGAAAACGCAATGCAAAGTGACCCACTTTGGGGTACTTATTAATCGCAATGAACACTCACAAGCTCTCTCCACTAGAAATCCAATCTTACCGCGGAAGTTATACCGTTCAGTTTAGAGAAGGGATATTTTCAGAGTTTTCGACTTTTGATTTGGCTAAGAAGGTTTTCATTATTGACTCGAAAGTCGCAGAACTTTATGCAGATCAACTCAAAAGAGTTTTAAATTCCAAATGCTGTTTACAAATCGAAGCAACCGAAGAGAATAAAAGTCTTAGCCAGTTTACCTCTTATATTGAGCAGCTTGCTTCTCTTGGGATTAGACGCGGTGATACACTTGTTGCTGTGGGTGGTGGAATCATTCAAGACATCACTTGTTTCCTAGCTGCTACACTCTTTCGTGGTTTAGATTGGATTTTTTATCCGACCACTCTTTTGGCTCAAGCGGACTCCTGTATTGGCTCTAAAAGCTCGATCAATGTGGGAGCATTAAAAAATTTATTAGGAACCTTTACACCTCCCAAGCAAATTTTGATTGATCCTTTAGTTTTAAAAACACTCACTCTTACAGAACTTCGCTCTGGTGTGGGAGAGATGCTTAAGATTCACATTGTTGATGGTCCTCATTCTTTCGATCAGATTGCTGCAGACTATGACCGTCTTTTCATGGAAACTTCGTGCTTATTACGCTCTATTTACGGTTCCCTCAAAATTAAAAAAAAATTCATTGAAAAAGACGAGTTTGACTGTGGAATTAGAAATGTTCTAAACTACGGACATAGTTTTGGTCATGCAATCGAAACGGCAACTCAGTTTGCCATACCTCATGGGATTGCTGTTACTTTAGGGATGGATATGGCCAATGATATAAGCATGAGACTAGGAATAACATCTCAAAAAAATGTCGACAGGATGCGGCCTGTACTTCGTAAAAATTATGCCGATTTTGATGGGTTTCCAATACCTTTTGATTTATTTTTAACGAGTATTTCGAAAGACAAGAAAAATTCTCATGATAAATTAGGACTCATTCTTCCTGATCAAGATGGAATCCCATTTCGTGATTTTTATTTCAAGGATGCTCAATTTATTCGGTTTTGCGAAGAATATTTTGCAAGTATCATGGTAATGTAAATGGCACTGTAAAAAGATGGCAAAGTTTATTTTTCTCTCTCATGTTTTAACTGCAGATACTCCAGGCTATGGGGGGGTTGCGGGATTTGCAGTAGAACAGATTAAATCGATTACCCAGGAGTGTTCAGTTCATAGTTCTAAATGGACCCTTTCAAATCATATTGGCACTCATATTGATGTCCCGTTTCATTTTTCTAACCAAGGAGAGACCGTAGAAAGCTATCCGGCTGATTTTTGGATTTTCAAAAATCCATACTTAATAGATTATCAAGCACATCCGTCTGAGCTAATCGAGCCTGGTTTTTGGATAGAGTCCATTCCACAGGTTTCGGATCTACTGCTCCTGAGAACAGGGTTTGAAACATTGCGGTCACAGTGTGAATACTGGGAAAAAGGTCCTGGATTATCACCCGAGCTTGGCTCTTGGTTAAGAGCTCACCGACCTCAGGTACGAGCTATTGGATTTGATTTTATTTCGGTTACTTCATGGCAGAATCGCCCAACTGGACGAAATGCACACCTTGCTTTATTAGATCCAAACCTTGCAGGTCATCCACTGGTAGTGATAGAAGATATGGCATTGGCGGGCCTAAAATGTTCGCCTAATAAAGTAATTGTTTCGCCAATCCGAGTAGGTGGGGCTGATGGCTCGCCCGCTACTATTTTTGCAGATAGAGGAGGATCTTAAAAAGATGCCTAAAGTTGCTGTAGCTTCACGTTCATTTTCTAAACATGAACTGCTTCGTTCTGAGTTATTGCAAAGATATCCACTAGCACGCTTTAATGACACTGGACGTACTTTAGAGGGAAATGAGTTAGTTGAGTTTTTATCCAACTACTCACGAGCTATTATTGGACTAGAAAAAATCACTAAAGAAATTCTTGATAAGCTACCAGAACTCAAAGTGATCGCAAAGTATGGGGTTGGATTGGACGGACTTGATTTGCAGGCTATGAAAGATAGTCAGATCCACTTAGGTTGGACTCCTGGCGTAAATCGCAGATCTGTAACAGAGCTTGTATTAGCTAGTGCAATTATAATTTTGAGACGAATATCAGAAGCCAATCAAAGTACACATCAAGGAGAGTGGAAACAATGGACCGGAAATATTCTAAGTAGAAAAATAATTGGTATTATTGGATTCGGCAATATTGGCCGTGACCTAGCCAATGTTCTTCGTGTACTAGATTGCAAGATTTTAGTTAATGATATCTTAAATCTTTCTGAAGAATGCTTAAAAGCAGGAGCAACTCAAGTACCGCTAAAGAATTTGCTCGAAAATTCAGATCTAGTGACTCTCCATGTGCCCCTGAATTCGACAACTCTAAATTTGATTGGACAGAAAGAAATTCACTTAATGCAGAGAGGTTCTTTTTTAATAAATACATCACGTGGAGGCATTGTTAATGAATCAGCCCTCAAAGAGGCTTTGAGATCAGGGCATCTTTCTGCTGCAGCCCTTGATGTTTTTTGTGAAGAACCTATTTTGGACCGCGAATTACTAGAAATTCCAAATCTCTTTGTGACTCCTCACATCGGTGGATCAGCAAGTGAGGCGATTTTAGCAATGGGACGAGCCGCAATGGATGGCTTAGAAAGCGCTAAGGAAATATCTTTTCTGGATTTAAAAGCCCCTTCGGATCAAAAGCTGCCTTAAGCTTGCGCATGAGCCCTAACTCTATATCTGAAAAGGCAATGGGCATGTACCTTTTTTGAGAATACCCGATCCCATGTTCCCCAGAGAGAGTGCCTCCCAAGCTCACCGTGAGTCTAAAAATTTCCTCCACTGCGTTTGGTAGTACATCGTTCCACTCCCGATCAGTCATGCTCATTTTTAAAATATTGACATGGAGGTTTCCATCCCCGGCGTGTCCATAACAAATAGTGGTTAAATTGTATTTTTTTGCAATTTCTTTCACCCCTCGAACGAGCTTAGGCAATTCATAACGTGGCACAACCGTGTCTTCTTCTTTATAAATACTTTGTTTTTTGACCGCTTCGCCGGTGGCTCTACGAACGCGCCAAATTTCTTTCTGCTTTTCGGAGTCTTGAGCAACAATCACATCAGTCGCCCCTTGTGCGAGTGCAAGCTCTCCAATCTGATCTCTCTCATCTTCTAAAACATCCACTCGATTTCCATCTACCTCGATGAGAAGCAAAGCTTCGGCATTCCCGTAGGGAAGCTTTACACCCAAATGTTTTTCGGCTGCTTGGATCGCATCTTTTTCCATAAATTCGCAAGCAGAGGGAATGAGTCCAGCCCTAAAAATAGCGGACACCGTCTGTGCAGCTGTCTCTATAGACGCAAATGGGACGAGGAGTGTTTGGCGCTCCCTCGGCAGAGGCAAAAGTTTAAAGATGATTTCAGTGATCACTGCCAGAGTCCCCTCAGAGCCTGTCAAAAGCTGAGAAAGATTATAGCCTGTGACATTTTTTAAAAGCTTTCCACCGTGCCGGATTACTTCTCCTGAAGGCAAAACAGCCTCTACTCCAAGGACATAATCTTTAGTGACTCCATATTTTACAGCGCGTGGACCGCCTGAGCACTCTGCGACATTGCCGCCTAAGAAACAGCTCCCACGCGAAGCAGGATCTGGAGGATAAAAGAGCCCAAGGGCTTCCACCTTATCTTGAAAAACTTGGGTGATCACACCAGGCTGAACCACAGCCATCAAGTTTTTTTCGTCAATTTCTAAAATTTTGTTCATTTTTTCTAACGAAAGAACGATGCCCCCCTGAACGGGGAGTGCGCCACCAGAAAGCCCGGTACCCGCTCCTCTGGGAGTCACAGGAACATTAAACCGATCTGCCACTTTTAAAATATGGGCGACTTCTTGTGTCGAAGTAGGTTTGACAACCAGCTCTGGCTTAAAAAATAAATCCTCTGTTTCATCAGACCCGTATTTTTCTAGCGAGTCTTCGTCTATAAAAATCAGATGAGGGGCAATCTTCTCTAATAAAGCTTCTCTTAATTCTTCCATAATTCTATATATCCTGTTGCTTTGATTCAGCAAATTAGTTTTTTACCCTCTATTTTAGTTGACTTGACCTTCACTACATGTTTGAAAAGATAGACTTATGGCTTCTTCTATTTCTACCCTGAAGATTTCTCTTTATGCAGATGGGGCAAATCGCGAAGGCATGCTTAAACATTACCGTTCTGGATTAGTAAAAGGTTTTACAACAAATCCTTCGCTCATCGCAAAAGCGGGAGTCACCGATTACACCCATTTTGCAAAATCTGTTTTAGCGGAAATCAAAGACCTTCCTATTTCGTTCGAAGTTTTTTCTGACACCTTCGAAGAAATGGAACGCGAAGCCCTGATCATTGGAGCCTGGGGCGACAATGTCAATGTCAAGATCCCGATTACCAACACAAAAGGTGAGTTTAGTCTTTCACTCATTCGTAAACTTTTGGATAAGAAATTAAAATTAAATGTCACAGCGATTTTTACTCAAGAACAATGGCGTGCTTTATCCGAGGTGGTAGCGCCCGAAGACGACGTCATTGTTTCTATTTTCGCCGGCCGAATTGCGGACACAGGAGTGGATCCCATGCCACTCATGCAAAAAGCAGTTCTAGATTTTCGCGACAAGAAGGGTTCTAAAATTCTTTGGGCAAGCCCACGCGAAACTCTGAACATCTATCAGGCCGAAGCTTGTGGATGTCACATCATTACAGCCAGTGATGATGTAATCAGTAAAATGAATTTATATCAAAAATCTCTGGAACTCTTCTCCCTGGAAACTGTAAAAATATTTTACAATGACGCACAAAGAGCAGGGTTTAAGCTCTGAGACTGCTTTGGGTTGCTCCAACAGACAAAGTTTGTGGAATTTCGGACTACTCGAAGATTTTATTTCCAGAAATTGAAAAAATTTGCGTGCGCGATAAAATAGAATGCTTGTTTGTTTCACCCCATGCTTTGTCCGCTCTCACTTTCACGCCTGATCTGATCCACTTTCAGCACGAATATGGAATTTATGGAGGGAAAACCCCTTTTTTTTATTCTTTTCCCTCTCTCATAAAATCCATGAAAAAAAAATTTAATCACGCAAAACTTGTCGCTACAGCACACACCGTTTTACCTACAAATTACCTCTACCCTCTCAAAGGAAGGGGCTTGGAGATTCCATTTCGATTTTTAGCAAACCAGTTTTTAGGAAAAAAATTAAACACCCTTTGGTCTGAGCAAACCTGGGGACGCCTAGATGCAGTGATTGTTCACTCTGAAATACAAGTCCAATGGGTTCAAAGTTCTGGCACAAAGAGAGTCCAAGCGATTCCTCACTTTGTCTTTAAGCAGCCTCTAAAAAGTACTTCTACTCAAAACACGCTCAAAAAAAACATCCTTGTTTTTGGTTTTTTTACACCAGAAAAAGGCCAAGATATCGCAATCGAAGCCATCGGTAACTTACCTCCAGCCTTTGAGCTCACCCTCGTGGGTGGGGTGAGACGTAAGAAAGACGCTCTTTATAAAAATTTTTGTTTAAGTAAAATTAAAAAATTAAACTTGTCTGGCCGTATTTACGTTTATGGGTATGCAAGCAGCAACGAAATGGATCGTTTCTATGAGAACGCCGATTTAGTATTAGCTCCCTTTCGCGAAACCACAGGATCAGGCTCCTTGGCCCAAGCGTTAGCTCGAGGCTGTGCTATTCTCACTTCTGATTTGCCTATCAATGTAGAAATCAATGCCCGGGTCTCAGGTGCTATTGCATTTTTTAAGTCCGAAGACCCTAAAGACTGTGCTTTCCAGATTGAAAGTATTCTGAATCACTCAGAAGCTAAAAATTGCCTCCGGACAAAAGCACTCACTTATGCAGAAATGCACACACCAGAATTGATTGCTAAGCAGCATGTGGAGTTTTATAAAAAACTTCTAAAATGAACACCCAGTTTTTCAGTATTTCCGAAATCTAAGTTTGGATTCGATCGCCTTTTCGATTGCCACCACTCAATCCTCAATATGAACCATAGCCATTGACGCCCCAGTGATTGCGCATGCCTTCATGCAAAGATTTTCCCAGGACTTCAGAATATCCACAAGTCTCTGTTTTAAAAGCTAAGCTTTATCCAGTAGGCTAAATAACCAATAACTTACTAGATTAATATTGGCACTAAAACAACCAGTAAGTTATACTTTATTTAACATACTGGTTGTTTTAGTGCACTTCTCCCACAAATAGTTCCCGATCTCCTACACTCCCAAGGTATTTTAAGGTCCATTTACGGCCAGCAAGTTGGATTACCCCTTCTTGTAAGGGGTGACCGTTCCTAAGCAAAATCCCAACACGAGTTTCTTTCAACGCTAAACGCACTCCCTCAGGATGTCTCGGCCCGATAGGCTCGGAAAAAATAAAATAAGGGTTTAATTGGCTGAGAAAAGTATATTGGTTAGAATGCCAGTAGTCATCCGATAGAACGACAGTGACCGTTGCTTTTCTAAAGAGCTGTATTACCTGCTCCATCCGATCGACTTTTTGACTGGTGCTCAATTTTTGAATTAAAGTTACTCTGGCGTTCCAGTGGTGAACCCCGTGAAAAAATAAAAGCGCCAAACTCAAACAAAAAATAGGCCATTTCTTTTGGACCACCCAATCCCAAAAACATCCCACAGCCACAAGAAGCACTGGTAATAAAGGGAGAAGGTAGCGAGAGTTGGCGCCCGTATAAGTAAAAATCCTGCAATAAGCATAAATCGAAAAGATAGCTACCATCATGGGTGGGATAAACTTTCTCTGCCGAGAACCCTTCAAAAAACAAAGAGTACCGCCTATGAATAAAACAAGAGAGGCATTCCTACCTGCGCCATCCCCAGCACACACCAAATCCATCAAAGACTGAGGCAATGTTCCAAACGCCTCAAAAAAACCAGCGAAGTTTCGAGACCCTCCCATGCCAGGGGGTGGCAACTGCCCGAGACGTAACCAATGGACGAGTTCTGGAAGGAATCCCACTATTAAGCCAAGAACTACAATCAAAGTCCTATAAAAAACTTCTTGCGAGATAAATTTCCAGTATCTCTTGAATAAAAAAACGCAAAGGAGCATCAGAGCAAAGTTCAAATTGGGATGAGCATGCAAACGCACAGAGCGACCGAACATAGTTCCAAGAGCTGGGCCGAAAATTTCAAGATAAAGAAATAAGAGAAAACACAAGAACGCAGCCCACAATAAAATTTTCTCCAGGCGGTCAGTGGGGATTAAAATATTCTTTATTTTTGAGATGAATTCATTCCAAGGCAGGAAAAACACAACACCATAAATAAGCGCTGCTCTCGAAGTGTATGCTGCAAGTCCACACAAAATGGCAGCTAAAAACAGTTTTACTTGAGAAAGTTCTAAAAAGGGATTGTTCAGACGACTGCGCCAAGCTAACAATATAAATCCGAGGAACAAGTAACCAAAGTAGACATCATTCCCGTATTGAATAATCCAATCATGAAAACCCATTGCCGCCATTAATCCGACCCAGAAAGCGCCAAAACTAGAGACAAAAGAACACGCCAAAAAATAGGTCCCAACCGTCATCAACACAGGACAAACACCGTAGGTAAAACTCATTTGGCTTGAGATCCATGCAGAAGGATCATTGGCAAAAAACCATTCCCAAAGAGACACCCACACGGCTCGAAGCACCCCTAAAGAAGTGCCTCCATAAGTCATATCAAAATAAAAAGCACTCCAGTTTCCATTTCGAAACTCATTGGCAACAAGCAACCCAGGAGCAAAATCACTGTGCAAAAGCCCGAGCCCAGAGGCAATCAATTGCCAATGAAAAACAAGGGTTACTCCTGACAGAAAAAAGAGCACACGTAAAGTTTTCATAAATTCATGCTCCTATGATGGTAGAAAAGCTGTTATGAGAAAGTTATGCTGATGAGTCTTTGCATGAACCCAATCTAGCTTGACTCAAGGAAGATTTCCAGTGTAGTGTGGCCCAAAGCTAAAGAGGAAAATGCAATGCACCTTCTAGAAAAGGAAATGGTCAGTCTGCTCACTGAGCTCAAAGAAAAGTATAACGTCAGTGGAGTAAAAATGGCTCCGATGGTCGAATCTGCCTATGCACTCAAAAAATACCTTATAATCTTGTGACAAGAGAAGTATTGATTACAGGCGGCTCGCGGGGAATTGGCCGTGCCACTGTCGATAAACTAAGCAAAGAAGGGTTCAGAGTCATAGCCCCTTCCCGTAATGAGTTAGATTTGGCCTCTATACACTCAGTTCAAGCCTACTTAGATCAACATCCAGGCTTGTCTCCTGACATCCTGATCAACAATGCTGGTGAAAATATTATCAACCCCATTTCTGAAATTAAAATAGAAGACTGGGAAACAATGCTCACTGTCAACTTAAGCTCTGCTTTTTTGCTCCTGCAGGCTTTTGCCCCAAAAATGGCTAAAAAAGGGTGGGGACGCATTGTGAATATCAGCTCTTGCTATGGTCTTGTCAGTCGATCGGGTAGAGCTGCCTACAGCGCTTCTAAGGCCGGACTGATGGGCTTGACCCGCACCGCAGCTATTGAATTTGGTCCACACAATGTCTTGGTCAATGCTCTCTGTCCCGGATTTGTAGAAACCGATATGACACGAAAAAATAATACAGACGAACAAATCCTGACCCTTTGTAGCCAGACTGCTCTTAAGCGCTTGGCTTCACCGTTAGAAATTGCTGAATTTATAAGTTTTTTGGTTTCCGAAAAAAACACGTTTATTACAGGACAGAGCCTATCTATTGATGGAGGGTTTACCATCCAATGATGATATTTGTTCACTCTTGTATTAGCTCTGCATGCTGGCTCATGCGTCGCAAACTCGTGCACAGGGAGAAACCCAGACAACTTTCATAGAGGGCTTCCTACTTTATCCAAAAAACTCCTAAAATGAACACCCAGTTTTTCAGTATTTTGAAAATCTAAGTCTGGATTGGTGTGCAAAAGGCTTACCAAACTATCACTCCTAAATCCCACCCCAATGCCCAAAGCCTCAATGGCTTTTAATGCACCTATTCCAAAGCTCCCTGGAACAGAAAGAAATTTTACCTTTCGGCCAGAATCTTGTGCAATTTTATTTAAAATTTCCTTCAAAGAAATGAGTTCAGGGTGAGCTAGAGTGAAAACACAACTTTGCTTTTGCTGCGTCAGCTCTACAATCCCCGCCACTAAATCCTCTATGTGGACCATGGCCATACGTTGATTCCCACCGTCAAACACTGGCAGAAACGGCAATCGCACCATTTTTGTAAATGTCCCATACATCCCGCGCGTGGGATCTCCATAGACAAAACCAGGACGAACGACAATGCCGCCGCCCATTTCTAAGACAAATTTTTCGACTAAAAGCTTGCCCCGGCCGTACATGGATTTGCAGTTTTCAAAAGCAGCACAGCTTGAGACAAAAACAATCTTTTCAACTCCAGCCTCTCGTGCCTGTCGAAAAAGTTTCTCCGAACCTTGCACATTTTTTTCTAAAATTTCTTTCCAGTCTTTGGCACGAAAATCATAGGCTGAGTGAATTAAAATAGAGACTCCATTTAAGGCTTGGGGGTCAATGGACTTTCCCAATTCAAACTCAGGCCGTCTCAATGGGATGGTTTTATAGCCCAATTGTGATAAATGTTTCACTAAATGAGAACCGATGAGCCCTGACGCTCCTGTGACAGCGCATGTCTTCATGATGACTAACTTACTGGATAGATTTAATATCTAAAAGACTTTAATTGCACTTTTTTTATATTGTTTGTTACTATTATAGCAACTTACTATGCAAAAAAAGAGCAAAAAAGAACCTGCTATTGAAACCCTCCACCACCTCCTCACTTTGGCTGGATTTGCGCGGTCAAACTTCTTTGACAAAGCAGCGTTTTATGGTCTCACCCGTTTTTTAGAAGACCATGTCATCTGAATCAAGCAGTAAAGCACCAGTCCTGCCGTTGGAGAAAACACTGAGCGTCTTTCTCTTAGTAATCGCTTTTTTCTTTTTCTTAAAAGTAGTATTTGTCTGCAAATTCGGCTTGGATTTGACAGACGAGGGATTCTATCTTAACTTGATTTCAAACCCATATAATTATGCTCGTTCCTTTACTCTCTTTGGGTTCTTTTATCATCCACTCTACTCCGTTCTTCAGGGCGACATTGTTCTGCTTAGGCAATGCAGTATTGTTGTGACGTTTGCTCTTGCCACGACTCTTTGGTTTTTAGCACTGGATGCTCTCTCGTGGGGACGAGTTATTATTTCCTTTCTTGGGGCTTTTAGCTCTCTGTTGATTCTTTCTCCTTGGATATCGACCCCAAGTTACAATACTCTGGCTTTTCAAGCAGTGCTCATTGCAGCTATTGCTCTTCTGAAGATGGATAAAAAAAGAGAAGATCATTCCATGGGATACCCCATTCTCATGGGGGTAGCTGGTTGGATAGCCTTTATGGCAAAACCCACCACTGCAGCCTGTCTTTGGATTTTGTTTCTTGGTTACTGCTTTGTATGTAGAAAAACACTCCGAAAAGTAAGTTTCTGGATCGCCACCGCATCATCGGGGATGCTCCTCGTCGCCTTAGCTTTTGTGATCGATGGATCGGTAGTGGAATTTATTAGACGCTCAAAAACAGCAGTTTTCCAGCTACAGAGCCTTTCGTCCACGCATTCCTACCTTGCTATTTTTCGTCTTGATCCCTGTCCATTTTCTGTCTGGAGTTTGGTCACTCTTTGTGTATTGTTTGTTTGCACAGCTCTTTCAGTATTTTTAATTTCTCGACCAAAAAAGGTATTGCAGGGAACACGTTTACTTATTGTTTGGTTTGCCGGATTTACGATTGCACTGGTAATGCTACTTTTTTTTCCAACCTATTTTGATTTCCATTTTTTTAATAGATTGCAGATTCTGGCGATTTCTGCGAGCGGAATGGTTGCTGGGCTTTGGACATTTATAAAAATCCATCACAAGCTCCCTAAACTTGAAAACATTGCGGCTTCGGTTTTTGTTTTTTTTCTTCCCTACGCTTTTGTTTTTGGATCTAACAATAATTACTGGCATCAATCATCTCAAGCTGCAACGCTCTGGATACTCGCTACTGTTGTCTTGTTTGGGTCCATCCGCCTCCCCATTAGGACTCCAGCCCCACTCTTACCCATTCTTTTTATAGCCGAATTGGTCACAGTGTCTATCGTCTCAGAATGTATAAGAAGCCCCTATCGTCAGCTCACTTCTCTGGGCGTAGGTAGCGAAAAAATCAGGATCGCTTCGAGCGGCAAGACACTGGAGATTTCTGGACTTTTTGCCCAGTACATCAAACAGCTTCAGCGAATAAGTCAAGATGCTGGTTTTCAAGTAGGAGATCCTATGGTGGATCTCACTGGAAGATCTCCTAGCGCTCTTTTTGCCCTGGGTGTAAAGGGCATGGGGTCAGCTTGGATGTCAGGAGGCTATCCGGGTAGCTCATTTTACGCTGCTGAGACTTTGAAAGAAGTGAGCTGTAATGCACTTGCTCGAGCCTGGCTTCTCACTGATCCAAAGTGGCATCACCACCTTCCGATGTCTGTTCTGAGTGATGCGGGTCTTAGTCCCACCCGCGATTTTGTGGCAGTTGGAAGTGCCAACCGCCCCCCTTTTCCAGATGATCCTGGTGCCGAACAAGTCCTTTTACGCCCCAATGGACAAGTAAAATTAATGCAAGATGAATGTGAGAAGACAAGAGCCAAATCTCTTTCTTCTTCTCATTAATCCTGACTTTATCTTGAAGGGCGGTTTTTGAGTCTTTGCTTCCGAATCATTTATAACAGCGATCTGTCAATAATCACTGTTTTTGGTCTTGTAATAGGCCTAGAGAAATAATAAGCTACACGGATGAAGGGAATTATTTTGGCTGGAGGGGTAGGAACTCGCTTATCTCCCCTAACGGAAGTCACCAACAAACATCTCTTGCCCGTTGGCAGAGAACCTATGATCTGGCATCCCGTCAGACAACTGGTGGAGTCTGACCTAAAGGAGATCTTGGTCATCACCTCTACCAATCACATGGGAGATGTAGTCAACTCACTGGGCTCTGGCAAACGCTTTGGCTGCGAATTTACGTACCGAGTACAAGAAGAAGCAGGTGGAATTGCACACGCACTGGCCTTAGCTGAACAATTTTCTGAGGGGCAAAAAATCGTGATCTTGCTTGGGGACAACATTTTCGAATATTCCATCATGCCTCACGTGCAAGCCTTTCGAGAGCAACCTCAAGGGGCCCGAGTACTTCTCAAAGAAGTTGGTGATCCAGAACGCTATGGAGTTGCAGCACTCGACGAAAAACAAGTGATCGCCATCGAAGAAAAGCCCATCCACCCGAAAAGCAATTATGCAGTTGTGGGCTGCTACATGTATGACAACCAAGTTTTTGACATTATCAGACGAACTATACCCTCTGCACGTGGAGAGCTTGAAATCACATCAGTAAATAATACTTATATAAAATTAGGCCAACTCCAATACAGTTTTGTCCGAGGCCGTTGGACCGATGCTGGAACTTTTGATTCTTTTTTAGAAGCCAATACTCTTTTACTCTCAAACCAGAATCGTATTCTCACATGAAAAAAACATGGCTAGTCACCGGTGGAGCTGGATTTATTGGGAGCAACTTTCTGAAAATAGCACACCAAAAAACAGACGCCCGGCTAGTCATACTAGACGCCCTTACGTATGCAGGCAATCTCACCAACATCAAAGATTTGCTACAAGAGTCTAAAGCAAAGCCCCATGTCGAGTTTGTACGTGGGGACATCACTGATAGTAAATTAGTCAGAGAAGTTTTTAGCAAATACGAGCCTACAAAAATTATTAATTTTGCTGCCGAATCTCACGTAGATCGATCAATTTTAGGTCCAAAAGCTTTTGTTAAAACCAATATCGAGGGAGTCTTTGTCCTATTAGAAGAAGCTCGCAATGCTTGGGGATCCCACTCTCGCGAAAATCTGTTTTTACATGTATCTACTGACGAGGTGTATGGATCGCTCAAACCCAATGACCCCCCTTGTGATGAGTTCTCGCCGTATCAACCCAATAGTCCGTATGCCAGTTCTAAAGCAGCATCGGATCATTTGGTACGTGCATGGAATCACACCTATGGTTTGCCTACAGTGATCACCAATTGCACAAATAACTACGGCCCTTGGCAATTTCCAGAAAAACTCATTCCACTGGTCATTCTCAACGCTCTCGAAGGAAAAGAGCTTCCTGTCTACGGAGATGGCCTACAAATTCGCGACTGGCTCCACGTTGACGATCACTGTGAGGCTTTGCTTTTGATTTTAGAGCAAGGCCGTGTTGGAGAAACTTATAATATTGGTGGAAATTGCGAACAAACCAATTTAATGATTGTCGAAAAAATCAGTGACTGTGTTGATACATTATTAAATAAGAAAAAAGGCACGACAAAATCCCACATCAAGCATGTCACGGACCGCCCTGGACATGACAGACGGTACTCACTGAATACAAGCAAACTCAATAAGGAGTTGGGCTGGACTTCGAAACACACTCTGGATACCTCTCTTCCAAAACTTGTACAGTGGTATTCTGAAAATAAGTCATGGGCAGATCAAATCCGTTCGGGCGAATACACCCAATATTACGAAAAACAGTATGGAAATAGGTAAACGAAAATGGGCGTGACCCTTGTCACCGGAGCTGCTGGATTTGTAGGAGCCAATCTTTGCAAGCACCTCCTGTTCCAAAATAAATCAGAGGTCATTGCCCTCCAAAGACCCAATGGAAATTCCTGGAGACTCCAAAAAATACCTGGACTCAAAACAGCGGAATTGGACCTCACTTCATCCAAAAATGTTCTGGCTTTTTTTAGAGATGTACAGCCCTCTGTCCTTATCAACTGTGCAGCCTACGGGGCTTATTCAAACCAAAAAGATATTAACCAGATCTATTCTACAAACTTTGAGGGTGTCCGAAATCTCCTAGAAGCATCCAAAGCACTCACTGGGCTTAGGGCGTTTATTCAGTGTGGGAGCTCATCCGAGTATGGCTTAAACTGTAGTGCCCCACTCGAAAACTCTCCCACTCTACCCGACAGCCATTACTCCGTTTCTAAAGTCAGTGCCACGGCGCTCGTACAATATTATGGAAAATCGCAATCCATTCCCGCCTGGGTTTTGCGGCTTTACTCTATTTATGGCCCTGACGAAGAACCCTCCCGACTTATCCCCACCTTGCTCCTTTGTGCGAAAGAAAAAAAATTCCCTCTTTTAGTTCATCCCGAAATCTCTAGAGATTTCTTATACATTGACGATCTTTGTAGCGCCGTAGACCAAGTGATCACACAAAGTAAAACACTCACGCCTGGCGAAGTGTTTAATATTGGGTCTGGGAAAAAAACAACGTTGCGAGATATGGTCCAACTCATCGGAAAACTTTTTAACGTCACCGAAGAGCCCCAATGGGGATCTATGGAAAACCGAAATTGGGACCACCAGGAGTGGTTTTCTAACCCAGAAAAAGCCAAATCTGTTTTGGGTTGGCAAGCTCAGGTTTCTCTAGAAGAAGGCTTAAAAAAAACAAAAGCTTGGATGGAGGATAAAAAGTGACTCGCTTGGATGCTCTTTCAAAAAAAATCAGAAAGCAACTCATCGAGATGCACTTTAAGGCAAACTCAGGCCACATTGGATCTGGCCTTTCGTGTGTCGAAATTCTAGCGTATGTTTATCAAGAGTGGCTCACTCCAAAGGATCGCTTTATTTTGAGCAAGGGACATGGGGCGTCTTCTCTCTATGCTACACTTTGGGCCGTGGGTAGCCTTACAGACCAAGAACTTTCAACTTATTATCAAGAGGGAACTCTGCTTTCTGCGCACCCAGCCGCACGTGCTTACCCCAGCATTCCATTTGCCACTGGATCTTTGGGCCATGGGTTATCCATTGCCGTTGGAATTGCTTATGCAAATCAGACTTTGCACACAAACTCCAATCGAGTAGCCTGTTTGGTTTCGGATGGCGAATGCAATGAGGGTTCTGTCTGGGAAGCTGCACTCTTTGCTGGACACCATAAACTTGAAAACCTGACTGTGATTATTGACTCCAATGGTTTACAGGGTTTTGGTTTTACAAAAGAAGTCTTAAATACTGAGCCTCTAGCTAAAAAATGGGAAACCTTTGGTTTTGCAGTCAAAGAATTTGATGGGCACAGTTTTTCGGCTCTTGAGAGCGCTTTTAAATCAAAAACACAGGGCAAACCAAATTGTTTTATTGCAAAAACAACCAAAGGAAAAGGCGTGAGTTTTATGGAGAATGAAATGTGCTGGCATTACCTCCCACTCACCCCAGAACTCTACGAAAAAGCAAAGTTAGAACTGGAGTCAACACCGTGAGAGTAGAGTTTACCCAAGCGATGCATCTAATACTCGAAAAAGATCCTCACACTGTATTTGTGACTGGAGACTTGGGATATAAAGCGTTCGAAAAAATTCAACAATCCTTTGGAAAAAGATTTCTCAACGCTGGAGTTGCAGAACAAAATATGATTGGCCTTGGGGCTGGGATGTCTCACTCTGGGCTAAAACCTTGGCTTTATTCTATTGTTCCTTTTGTCACGCTTCGATGTTTGGAGCAAATTCGCAATGACCTTTGTTTTCATAATCTCCCAGTCCATATCGTGGGCAATGGCGGTGGATTTACCTACGGAATCATGGGTAGCACCCACCATGCACTAGAAGATTTGGGAGTGCTCAAAGGATTGCCCAATATGGCTTTATTTTTTCCATGCGAAAATAATCAAGTAGAATCTCATGTCCAAGACATTCATGAAATGGAGTCTCCTACTTACCTCAGACTGGCTATTTCTGGATTTCCATCCACACGGCCCATCCTTGAAGAAAACCCTCACACGCGCACTCGCTGTTATAACAAGGGTTCGAAAGTGACTCTCATCGGGATGGGACATGCTGTCCAGACTTTATTTCAAACTCTAGAAATACTAAAATCATCACAGTTCAATCCGGATCTCTTTGGAATATCTAAGTTTCCATTTAAGCTCGATAAAGATGACGCTCTTATGGCCAGTATCAAGAAAACAGGCAGAGTATTGGTCGTTGAGGAACACTACAAAGCTGGGGGCATGGGCGAGTCTTTGCAAGCTGAGTTAAATTTTCCAATCCCGTTTAAAATTCTTGCTCCTTATTATTTTACAGACCAACGCTATGGAACACCCCGATTTCACCTCAGCCAATGCGGGATGGATCCAGAAAATATTTCTGTAAAAATATTAGAGTGGATGAAATCCTATGGCGAGGTTTAACAATGAAACTTGAAGACAGATTTTGCACTCTGTGTGGTCCAAAGGCCCCAAAACACACGATTTATAAGGCCAATTTTTCGGACACTGACTTCAATCAATCTGTTTTTTCTGCAAGGCGAAGTCCTGACCGCAGGCACTTTCGACTGGTTCAGTGTGCAACTTGCGAAATGATTTATTCTGATCCTGCAGGCGACCCAAGCCTTTTGGCTGAACTCTATCACAAAGGCCTGGTGTCTTATGACACACAAGAACCAGAAATTTATAATTCCTACACTCCTATCTTAGATCGAGCTCTCAAAAAGCTTATTAAACGAAATCTGTTTGTAGAAATTGGGGGAGGTAGTGGGTTTATGCTGCGTTATGGAGTGGAACACGAATTTCGAGAGCAAATCGAAATTGAACCTAGCATTGACGCAGAAAAAAAATTTATACCTATGAGTCCTACTTCAAAATTTATCCGTGGGATTTTTGATCAAAAAATGCTCCCACCTCAATCGGCAAGTCTGATCTGTTTTTTTCAAGTTCTGGATCACATCCCCAACCCCAGAGATTTTCTACAGAGCGTTTATGAAGCATTAGAGCCAGGCGGAATTGCCGTTTGTGTGACCCACAACACAAAAGCTCTGAGTGCAAAAATTCTGGGTGAGAAAAGCCCTATTTTTGACATTGAGCACACCTATCTGTTTAATTTAAAAAATAGTTCTGCGTTGTTCGAATCCATCGGCTTCTCTGATGCAGAAGCTTTTCGGATTCCAAACAAATACTCCGTGAGACATTGGCTCAATTTAGCACCCCTTTCTCCCCGAATAAAAATAGGCGTTACAAAGATTCTTCAAAAATCTAGACTTGAAAGATTCAAAATAAATTTGTATGCAGGAAATCTTGCAGTCATCGCACAAAAGGCAGCATCATGAATTCAACCCGCATTTCAGCGATCATCGCCTGTTACAAAGATGCACAAGCGATCCCCATCATGGCAAGAAGACTACTGGAAGTGTTTAAAAAAATTCAGGTCGACTATGAGATTATTTTTGTCAATGATGGGAGCCCGGACCATTCACAACAGGTCTTAGAAGAACTGGCTGCTCAAGACCCAAAAATCAAAGTGATTACACACAGTCGAAATTTCGGTTCACAAAACGCATTTACGAGTGGTCTATCGCGCGCTACGGGAAATGCCTGTGTTTTGTTGGATGGGGATCTGCAAGATCCTCCAGAGCTCATCTCTGAATTTTACGAAAAATGGAAACAAGGCTACGACGTTGTCTATGGTATTCGGAGCAAGCGGGAGATGAAACCCATTTTTGAACTTGCCTACAAAGCTTTTTATCGTCTCTTTCGTCGACTCTCGTATGTCTCAGTTCCATTGGATGCAGGAGATTTTTCACTGCTTGACAGAAAAGTAGTTCAAGCCCTGAGCCAGTTGCCAGAACGCGATCGATTTATACGAGGCTTGAGAGCGTGGGTAGGGTTTAAGCAAACGGGAATCCCTTACATCCGCCCGGAACGAATGTTTGGGCACTCCACAAATAGTCTCTGGTCCAACATCCGATGGGCAAAAAAAGGAATTTTTTCATTTTCTTACTTTCCACTCGAAATGATCTCAATCATTGCTGCTGCATTTTCTCTACTCACAGTAGTTGTGATTTTTTTTCAAATTTTGTATAGATTGCTTCATCCTGAGATCCCACAGGGAATTACTACAATTATTGTTGTCTGTTTGATGTTGGGAAGCATCCAGATGTTGAGTATTGCCTTTTTGGCTGAGTACATGACTAAAATTATAGAAGAAGTCAAACAGCGCCCTTGCTACATTGTGGCCAAAGAAATTGGTTTTGACAGTTGATATTGAATTAAGCGCCAATTCTCATTTTCCCAAGTCTGTAGTCTTTGATGTGTTTTTTCTATCGTAATATAGACCCAATCCATATTGAAATCGTCTATGGCATGTTTATTTTTTAGACACCATCCACTCAAGCGAGTTCTTTCAATAAATCGAGAAAAATAAATCTCGCGCCGATTGAGTGGGAGAGGTGAAAATAGCGCCATGGGCATTGCGGGGACAAAAGCACGATAAAACACCGTTCCACTTAAAAATGGAGGAAGGATAGGATTGGCCAGCATCAAAGGGTCTCCTAATTTATAATGTGCTTGCTCCAGGAGTTGAATCAGGGATGGATCTGCAACAGGAACAAGCTGTAAAATACTTGGTGGAGGATGGGCCAGTTTAGAAAAAAGTCTTTTCATACCACCCCAATTCCCAAAAGAAGTAGTCATGAGAACGCTTAACACTGGAATGAGGGCAATTTTTATAAAATAGGACAGATAAAACTCTCTCATAGGATACAAAACCATAACAATCACTAAACAATAAATCGGGGTGAGATTGACAACCCCATTTTCATGTCCACGAGCTACAAAATATGTTCCAGTGGCTGCAAGCGCGCCGCAGACCCCAAAACTAAAGGGAATCATTGCTTTCTGTGTTGGATCACGCAGACAATCCCAAAGCTTTGTCATCGCCAAACAAAAAATAATAAGGAAAAATAGCACGGCTCCCTGCGGGCTAATTCTTTCGGAAGCAAATCCTGAACCAAACGAAGAGGAGTAATCAAAAAAAGCACTCCAATCTGGCCCGTGGCCCAAAACCGAGAGCCGATAATAAGCTTCAATACTAAACAGGGACAATCCCAATAAAATAACAGGCAAAAAAAGCCACATAAATGAAAGAGAAATTTTTGGACGATGGGATGAGAATAGAAAGATCGAGGGCAACAACCAGATCGCACTACAATAAACTGCACTTTCTGCAGACCATAGGACTCCAATGAGCCAGGCCAGAGATCCACACCCAAGCAAATACCGTAAAATCTTGGCATTCATTTTTTCACTGAAACGCGAAGCATAGAATAAAACGCCAATCAAAGGATAACACCAGAAAAAACGAAAAGGTCCTACACTGGGATAAGAATAAGGTCCACTCAGACGAGGAGGATTTCCAGGAAGCAAAAAAACTGAGGCAAAACTGAGCAGAAATGGAAACAAATTTCTTCTGTGAGGCTCTTGTGAAAATCGAATCAAAAAAAAGAGAATGCTAGAGGATAAAAAAAGGAAAGTGGCATTGGCCCAAAAAAGAGTGCTCCAAACTGAATCCATCGGAAAGTATGCCAATAAAAGAATATTCAAAAAACCATACTGGGAGGGGACATCCCAAAGTAGCCACCCACCTTGTTTGACCATTTCAGCAGGTCCCACAAAAACTCCCCAGTGATGGAAAAAATCACCTTGATCGCCCGAGTGGGGTCCTTGTACACTTGCCCATGCAAAAATAGCAATCGCAAGAAGTGGATAGAGACAAGGCCAGCGAGGTTTTGAGACAGCGGTGATTTCTACTCTCTTAAAGAAATATTGAGTGAGTAGATACAATGAAATGACAAATACCAAAAAAGAAAACCCAGAAACTGCAATACGAGCGCTGCGTGTTTCCCACCATGCAAACGTGATGGCACATTGCCAGAGCACCCAGCTCACCAAAAAGCAATAGAAAATGTCTGCTCTTGTGGATATTTTTTTTCTTTGCCTGGAGATCAATAATGTCTGCAACAGAGCAAAACTAAAAGTCCATGGATTAAAATGAATCAGGACAAAGCTCAGCAAACCCAAGACCAAAGAGCACCTTATCCAAAATTTCAGTCGAGGATCCAAATCTTTTGGAAAGGAGGGTTTAAATTTAAAAAATATTGCAAAAAAAAGAATACAAAAGAAGGCCCCAAAACATCCATATTGTACCAAATGAGGAGGCTGATCTATCAAAAGAAAAACACCCTGACTCAAAAACAATGAAAAAATCACTACTGCGCTGACCCAAAGTGTTTCGATGAGCATTTTTACTTTATGACACAATTGTCACAGAACTGACAACTTTTGACAGATGAGTAGAAATATCGTTATGAAGGAGAGATGACTCCTTTTTTACGAAAACCTGCTTTGTGGGGTTTGGTTTTAGTTTTGCTTTACTGGTATTCCATCCGACCCATCGGGCTTTCGCGTCAGTATGCCGAAGATCTTTGTTACCCCGAAATGACTCGCCAGCTGATGGCCGAAGAAATGAGCGATTCAGGAGGCCCTAAATTTACTACGGACCGATTTATGACTCCCGAAGGCGCCAGTGTTCCTTATATGTCATGGCAAGTTGAGAGAGATTGGCTCGGCAGTTTATTTTGGAAATGGAATCGAGATTTTCCATTTTTTTGGGTCTATTTTGGCTTCTCTTTGATCATCACTTATTTTGGAGTCGGGTTCATTCTTCTAAAAATGGGTCTCTCTCAGGGTGCTGCTTGGTTTTTGTCCTTTTTTGTGGTCGTAGCGCATATTCCGCGACATTTTAAAATCTGGCACCACTATGAGCATTTGATTCAGCACTGGGTGTATTGGGGGTTCTTTTTAGATGCTTGGATTTGGCAAATTTTTTGGAGAAAAAACAAATGCTCCTGGAAACTGGAACTTTGGCGTGGCGTCATCATGGTTGGGATGTTTTGGACTGTAGGCTATTTCTATGGCCCCATGATTCTGGAGTGGTCAAGTGTACGCCTTTGCATGGGAGGTATTGCACTTTTTAGAATGCGGCATGGAAAAACTACCCAAATTGAACCCTTTCAAGGACAATTCAAAGCTGCTTTAATACCAATGGCCTTTATTCTTGGAATGGTTTGGATTGATTTCCACTGGTTTTTGCCGCTCTACGCCGAAGTAAAAAAACTGGGATTAATTTCGCAAGATTTGGGTTGGACTACCCACTTGGGATATTGGATGCGTCCCCTTTGGCTAGAGCCTATTTTAAACGCTTTTAAGATGATCTTTCCAACAATACATATTAAACTTTCTCTCATCGATCGGCCTGAAACGGTTGTCACTGTGGGCTGGATGTATCTTATTCCTGCGGCTTTTTCTATCCACGTTTTAAGAAAAAAACATCGTGGAAGCGGCATCGGTGCCATTCTCCCTTTTCTGATTTTGATTGGGATTGCATTTCTTTATTCGTCCACTCGATCTTGGTTTGGTTTTCAGTGGCTCATCCAAAAAATCATCCCCTTTATGAGTTTTTTTAGAGTGGCCAGTCGTTGGGGACTCTTTATGCCTCAGCTACTCACTCTATTGGTGGTTCTAGCTTTGCCAGAGCTCACTGCGTGGGCAAAATCTAGACAGTCAAAAAAAATTTTAATGGGGGTGATTATTTTTGAAGTGCTCACCATCACCGAATTGAGCTGGCTTACTCATCCAGTCAATATGATGCCTCCCATGCCAGAGCAGACTCAAAACATGCTCAAGCAGATCCGAGATTTACCAGGCACCACAGTTTTAGATCTTCCATTTTGTGTTGCCGGTGGAAATGGGATTTGTACCCACACGCAATGTCCCAATTATCCTTCGTCTACTGTAGGTCTGTGCTTAAGAACATGGCACGATAAAAAAGTTTACGGCCTATACCAATCTCGAATGACTCTATCCCATTGTGAGAACTACAATCGTTCGCCTTTTCTTTCATGGTTTGATGCTTGGGGCAAGCAGCGCTGCTTTACTGATCTAGAATGGAAAGATTTTTGTTCTTATCTCAAGGACCACTCAGAGATTTCTGCCATTCTTCTCTACACTCAAATTTGGAAGGCGGGGTCCTCCCCTGAGTGTTTAGAAAAATTTCGACACTACTTAGGAGCCCCGATTGCAAAATCATCCCTCATGACAGCTCCAACTCGAGGGGGAGCTGGAAAAAAACCAAGCGATCTCCTTTGGTTTGGAAGCCAGTGCCTCAAAACAAACTAAAGAGTCATATCACTACGATCTGGTCTGGGCACAAGAACTGGAGTGCCGGGCATATTGGGAGCCAGATTTCCAAAACTGGTGTACTCCGGCATCCAAGCCAGTCGAACCGTTCCAGTCTCTCCTGCTCGGTGTTTTGCAATAATAAGCTCCGCAATTCCGCGGTCTTCAGAATCTTTGTTATAGACTTCGTCTCGATAGACAAAACACACAATATCGGCATCTTGCTCGATTGCTCCAGATTCTCTCAAATCAGAAAGCATGGGTCTTTTATCTTGCCTGGACTCTACGCCTCGGTTGAGCTGTGAAAGTGCAATGATGGGAACTTTGAGTTCTTTGGCCAACGCTTTGAGATTTCGGCTGATTTCAGAGATCTCCCTCTCTCTAGAGTTGTCTCCACGAGAGGCTGCGCGAGATCCCCTCATGAGTTGGAGATAGTCTACAATGACGAGGTCTAATTTTTTTTCGGAAGATAAAAGTCTCCGACACCTGGCCCGCATGTCTAAAACACTGAGATCTCCTGAGTCATCAATGAAGATTTTTGTTTTTGACAGCTGATCAGCAGCTTGAGCCAGCCTGGGCCAGTCTCGGTCTTGCAATTTTCCAATTTTTAGTCTTTTAGATTCAATTCGAGAAAGCCCTGAGAGCAACTTAAAACCAAGCTCCTCCTTGGACATTTCGAGCGAGAAAAAAGCCACGACTGCTTTTTTGTTCACCGCGGCGTTTTGTGCGCCTGTCACAACTAAACTTGTTTTTCCCATCGCGGGGCGTCCAGCAATAATGGCAAGTTGCCCTCCCTGCAATCCATTGGTAATGCGATCAAATTCGTTAAACCCAAGAGACAATCCCGTAATGGTTTCCTTTTTTTGAGATAGCTCTTCGATCGTATGCATGTTTTGCATTAAAATTTCTTGCATACTCGAAAAAGTACGCATGAGCTTTAAGTCTGAGACCGCAAAAACTTTTTGTTCGGCCTCATCTAAAAAAGCCTCCACGTCTTCGACTCCATCAAATGCAACACCTGCAATTTCTTGTATGGTATCAATCATTCGGCGCAGGAGTGCTTTTTCTCTGACGATTTTTGCATAGTGAGTGACATTGGCCACAGCAAAACTGTCTTCGAAAAGACTGGTGAGCGAAGCAGAGCCACCTACGACTTCGTACCAGCCTCTGTCCTTGAGTGCCGTTGTCAAAGTGACCAAATCTACAGGGTCTCCTCTTTCTGAGACTGATAAAATGAGATCAAAGAGTTTTTGGTGAGAGTCCTTGTAAAAATCGCGGGGTTCTAATCCAATCTCGATAAGGCGATACAAAACGTCGTTTTGAACTAAAATAGCTCCTAGAACAGATCTTTCGGCTTCGAGGTGGTGAGGTGGGACGCGTCCTACTGGTTTGTCTTGAGTAGAACTCATTTTTAATTCCCCCTTAAACCATTTATAAGGTTATCTAAAACAAGTCATTCTTCTTTGACGACCCAAACTTTCATTTGAGCAGTAATATCAGATTCCAGTCTAATTTTTACCGCGTGCACTCCCAAACTCTTGATGGGCACATCGAGCTGAATAGACTTTTTATCCACCTGAAATCCTGCTTTATTCAATGCTCCCGCAATATCCCCAGTGGTCACTGATCCATAGAGTTTATCGCCACCATCTACTTTTCTCATAATATTACAAGAAAACTCACTGAGTTTTTTAGCTAGCTCCTCGGCTTCAAGCTTAAACGCTTGTCTTTTTTTCTCTAATATTCTTTTGTGGTGTTCCATTTGACTCTTATTTTTTTGGTCAGCCACCACCACTAATTTTCGGGGGAGGAGGTAATTTCTAGCGTACCCATCCGAGACCTGAACGATGTCTCCTAGTCTTCCTAAATTTTCCACATTTTCTCGTAACATCACTTGCATATAGATGATCTCCTCATTTTACGCTGTTCTACGATTGCCTCAATTTAGCCCGAAAGTCAAACCACAGATCAAAAAATCCAATCCCCAGTAGCAAAGGCAACATCAGGACAATCACCATCACAAACCCAAGGATCCTAAACAGAGGCCCGACTCTCCAAACTTCAAAAAGAAAACTGAGCACGCTCAAGCCCTGCAGCGCATAAATAGCCATCAAAAACTTAAACCCGCCCAGTGCCACTTGGGAATAAACCCCAAACTCCACAATCTGCAAAAAACCACAGAATAAGGTGGGCCAAATCAGAAACTCAGGAGCTTTCCACCTTCTGAAGTAGGCAATCTCTAATCCGAGTTTTTCCCTCAATTTTTTTGGATTTAGGCGCAATAGCATAAAGAGATTGATCCAAATCATCAAAAAAGAGGTGATTGCCAACGCAGGGGGGAATTCCATAAGCAGCGTCTCTTTGAATTCGCTTGTCAATTCGCTGGACTCAGTTTTATCCAACCACTGAGAACGCAGTTCTTTGGATATATTTTGATTTAAATATTCGACTAAGACATCCCCTTCTTTTTTGAGAACATCTGTCATGCCCATGTGGTGGATTCTAGAATAATAGAAAACCAAAACTAGGAGCACTCCTAAAAGAGAAGCCAAGGTTAAAATCCCTGTTTTTTCTAAAGAAATCTTCTTATTTAAAAGCTCAGACATCACCAAAGCCACAACCAAAACAAAGAGAACAAAAATCCAAAGACTTACTTTTCCAGCCACCAAACCTATAATCACTGCATTCGTAATAGCCGCTAACCACGCTTTGACTCGACCTGTTTCGAAATAAAGCACTAAAATAGGCAGAGGGGCAAAAGCAGAGAATAAACCACTCAAAAATAAAACAGCGCTCAAAACGAAAGGAATGAATAGAAATCCTTTTGGCATTTGAGAAGTGATCTTAATTTCCCAGTGTCGTGTATCCCACAAGCGCTAAATTTCTCGCGCGCTTTATGGCTACCGTCAATTTTCTTTGATGACAGGCACAATTTCCAGAAATTCTCCGCGGCACGATTTTACCGTGTTCTGTCAAAAAAGATTGCATAACTCGCACATCCTTATAGTCTAAATGAAAATCATTATCAGAACAAAACCGACAGATTTTTTTACGATGAAATCCACTGCTCATGCGGCGAGATTTGTCATCTCCATCTCGCCCTCCTTTGTCCGAATGATAATCTCTCTCCGAATAACTGTCATCGCGTCTAGCCATAAAATTTTATCTCCTCTTTATTCGCCATAATAGTCATCATCTCTACGACTATTCTCTTCTCTTAATTTTTGACTGACGTGATAATTATTTCGTGCCTCTACAAATTTACTCGGCACAAACTCATCTCCCAAGTGCACGCTCAAAAATCTGAGAACATGTTCATGAATTCTTAAATTTCTCTCCAACTCTTGGACGACATTATTTTTTCCAGTGTAAACAAAATAATGATAATGCCCTCGAGTTTCTTTTTTAATGACATAGGCCAGTTTTCGCTTTCCCCAGTCCTCTGAAAGCACAAACTCTCCCTCGTGTTGAATAATAATATTTTTTACTTTGTCATGTAGAGCTTTTAACCCGGGATCAGGCAAGTCCGTACGTGTGACAAACACAGTTTCGTAACCCAAAACACTAGCAGCTTTAGAATCCATTTTTTTCTCCTTATGGTTAATGGAAATTGTTTTCCAAAAGCTCACTCTCCACTTTTATAAAGGTGAGCAAGGGCCAAGCTTGCGAGTAACATAAGCTAACTACTGAGTAAACGACTTCTTTCCAATCCACGCCACAACCCAGATTGCACCTTCGTACATCAGGACTAAAGGCGCTCCTAAAATAAGCATCGAAATGGCATCCGGCGGTGCAAAAATAGCAGCTAAAACGGAGATCATTAGGATAGCATTTCTGCGATGCTCTCTTAAAAACGCGGCATCCACCACCCTTAAAACGCCCAAAAGACAAATAAGAACAGGGAGTTCGAACGCCAAACCAAAAAGTAAGAGCAGCTTTAGGCAGGTGCCATAATAGGAGTCGATCGTGAGCAAGGCCACATCAGAGGGAGCTCCATAGGTCACAAAAAACTTAAAACCCACTGGAAATAGAATAAAGTAGGCAAAACACGCTCCTCCCAAAAAAAACACGCTCGCCACTACAATAAAGGGAACCGCTAGCTTTTTCTCTCTGAGGTAAAGCCCGGGTGCAATAAATCTCCAAACTTCATAAAAATAATAAGGGGATAAGAAAAAAAGAGAGGCATAGCCGCCCAGCTTGAGGTGGGTGAGAAAATTTTCGAATAAGCTTGTAAAGTACAGTTTGCGTTGCTCCGGTGGCAAAAGATCAAAAAGAGGCTTTCTTAAAATGCTTAAAAAAGGATCCGCAAAAAAATAAAAGAAAGCAAATCCAACAAAAAAAACAGCTAGGCACCTCATGAGCCGAACTCGCAGCTCATCAAAATGCTCATAAAAGCTCAAGTTCCTAGAAAAATTTTCTTGTTTCATACCCTGATGGAGGTAATATGCGCTACAAGGGAGAGTGTCAACCCATGCTGGCTCGAAAACTGCCTTATCTTATAATTATTATTTTTATAATTGGAATCACCCTGAGTTTACTCTATAAAAATCAAAAACAAGAGAACTTGGCCGAGCCCAGTCCTCAAATAACGACCCCTTTGACAAAGGAAACCACTATGCCACAAACTTCTGCAATACCCACACCCACTTCGTCATCGACGAATGCAAGCGCTGACTTAACCGTAGACCCAAATGGGCTCTCTAAAGCCACCGCCACACTCAAAACCCCATATGGTCCAATTCGATTCAAATTTTATCCAAACGACGCTCCCCAAACAGTTCGTAGAATCATCGAGCTCATTCAAAAGGGATTTTACAATGGACTCACTTTCCACCGCGTGGTTCCCGGCTTTGTGATCCAAGGTGGAGACCCCACAGGAACTGGAATGAGTGGGAGTGGGCAAAAACTAAAAGCAGAATTTAACAACAGGCACCATTCGGAAGGCGCGGTGGCGATGGCTCGAGCACAAGATCCTGACTCCGCAGACTCACAGTTTTATATCACCCTCGGACCTCAACCCCAGCTCGATCACTCCTATACAGTTTTCGGACAGGTAATTGAGGGAATGGATGCTGCGCGAAAAATTCAAGTTGGAGATAAAATGACGACGGTTGGGGTGGAGTAAGCTACTGAATATTTTTCTTCAAATTCTGATCGGGGATGATCCCCGCTTCTTGGAGCGCTTTAGCAGCCCTTTCGCTTTTTGTCTTGAGCCAGATCTCGTAAATTCGGAGTAGATTTTTCTCTGTTTTAGGAGTTGTTTTTTCACTGATTTCAGCAAGGACTTCTACAAAATTACCAAATTTTATGGAAAGCTCTTCATATAAAAGCTGCAAAAATTTCTCCTCTACACGTGCGGCCACTTGTTGATAAGCCACTCCACCCAAATCAATATAATAATCCACATCCACTGGTTTTCTATTCAAACTATCTTGAAAAAATCCAGCCATATAGAGCGAAACATCCCCTAAGTGCCTAAACATGAGTTTTTGTTCCTCCGAACGAGGAAGTTCTAGAGCCTCTTTTAATAAAACAGCCAGGGGTTCTTCGCGGTAGTTTCCCTTGGCATCTCTCAAATAAAGGCGATCTGTAGACACAAATTGATTGAGCAGATTGACCAAATAGGCTTCAGTCTCTGGTCGAATTGCAATATTTTGCTGATCAATAGCAGAAGTCACTAATTCATAAAAAAAAGCCTGTGGCTGGGAGACCACAGTTAGGGATCCTTTGGGCCTCATTCCTTAATATTAAACACTTTTACAGGAGAGGTCAAAGGGGGGGGGTCAATTTTGACGCAACGGGCATAATAACTCCCATCCCACGGTTAATAAGCTCGAATGGCGTCAAATATACCCCCTCGAATCATAGAAATCGCAATAGCCGCCAACAAAAGTGCTGCTATTTTAGAAACCACAACTGTCCCGTCTCTTCCAATCAGGCGAGTGATGCTTTCTGACTTTCGCAATAGAATCCATGCCAAAAGATAATTGGCAAATAAGGAGATCAGAGTCACTGTGTAGCCAAAAGCCCCCACTTGTAAGATCAAGGTGGTCAAAACCCCAGGACCCGTAATAAGTGGAACAGCCAGCGGCACCACTCCTGTATTTCCCGAAAGCACTCTTTGATGTATGGCTCCTGGCCCTCCCATAAGATCCGCCAGAGAAATGAGGAGTAAAACAAGCCCTCCCGCGACTTTGAAATCAAAGATCTTAATTCCTAAAAAATCAAAAACGGCCGCGCCCAAAAAAACAAACAAAAGTGCCACCACAAGAGCGACCACCATGGACTGATTCGTCATTTTACGTCGTTCTTTTGGAGAGGCTTTTTGTGTCAATGAAATAAAAAGAGGAACGACCCCCACAATATCCAAAGCCACGAAAATTCCGACAAAGGAAAAGGCCAGGTCTTTTAGCATACAACGCTCGTGACTTGAGGCGGCTCAAGAAAATACTTCTGACAAACTTTTTGTAATTCTTTAGCCCCAATGGATCTTATTTTCCGACTGAGTTCTTGCTCTTCTATAAAGGGAAGCCCATAAAGGGTCTGTAGACAATAATGCGAAGACAATGAGGAGTCACTTTGCAACTCCATGGCCCTCCGGCCTAAATAAAACTCCTGTGCTCTTTTCATTTCGCTCTCTTTGGGACCTTTTTTTCCAAGTTGCTCTAAAACAGATCGAATTCCTTTGATGGCCTCTTGTCTTTTCTCGGGAGCACACGCAATATAGGTTCCAACGTAGCCTCGTTCCATCCCTTCGAAACTCATGGGAGCTACAGAATAAGCGAGACTGCGTTTTTCTCTAAGCTCTAAAAAGAGTCTCCCACTTTGTCCTCCCAGTAAAGTTTGCAATAACCTTACAGCATACCGGTCCTGCGAGTTCACTCGGCAGCCAAGTCCTCCCACCAAAATATGTGTTTGCTCGCGCTTTAATTTCTTTTCGACCCAGCGTGGGGCCTTAAGATCAGATTCTTCTTGCGGTAAAGAGGGAGAACTGGCTTGTCCTTTATTGTCTTTGAGGAGCTGCTCAAGTTGCTCAAGCCATAGCAAAACTTTTTCTTTCTGAACAGCTCCCACCACCGATATCACTAAGCGCTCGGGCCTAATCCACTTTTGATGAAAATCCTTGAGCTTGTCTCCCTGTATTTTAGAAACACTTTCCAGACTCCCCGTAGTCCAACGTCCATAGGGATGCTCTTCGTACAGAGTTTCTAAAAATAGCTTGATGCACAATTGCGAAGAGTGGTCCTCCAAAGATTTGATTTCCTCTTCTGTGATCCGCTTGGAATGAGAGACTTCCTCGTTTTGAAAACTGGGATAAGCTAAAATTTCTGTAAACAGTGAAGAGAGCTTTTCCCAATCTCTCGCCAAAGATGTGAGACTCAGACCGATTGTATTTCTGCCCGAAAAACCTTCTAAACCAGCGGCACTGCCCTCTACAATCGAAGAAATTTCTCTCGCTGTTTTTTGATGGGTTCCCTTGGCCCAAGTCTGAGACAAAAGATGACTTACCCCCCAGTCAGGAAGCTCAAGTCTCACTCCGCCTAGGGCTACTGCCTGGACACTCACGACATGAGACAGGGGTTTTTCTTGATAGATCAGACTTATTCCCAATGGGCTCTGTATCACCTCGGGAAAAAACCTGGCCTTTGCGCGTTGGAGAGGTTTTTCTTTCTGGATTGTATCTGATAATAAGTTTTTTTGAATTTTTTCTCTCAACCCGTCCAGCGCAAAGTTTTTTTCTTCTTTGGGTAGGAGAAGGGCCAAGCTCATTCGGTTTGAAACTAAATATTTCCGAGCTGTTTCTTGAAATTTTTTTACATTCACTTGCCTTAAAGATTCTAAATATTTTTGATCATAGTTTAAATCATCTAAAACAAATTTTAAAAATCCCAACCGGCTGGCCATGCTATCTGCTGTTTGAGTCGAATAAAGTTTTTCGCTTTCTGCTGTCACAATCACTCGAGAGAGTTCTTCGGGAGTAGGACCTTCTTGTGTCAGGCGTTTAAACTCGTCAAAAACAGAATCTAAAATAGCGTGGATCTTAGATATACTCTCCGTCTCCATTTGGAAAAAAAGCATCCCGGGGTCTTTGGGAACATAAAGTCCTCCTGAGACATCCGTGACTAAAGCATTTTGATAAAACAGTCTCTGATAAAGCCGAGAAAGTTCCCCTAGGCTGAGCACGCCTACAATGAGATCTAAAATGGGAAGGTCAGGATGTTTTAAATCTGGCACTCGAAAAGAAAGTGCAAGGGTTGGAGATTGAACATCGAATGTTTTTTTTACCAAAGCTACTTCTTTTCTTAAGGGGTTATCTGTGACTCTAGCGCTGGAGCTTAACTTCTTTTCAGGGATAATTTTCTGACCCCATTTTTTTTCTAAGGTTTTTAAAATTCCTTCTTTTCTTTTCGGTTCATCCATTGGACCGACTATGACAAGGCCCATGTTTTGAGAAATATAATGTTTTCTGTAAAAAATTTCTAATTGTTTGACGTTTGCACTTTTTAGCGTTTTGGCATACCCAATGACAGGACGACCGTAAGGGTGTTTAGAAAAGGTGGTTTTAAATAAGGTTTCAAAGAGCTGCCTCCCGGGATTATCCTCATTTTTTCTGAGTTCTTCTAAGATCACTTCTCTTTCTCTCAAAAAGTCTTCTTTCAAAAAAGACTGTGGCTTTGCCAAATCCCCAAAAACCGTGAGGATTTTCTCCCAATGACCTTCTGCACAAGTGACATGATAAACGGTCTGATCAAACGAAGTAAAAGCATTGATCTCGCCGCCACAAGACTCAATGGCCTCGGCCATCTGTCCGCTAGATGGAATCCCCATCTCTTTAGCCGCTGCATCTTTAAAAAGCATGTGCTCCAAAAAATGCGCAAACCCCTCCTCCCCCGGGAGTTCGTCCGCACTGCCCACCTTGACCCACCAGTAGGTGGCAGCCACATGGCCCGCATAGTGTTGCAAAATGACAGGGATGCCGTTAGAGAGTTTGATTTCTTCAGGAAAAGTTGAGTTGTGCATAAACTAGTTTTGGCACACTCCCGCACCTTAATACAAATTTTTTTTGAAGTTATTTATGTAATCCCTCAGTGGATTATGGGAGCAGGAGGGCGGCGAAGTCCCAGTCAGGGCCAGTTAGGGAGATAATTACGCTTTTAAATGCCCATCCATTTTCTTTTCACCAAAGATTCTCTTTGCTTCAAGTAAATTATGCAGAGTACAGTGAAGCCTGAGGTTCCCCGGGGCGCTCTCTCCTCCCAACGCCACTGGGTTTTTGCAACTCCGCTGCGGATCCCGCACAAGTCGGGGTAGACTCAGTGGAGTTCTGAACTTGGTGATTTGAGTTTAATTCACTGGATATCCCAGCTTCTTCTGACTTCATTTGCTCAGCTTTTCTTTCTATCTTAACTTTTTTATTTTTTGCTTTAAGCATTGGGTCAATTTGTTTCAATAGGTGATCTGCCATTAGCGAAATTAATTCTGCGTAACTTGGATTGGGGTTTTGATGCGCAGTGAGTTCTTTGATTCTCTGTAATTTCTGAAGAAGCTCCTGATCTAAAATCAGTTTTATCTCCGTTTTCGTTTCAGATATAACGCGCTCTTTTTCCTGAGGCAGCATTGTTTTT
>CAZBEI010000114.1:0-12289 GCA_964490895.1 uncultured Bdellovibrio sp. | reverse complement strand
GCCGCTCTTGAAGCTTTAAAAAGCCCTGCATTAACACCCTCTGAACTAAAAGATCCTAAAGTGGCTTTTCGTCGTTATATAAGTCTAAAAAGAATAGTTTTGGATGAAGATGATTATCTAGTAACTGCATGGGAACAATCTGGCAAAAAACTCGATGGGCGCGAACTCGGCAAAATTTTAGTGGATCACAGGATGGAGATACAAAGAGAGCTCATCGAAGCAATGATAGAGAATTTGCCACCGTCCGGTGAGCTTATCTCAAAAATTTTTATTTTGATAATAAAATGCATCAGCGTCGAACCTCGCAAGATAACATTTTTGCATCTAGCCGGACAGAGTAACTATGTCAGTACGTCTGACTTTTCGAAGGGTCCTCTCGAATTTCTAGAGAAAAACGACAAAGGAACTTTAAAAATAAAAATGACGTTAGGCCCAAAAGGAAAACTGGTTATTAATACTCTGTACACATCTCAAGACGAATCAAAGACAATGACTTCAAAATTGATCGCCCCCTTTGGTGTCGAAGTCTATTCTGGTTCAGGGAATTGTGAGAGACCACAGGATATTGGCAGTTATCTGATAAATACTTCTACAGGTAAAATATAAATAATTCAGGCAAAACCTACGTAAGCCTATACTTATCCCCATCAAAAAGGACGGAGATCCCCTTAGATTTTCGGATGTAATTGATGGCCGTATAAAGACGCGCACAGTAGGAGGGATGAATTGCATGAGTTCCCCAAATTTCAGAAATGAGTTCATCCCTCGAAATAGGAGCTATTTTAAGGCGACTTAAAATTTTTCCAGACAAAGACCCTGTCTTAATGACAACACCTTTCCATGGGGTTTTTTCTAGGGGGTGGCCAGGGTAAACTTTCGGGATCTTGCCACTCTGAAGCGCTTCTAAAATAGTCACATAAGATTTTACTTTTCCGTCTCTGATTAAAACATGTTTATAAGTTTTTTGAGCAGCGTTTGTGTCGCCTGATGCCGCCTGTGCAATAGCAGCCATCATATAAGCTACTGCCAAATCCTCTGGGCAACCATCTTTCTCGTAGTTTTTTACCGACTCCAAGGCCTCGTGAGCGGCTTCTTCGAACTTTCCGGCACTTAAGAGTTCTCCAGCTCGTGCGCGCTGGATATTGCCGGCCAAATCAAAATACTTTTTCCGGGTTGCCAATTGCTGAAACGCAAAAAGCTCTCCTGCATTATAAATATCAACGTTGTCACTTTGACAAATAAAAGAATTAATAAGCGCCCGCAAGTGCCGATGGTCTTCTCTGGCATTTTTAAAATGTTGCGCTGCTACTGTCAACGCCTGAGCAGCAGCACTCATGTTCCCTTCCCTGTGTAAGATCATCCCACGTAGAAACTCTCGGTCTCCTGCAATCAAAAAATCTTTAGCTTGTACGTGCAACTCCTTTAAAATATGGGAAGCGACTTTATAATCCCCTTTTTTAATAAAGCGCCGTGCTTCGAGCAATTGCCGATAAGAAAGATGGAGGCTCTGTTCTTCCTCTCGCCTTAAGCCGTTATTGGCCAAAGCCACACAAGCTTTATAGATTTCTGATGAACTCAAAGTCTTGCCCAGCTTGAGACGAGCAAGGCACTGAAAATCACTTTGACTCATCGGATACAGTCCTCCCCTGGATGACAGGCTGGAAACTCATAGAGATGAGTAGGGGTTTCTACAAAAATCCTCTCGAGCTTACCCAAATCCTCGTTTCGAAAAATAAGTGCAGCTTGGTAGCCTTTATGTTCTTTTTTTTCGGATCTAAAAATCTGCGTGATCTCTTCAGGATCAGAAACAGAGTTTAGAGCAATTGGTTCGCTACCGTCGCTTAAGTTTGTAATCAGCACACTGCGACTGAGGTTGCACGGAACTTCAATTTTGAGAGATTGATCACGCTCAATGACATCGAGAAACATTTCGAGATTCTCTCTAGCTCTAAAGGGGTATCCAGGGAAATACTCTCCAGGCTTTGTTTGAGGTGCTTCCGAAGGCATTTTGGTGATTTGATAGATCCAATCAACTTTGCTCCCACGGGTGAGATCTCCACTGGGAAATAAAGCCTGAGCATGATCTCCTGTGAAAGTATCAAAATTAATAGATAAGTGCTCATAATGACCGGCCTTTGTTTTTTTATAAACTCGAGCGTATTCAGAAAAATTAAACCGCATCGAACGTCTCTCTAAAACTTTTTTTCTGGAATTTACATCACTGTAGACAATCTGCATTGGAGGTGCTTGATGGGGGTGGTTTAAATTCCAAATATACTTTGCTGATGTCGGAGCAACTAGAATCGGAAACTCAGGGCGAATAGGATCTTTTACTTCGAAATAAGCTATTTTTTTATCATTTATTCGTAGTGACTGCGGTTTCAGTGAGAAGGGATTTGCAGTTACAATCTTCCGTTTATAATTATAGATATCACTGATTTCGAGCTCCCAATATTTTACTCCATCATCACCACCGTTTCCAAGCTCGCCACCTCCATTGCCAATTTCTCCACCGCCATTTCCAAGCTCTCCCCCTGCTGTTCCAAGACCACCTAAGTGAGTAGAAGCCAAAATCACATCCTCGTGTATTTTTATTTCCAAACTCAGCACTCCTTCAGGGCTCATTTTCCAACTTCCCTGCGATTGAGAATGAGTGTTTGGGTTAAAATAATCAGAGATAAAAACCTTGGCAATTTCTGATACAGGGATCGCATACACATAAGGGCTAACACTGAGATCGACTTTGGTCACAAGTCCGGAAAATTTTCCGAACTCATAAAAAGCGCCTCCACTGATGCCATGCCTTCCGTAGACAGGGATCGAAAATACTTGTTCGAATAGTCCTGAGATATATTGGTCCGGCAACAAAACCGCGCGCCAGGGTTCAATATTTTCTAGGATTGACCTCTTTCCATCGATCTGAACTGCAACTCGATTTGCATAAAGAGCGAGCTTTTTGTTGGGTTGATCAACACCTTTTCGATAAAACCTAGCGTTGAGATATCCGAGCTCCATAAAATATTTTTGTTCGTCTTTTGTGAGAGAGCTCGGCAATGAAAGAAGCGCAATGTCATTATCTGGAGAATCAAAGTTGACTGCGACACTGTCTTCGAGCTTAAGCCAAATGTAGTTAGGAAAAGGCTCATTTTGATAAACCAAATGTCCATACCAATTTATTTCTGCGTTTTTTTCTCCCTCTAGTAAGTGAGAGTTGGTCAGGATCATGGGCCGATCGCCCTTGGGGGTTGCAACAACAATAAAGACCCCATTTCCTCTGAAGTGTTTCCCACGCACTTCGAGCACCGAAGTGGGCTCCATTGCATGTTCATAAAAAGAAGGGGGCCATAGTTTAGCGAAAGCTAAGTTGAGACAAACTAGAGTGAAATAAAAAAAAATAAACGCCGAGCCTGTCTTGAAAAACACAGATTTTGTATACAACATTTATTTGTAATTGCCAAGAAACGTAGATCAGGAGTTCGGGCTAAGCTGGGCAATCCATTTTATTAATTGACAAATTTGATATTGAAATTAGTTTTTTGTTTTTGGAAGATCTTTTCCAGTTGACGAACTAAAAAGGTTCGAATTATAAGGTGACATACATTGGGAGGGGCGTGTGATGATTCAAGCACAATTTGACCAGACTGACCAGACTGACCAAACTGAGATGAATGGTGGAGTGAAGCCAAGGATTGTTAAAAAACCCTCTTCTATAAAAAAACAAAAAGTTTCAAGGCACAGGCGCCCTGAGGGAATGTCTCTTGAGGAATGGCAAATTGAGCTGCGTCGTCAATTTGGTCAGACACAAAATTACATCCTTAAAGCCATCGATATAAATGAGAAAAAAGGTTTTAAGTTTCAGGTCAAAAATTCAGACTCAGGAGGAGACTATCAGGTTTTTATTCGCGGTAAAAACCCTGGGGACAACCACTGTTCTTGTCCTGATTTTTCTATAAACACATTGCAGACTTGTAAACACATCGAATTTGTCATTCGGAAGCTTGGGCGATCTAGAAAATACCGTAAAATATTCCTAAAAAAATCAAGTGCAAACATACATTTTTCTCATCCTATGATTACTGTTCGACATGGATCCAAACGGGAGATTTACCTAAAAAAAGGGGATCAAGCCTCACCCGAGTTTCTGCTATTAGAAAAACAGTATTTTGACGAAAATGGTATTTTACATCCAGAAAAATACAGTTCTTTTGACCAGTTTTTTAAAAAGGCAAAGTCACTTGACCCCCATTTTTTCTGTCAAGAAGAGGCGCTTTCGCTGGCGGCTCAAGTGAGAGATCAAATCACGCTGAAAAATAGAGTTCAAAATCTATTCCCAGAGGGAATTGAATCCCCGAAATTCAAAACACTGCTTAAAACTGAGCTCTATCCCTATCAACGAGAAGGAGCTCTCTTTGCGGCTCAAACGGGCCGCTCGATTATTGCTGATGACATGGGATTGGGAAAAACGCTCGAAGCCATTGCAGCTTCTGAGATTTTAGAACACTCTATGGGTATTGAGCGAGTGCTCATTGTCTGTCCGACCTCTCTTAAGCACCAATGGAAACAAGAGATAGAAAAGTTTACCCATCGCTCTGTGACAGTGGTAGAGGGTTTGCTTGCGGTACGCCAGAGGAGTTATTTAGCTCCTTCTTTTTTTAAAGTGGTCAATTACGATGTGATCCACCGCGATTTAGATTTTATTCACACCTGGAAGCCAGATCTGATTATCTTAGATGAGGCTCAGAGGATTAAAAATTGGAAGACTCGGACAGCTAAAAACGTTAAAAAACTCACTTCTCCGTACACGATTGTTCTGACGGGGACCCCACTCGAGAATCGGTTAGAAGAACTTCACTCGATTATCGAATATGTGGATCGTTTTCGTCTCGGTCCATCTTTTCGATTCCTGGCAGAGCATCAAAAATTGGATCCTGACGGAAAAGTCATTGGATACCACCAGCTTTCTAAAATTTCAGAAACACTCAAGCCCGTTTTGCTCCGAAGAACAAAGGCTACCGTTTTAAAACAACTCCCTTCACGCTTAGACAAAAACCTATTTTTACCTATCACTCCTGAACAATGGAAACATCACGTAGAAAATGCTGAAATCGTAGGGCTCATTGTCAGTAAGTGGAGAAGAATGGGCTTTTTGACTGAGATTGATCAGAGAAGATTGATGATTGCACTTCAAAATATGCGGATGTCTTGCAATAGCACTTATTTGCTGGATGGGAAGACAGATTTTGGGACTAAGGTAGACGAGCTGATGACTTTTCTTTCAGAGACATTTGAGGAAAAAAACATCAAAGTAGTTGTTTTTAGCCAATGGGTCAAAACCCATGAGTTGATTGAGCGGCGTCTCAAATCAAAAAAGTGGGGTCATGTATTTTTACACGGTGGGCTCTCTAGTAAAAAAAGAAAAGAGATTATTTCTCAGTTCAAAGAGACTGAAAACTGTAGGCTTTTTCTTTCGACGGACGCAGGTGGAATTGGTTTAAACCTGCAAAACGCCTCCGTGGTCGTAAATATGGACCAGCCTTGGAATCCCGCAGTTTTAGAGCAACGTGTAGGACGAGTGCACCGATTAGGTCAAAAAAATCCGGTGCGAGTTATCAATTTTATTTCTGAAGGGACCATTGAACATGGCATGCTCAATCTTTTGGCTTTCAAAAGATCTCTCTTTTCTGGAGTGTTGGACCAAGGTCAGGACGAAGTTTTCATGGGAGGATCAAAATTAAAGAAATTCATGGAGTCTGTGGAGAATATTTCTAACACAATTCCAAAAACTTCTCAGAGTTTCGAGGCAGTTTCTACGAAAGAGCCAATTACACAGGCAACAAATTTCCTGGGAATTTTAGAGGCCGGAGCATCTTTGATTGATCAGTTGACAAAGGTGTTGTCAAAAGAGGGGCCCCACCAAAAGATGATTCTTCCTGCGTCACTTTTTTCTGGAATCAGTATTGAGAAAGATGCCACAAGCCAAAAGGAAGTTCTTAAAATTGCAATGCCCAAGCCAGAGACGATTCAAAAATTTGCCGGTCTATTGGTCCAATTTGGGCAGGCACTCAGTCGGATTTGAGAGGCCAATGGAACAAGATGCTTGGGGCGATACATCTGGCAGATTTCAGACAAAACTAAAGTCCATCTGTTCTGGAAAATCCTGTGCTGACGCCGTTGGTTTTGATGCGGCTGTACACGCTGTTTTTCTAAAGATGGTAGCAGGGTTTGATGAACTTCTCTGTCTTCCTCTGGTTCAAATCGAGCGGCTTGCTTATCAGATCGATACTGCAAAGCGCGCTTTGAGTCGCATGAAGGGCCGAGCCATTTTAGCTGACGAAGTGGGGCTTGGAAAAAGCATCGAAGCAGGCCTCATCATGAAAGAATACATGGTTCGTTCGATGGTAAAAAACGTACTCATTCTTGCTCCCCCAAGTCTTCTTTCTCAGTGGCAAGAGGAATTAGAGTCAAAATTTTTTATCCCTTCTGAGGTCATTCGGACAGGAAGCAAAGACGAGTGGGAAAAAATGGGGGTTATCATTGCCTCAACCGCAATGGCAAAGCAAAACACTCATGCGGAAGTGCTCTCTGAAAGAATGTTTGATCTCATCATCGTCGATGAAGCCCATCACATGAAAAACAGAAATACTTTGCTTTGGAAACTGGTCAGTCGTCTCAAAAGCAAATACCTTCTTCTTCTGACTGCTACTCCAGTGCAAAACTCCATTGATGATCTGTTTAACCTTGTGACACTTTTAAAACCAGGTCAACTCTCAACGGCTCAAGATTTTAAAGCCAAGTTTGTAGAAAAGGGAACACGAGGCCTGTCCATTAGAAGAGCCTCAGAATTAAAAAGCCTTGTTTCTCATATTATGATTCGTAATACCAGAGCAGAGGCTGGCCTTGCATTGCCACCTAGACAAGCTCAAACCAGTGTTATCACACCTCAAGAGGCCGAGCGGAAATTCTATGATGGGGTGAGCGAAATTCTAAAAAAGAAAAATTTAAATAGAATGACCCTGCTCACAGCTCAAAGAATGATGGGAAGTCTTCCTTCGACAGCAAGTTCTTTGCTCATAGATTTGGGAATAAAACTTACAGACTTAGGTCGACAAAATGCTTCTAAGATCGCATTTTTAGAGAAATATTTTCGACACATTTGGAGTAAAAATCCAACCGAGAAAATTTTAGTTTTTACACAGTTCGTGGGCACCCATCGGGTTCTCGTGGAGCATTTTGGCAGCTTGTTCGAAGTTGCACAAATCGTAGGAGGACAAAGTCAGCTTGTTCGCGATCAAGAGGTTTTAAAATTTCAAAATACTGCACCCCTTTTGATCTCAACTGATGCTGGGAGTGAGGGGAGAAATCTCCAATTTTGCCACCACCTGATAAACTTTGATATCCCTTGGAATCCCATGCGACTTGAACAGCGCATGGGAAGGCTCCATCGGTTTGGCCAAAAAGAGGCTGTCACAGTTCTCAACCTCTGTAGCCAAGGTTCTATCGAGGAAGTGCTTTTAGATCTTTTAGATCGCAAGCTGAACTTGTTTGAGCTTGTGGTGGGAGAGCTCTCCTCAGTTTTGGGAGAAATCGAAGATGAAAAAAGCTTTGAAGAACGAGTGGGAGATCTGTGGCTGGAGAGCCAGTCATTTGATTCTTTCCAAGAAAAAATAAATAGCATCTCTACAGAACTCCTTGACGCAAAAAATAGGATCACAAAAGTGCGGCAACTGGAGGAGGTTGTTTTTTCATGAGTTTGACAGAACCAATCTCTCTTTGGCAGGATAAACCAGACTTCAAAGCAATAGAAAATCTCGTCGCTGCAATTCTGCCGCAATCTGTAGAGTATGCGGGCGGCATTTGTGAGGCTCATGGATATGCCTTTGAGTTGGCGCTTCCAGAAAGCACGTTAGACCGTGTGACCCCATTTATAGAACACGTGAGCAATGAAATTTTGCATATTAGTCTTGCACATCCTTTGATCTTAAATTTTGCCGATCAAGTTTTGGGCCAAGCGCCTATTGATATTGTAGAACTAAAGCCGTTCAAAGAGACCCCTCCTCAGCGTGTCATCGAAAAAGTGTCAGCCCTGTTTTCAATGCGTCCCTCTAAAATTGAACTCATCCATCAAAAACTTATTTCTAGAATTTGGGTGCACTCTCTTTATCTTTTTGGATTTGAAGCAGCAGAGATTGGAAACAAGCTCAAACATTTTCTTCAAGATCATCGTGGGACATTTTTGGAGCAACCAGAGTCGTATCTTAAGCGACTGCATTTACGCTTAGGAGATTACAAGGCCTTGCGTCATTTGAACATACCCAGTGAGCTGACATTTCATTTCAAAGACAGGGCTAAAACAGGGGTTTCAGAGAAAGCTTTCGAAGCTGAATTTAAAACTGAGATTGCGCGTATGCAAAACGAAGAAATGAACAAGGCAATCCACTATTATGATCGCCTAGAAGAAGATATCCATAAACGCATGAGCCAAGAAAAGCAAAAGGAGGGAAAACTCGAGCGCATACGTACGGAACGAAACCTCCGCCTCGGAAATATCCAAGAAAGGTTTCGTGCTCAATTTCATGTTCAACCTGTTGGAGCTAGGATTTTAATCCTTCCCACTTACCGTTGTCGTCTCCAACCCAATGCTTCATCAAAAGCGTTTATCAATATCGATTATTGTCCTATGCTCCGTGAGTTTTTATTGCCAACTTGTGATGTTTGCAAGCAGACTTCTCGCAGCTGGGCTCTTAAGGAAAATAAATACCTCTGTCCAAGGTGTGCTTAATAGAGAAATGACCATGCCGGACAAATCACGTAGCTCGAGCCACTGAGAATGTGATATCAACTGACTGAAAATATTTTTTCTTGGACCAAGTGATAAAAAATCTTATGAGTAGCCCTCACATCCATCATCGCATTATGGGCCCCCTCAATTTTATCTCTAAAACAAATACGGTAAAGTTCCTCGAGCTGCGGCCACTTGTATCCATAAGGACCTGGGAGTTGGCAATAATGAGCTGAGTTTTTCATGGTACAAAATGTTTTCTTGCTTATTTCGTGTTGTAAGCCAGAGCGAAGAAGCTCGCACTGCAGTATGGGTAAATCAAAACCTACATTATGACAGATAATGCAATTGGCATTCTCAAGATCCAGAAGGAAGTTCTTTAAAACAGCGGTCATAGCGACCCCCTCCTTTTGAGATATGTCGTTAGTAATGCCATGTATTCGGCTCACTTCTGGAGGAATTTGGAAATCTACTTTGATAATATTGTCTGACTCCTTAAGAATTTTTCCTTTTAAGTCAGCCACGATCCATGACAACTGCACAATCCTAGGCCAATTTGAGGTTTGAGAATAATGAGCTTTATAATTTCTGGGCAATCCGGTCGTTTCGACATCAAAGAATAAATGTGCGGCCATGCTTGTAGTTTCCCCCATAGTGCTGATGTATTACTTTAGAAGACAGTTGATGTCCATCGCCGTATTATTCTTGTGTAAAAAATCTTGACTTCCAGGTTGAGTAATTGTATATACAATAACTATGTTTCTCTGGGACACTCAGAAAGCGATTATCAACTTTGAGAAACACACAGTCTCGTTTGAAGAAGCGAGCTCAATTTTTGCAGATCCGGATGCGATTGAATGGAAAGATGCCCCTCATTCTTTTTATGAACTCCGTTTTAAGAGAGTGGGGCAATCGATGAGTTCTAGAGTTTTATTGGTTGTTTATACTGTGAGGAGATTAAGCAATGGCAAAGAAGCAATCCGCATTATCAGTGCGAGACAAGCGAACAGGAAAGAACGTCAGGCATATACCCGATGATCAAATTGATTTTTCTGATATCCCTCAGTCTACAGACGCTGAGCTGCGTAGCGCCAGAAAGGTAGGGCGTCCAAAAACAGGCCAAGCAAAACAACTCATTGCTATCAGAATTGATCCAAAGCTGCTTTTTCATATTCGAAAAATAGCCTCAAAAAAACATAAGCCTTATCAGACTTTTATCCACGAGCTCTTAGAAGAAGCAATGGAAGAAGCTGCGTAAGACCCTAATCAGACAATCAAAAAAGGCAGTGGGGCGCTACTGCCGGCGCCGGAAGTGCGTTTTGTCACCAATCCACTGGGGGATTATGGGCTGCAGCACTCTGTCAAAAAACCAGACAAAGTCAAAATAATTAGATAGAAGCGCGTCAAGATGTTGAATCAGCTTAAAATTTTGTTGATTGAGGACGACCTGTCTTGGGCTCTTTTGATGAAGGGCTTTTTGAGTGTGTCTAATAAAATTGAACTCGCAAGTACGGTAAAGAGTGCTCAAAAATGCATCGAGGCCAAAAGCTTTGATGTTTTTTTATTAGATAAGGGCTTGCCCGATGGAGATGGATTGGCACTTATTCCAATCATCAAGAAGGCTCATCCCTATTCTACACTTCTTGTTTTGACGGGAGACTCTGATTATCAAAATGTAGTGCAAGCCCTTGAGTTAGGCGCAGATGATTATTTGGTCAAATCAGAGCAGATTTTGCCCGAGCTGATGATTCGCATTACCATTGCCAAATCGAATGTAGAGCGTAGGTTCTTTTATTCCTTGCCCGAGAATTTTTCTGTGCTTACGGCCCGACATTTTGAAAATTTTTTAAATCATTCGGAAGCAAAGTACATTTCGCGCGCCTTGGCTCTGTGTCAGGGAGACATGACTAAAACAGCCCAAAAATTAGGGATTTCGAGGGCGACATTATTTAATAAAGTCAATGGGCTCAAAATTCCCCGCTCTGCAGCACTTTCGGAAAAACCTTTGTCGATGGGGGAGGTGCAAAATGCTTAAAAATATTTATGCTTGGTGTGAAGAAAAATTATTAAATTGGATTGATGTGGATCGCTATTTGCCCATTCAGTTAGACATTACGAACCTTTGTAATTTACGGTGCGTTCATTGCTATCACCCCCACCATAAAAACGAAGGGGCGCTCAATTTACTCGAATGGAAAAAAATTTTAAATCAGTACGATCATTTGAGAAAAAAACTAAAATTTAGAGCAGATGTTATTTTTTGTGGCGGTGAGCCTCTCCTCAGTCCATTTTTGCTGCCTTTGATGGAATACGCTATCACGCTATGCCCTGAGACAAGGTTTTCTGTTCTTACCAATGGAGTTTTAATATCGAAAAATAAGTGTGAGGAGTTTAAAAAGTTTAAAAACATTCAGTTCCAAGTGAGCCTAGATGGACCTGATTCATTTTCACACGATCAAGTGAGAGGGGTTGGAAATTTTGAAAAAGCAAAACAAGGTGCGAGAGCTTTATTAGAGGAGGGTTTTCAAGTTCATCTCCTCGGTATTTTGTCTCAAAGGACAGCAGCTCTGATTTCAGAATTTTTTAATACAGCAAAACAGTGGGGAGTTTCTAGTCTTGGGTTTACTCGGCTCATTACAGAGGGCAGCGCTAAAGCTTGGGTGGGGCATGGCAATGATCGCGCACTTCGAGCTTTAGAGCTAAAAAAAGCGTATCATGAAATTTTGTATCAGTCTGCTCTCACAGGAATGAAAACAACGACGTCATCGCCTCTCATGCATCTTTTGCATCCTACCTTAGGGCGAAGCGGTCGATTTTGGGAGGGAGTGATTGTCAATTACCAAGGACAACTGCTTGCTTCGAGTCGTTCTAGAATAATTTTAGGAGATGTTTTAAAGGAGGGGCTGGAAAAGCTTTTTTTAAATCACCCTCTTCTTGTCTCGGTGAGAAAGGGCAAAATTGAAGTTTGCGGTTCATGCCCAAGTTTGAGGCGATGTGCTGGAGACCGAAATGCAGCTTTTGCAGAGACTGGAAATTTTTTAGGTGCAGATCCAGGGTGCTGGATGACATTAGAAAATAAAAAACTGCAGGAGGCTATTGCAGTTTAACAGAAGGAGAGTGCATATGGAATACATAAAAAAATGGGTACTGACATTTCTAGTGGGAATGCCGATAGCCTCTGTGTCTTTTGCGGCGGTGAGCAAGCTGACAGAGCTAGAGGGATTAAAAGCTGGAAAAATTTTTGATGACAAAGTTCCGGTCAAATCTGCAGATGAACCCTATGTTCTCACTTCGAGAGATTTTTTAGATCCGAGCTATTGGAAATCAAAGGACATGTTGTTCCCGCCACTGACAGTAACGGCTACTTGGGAAAATGCCAAGGAGCGGTTTAAAGCAAAGAATCCTTCTCTGAGCGGATTAGAAGTGGAATACGAGTTTGACAAAGTGATCGAAATGCTCAAGGCGAAGGGCCTCGTTGAGACCAATGAGAAGATGATTATTGGGAAGGGT
>CAZBEI010000113.1:0-45166 GCA_964490895.1 uncultured Bdellovibrio sp. | reverse complement strand
CCTCGTGGGCCAAAAAGGAAGTGTGATTTTTTTGTCAAAAGATCAGCAAGTTTGAGTTTTCTAGGGAGCTCCATTAAGTGATACTATACCGCTGATAAAATATTTTATCAACAACATAGTAGTTGTTTTAATTAGCTTTGTATAACCCATTGTAATCCTTAGAATCATAACGTAATGAACTAAGTATGACAGGAGTTTCAAGACTCTCTCTCTTTGTGTTCTTACTGACCACTCAATGCGCCACACAACAAATTAAGAAAGACATCGATCTTTATGGGCTTTTAGGTGAGGTTTGCAAGACAGGTTCTCAGACTAAAAAAGTCAAGGGTACGGCTTGGCTCAAAATCAAATCTCGAGATAAAAGCGGCCAATTTCCTGCCAGTGTCTCCGTCAAATCTCCGGATTGGTTACAGCTCGAAGTGACCAATCTCCTGGGAGCACGAGAGGGTTTGATCACTTTGGAAAAAAATGAACTCAAAATAGAATCTCTACACTCAACGCAAGACAAGCCCAAAAACTGGAGCGGCATTCCGCTAGAATGGGCGATCCCGCTTTTTTTAGGACAGTATCCGTGTCCAAAGTACTCACAAAACTCAGAGCTAAAACTCACCCTAGCAGAAAATGGAGAGCTCAGTGTTTTATGGAAAAAACAAAAATTTCTCTACCGCTTTAAAAATCTATACAATGACCCTTGGGTAGAATCCATGGATTGGGAAGGGGATTTGGAAACCACCCAGTTTTTCTTTGACCGGCCCGATGAACATACAGGGGCCCCAAAAAAATGGGAAATCCGCTCGCCTCAGGGTGAGGTCAAGTTTCGTTGGAAAGATCGCGAAGCAAATTGACACTCTGCCAGAGATCAGTTAGTTTTTTAATCACAGAGGAGATTTCTCAATATGTGGCTACGGTGCAGCATTTTTTCTTTGTTCATGGTATTAAGTTTACTGAGTTGCAATCTTAAAAAGAAAGTGGATCCGCCCAATACTCTTCATCTTTACTCCATTGCAAAAATAAAAGGCTTAGATCCCATCCATGCCGATGATGTCTATGCCGCACTCGAAGTAGGAAGAGTTTATGAACCCCTGTTGCAATACCACTATCTTAAGAGGCCGGTTGTCTTAATTCCAAACCTAGCTCGATCTATGCCTAATATTAGTCCAGATGGGAAAAAAATAACTTTCCACTTAAAAGAAGGGGTTTATTTTCAAGACAACCCTTGCTTTAAAGCAAGCCAAGGAAAGGGAAGAGCATTAGAAGTGGAAGATGTGATCTATTCCTTTAAGCGTTTGGCGGATCCAAAACTAGTGTCTCCGAGTTGGTGGATTTTTGATGGAAAAATTGTGGGGCTCAATGAGTGGAGAGAAGAAAGTAGCAAAGCTCAATCTACGGATTACTCTAAAGCCATCGAGGGACTCAAGGCTTTAGACCGTTACACTCTCCAAATTACACTCAAAGAAAGATCAGCACAATTTCTCTATTTTCTCGCAATGCCTCAGTCTGCAGCTGTTCCCAAAGAAGCTGTGGATTATTATAATAAGGAATTTCTTAATCATCCCGTGGGTACTGGGCCATTTCAACTCGAAGAGTACAATCCCTCTTCTAAAATTGTATGGATAAAAAATCCAACCTATCGAAAAGAGTATTATCCAAGCGAAGGAGAGCCAAGTGACAAGGAAAAAGGACTTTTAGAAGACGCAGGTCAGCCACTGCCCAGATCAGACAAACTTTATGTCCATATTTTAGTGGAGTCTCAGCCGCAGTGGCTCACTTTTTTGTCAGGTAAAATTGATCTTTCCAATATTCCCAAAGACCAATTTGATACTGCGATCACGCCTCTCAAGGAGCTGAGTCCTGAGTTACAAGCCAAAGGGATGATTTTAGAGAAAAGACCTAGCCTTGATGTTACTCACGAAACTTTTAATATGGCGGACCCCATTTTAGGAAAAAATAAACTCTTGAGGCAAGCTTTGAGCTTCTCTCATGATCAAGAGCAGATTAATAAATTATTCTACAGTGGGCGAGCAATTTCTGCTCAAGGTCCCATCCCACCAGGGCTGGCAGGATATGATCCCGAATTTAAAAATCCTTACCGGCAATACAACTTAGGCAAGGCAAAAGAACTTCTTGCTAAAGCAGGTTATCCCGAGGGAAAAGGCTTATCTCCTATTGAATACGCAACTGTGGCAGACAGCACCTCTCGACAGTTTTCTGAGTTTACCCAAAAAACTTTTGCTGCTATTGGAGTTCAGCTTAAAATCAGCACTTATTCCTGGCCAGAGTTTACTGCGGTATTAAAAAACAAAAAAGCGCAAATGTATGGATTTGCATGGGCTGGAGATTATCCCGATGCCGAAAATTTTTTACAGCTTTTTTACAGCAAAAATGTTTCTCCAGGTCCCAATGACGCTAATTATACTAACCCGACATTTGATCGATTGTACGAAAAAGCCCTCACTTTGGTAGACTCTCCTGAAAGAACGGCGCTTTATAAAGAGATGGTTAAAATTATAGTCGAAGATTGCCCTTGGATTTTTGGAAGTCATCGTTTAACTTACAGCATTAAGCACCCCTGGCTCAAAAATTTTAAAATCAATGAGCTAGAATACTCTCGGGCCAAATATTATAGAGTAGATCCCAAACTAAAAAAATAATTATGTGGGTTTATATTTTCAGAAAAATCCTCTCCACTGTCCCCATTATTTTTGGTGTCGCGCTGATTATTTTTATTTTATTTAATATCGTTGGTGGAGACCCCACCTATCAGATGCTGGGGCGGCATGCCAACCCCAAACTCATCGCTGAACTCAGACATGAGTATGGCTTTGATCGACCCCAAGTTTTTCAGTTTTTTGACTATCTCAAACAGATCGCAACTTTTGACTATGGCCGCAGTTATGCCACCAAACAAAAAATCAGCGTCATGATTTGGAATGGAGTGGAGCCTTCTTTGTCACTGGCCATCCCTGCTTTTTTTTTAACAACTCTTTTGGCCATCACAATTGGTTTAATCACCGCTTATTTTAGAGGGACTTGGATTGATCGCGTGATTGTAATTATTTGTGTTTTTGGGATGAGCCTCCCCAGCTTAGCCTATATTTTATTTGGTCAATATTTTTTGGCTTATAAAATGGGTTGGTTTCCTATTTCCGGCTACGAAAGTAATTTCTTGGATCGCTTGGAGTATATTACCATGCCCATGCTCATTTGGATCGCAGTGAGTTTAGGCTATGACGTCCGGTTTTTTAGGACGGCGATTTTAGAGGAGACCAACCAAGACTATGTCAGAACGGCAAGGGCTAAGGGATTGAGTGAACCCCGTATTTTATTTAAGCATATTTTAAAAAACAGCATGGTTCCCATTGTCACCAATGTGGTGATCGAAATCCCCTTGCTCATTTTAGGGTCTTTTTTACTCGAAAGTTTTTTTGGTATTCCAGGTTTGGGGAGTATTACCATCGACGCTCTCCACAACAGTGACTTCCCCGTGATCAAAGCCATGGCTACGATTTCTTCGCTGCTTTTTATTTTAGGGAATGCCGCTACAGACATCATCTATACCCTTGTAGATCCACGGGTGAGCATCACATGAGTTCTAACGAATTCCTAGAGAGCAGCAGTCTTTTTCAAGATGGTCTCAAAAGACTAAAAAAAGATCGATTTGCAATGGGCTGTTTTGGGATTATTCTTTTTTACACCCTGGTTGCACTAGCTGCAAAAATAGGGTGGATTGCCTCTCCTTGGGACAAGGAAGTGGGAGGGGCTTATCAGTCTCCTTCTCTTCAATCTCTTACTTTGATTTGCGGGACCGATATTTTTGGCAGAAGTGTTTTTTATAAAATCATCCATGGCACCCGAGTGGCCATGAGTGTGGGCTTGGTGTCGTCTCTGATCTCTATCCCCATTGGGGTTTTTTTAGGAGCTGTTGCAGGGTATTTTGGTGGTTGGATTGATGAGGTGGTTGTTTGGCTGTACACCACGGTGTCTTCTATTCCAAACATCATGCTTTTGATTGCCATCACTTATGTTTTAGGAAAAGGCCTGACGTCTATTTATGTTGCTCTGGGCGTCACGAGTTGGATTGGACTGGCCCGAGTCATCCGTGGAGAATTTATCAAGCATAAAACACGCGAATACGTCTTAGCAGCAGAAAGTATAGGGGCGTCTCATTTTTCAAAAATTTGGAAACATATTTTGCCCAATGTCTCTCATTTCATCATCATCAATCTTTCTATTCAGTTTGTGTCCGCCATTAAGTCCGAAGTGATTTTGTCTTTTCTGGGCTTGGGCGTGCAAGGTCAACCCAGCTGGGGAGTAATGATTGACGACGCAAAGTTAGAGCTCTCACGTGGAGTTTGGTGGCAACTTGGAGGAGCAACAATCGCCATGTTTTTTGTAGTTTTGGCGTTAAACATCTTTGGGGACTCTTTGAGGGATGCATTGGATCCAAAAATAAAATAACTGGAAATAAATTAATATTAAATATGAAAATATGAAAATAAAATGACTAATGAAAAAATACTAGAAGTAAAAAATTTAAAAACTTCTTTTTTTACTCCAGAAGGAGAAATCAAAGCAGTCGATGGTATTAGTTTTGATGTCTACAAAGGCAAGACTTTGGGCATTGTGGGTGAGTCAGGTTGTGGAAAAAGCGTTGCGTCTTTATCCATTATGCGACTCATTGCACATCCTCCAGGAAAAATTAAAAGTGGCGAAGTCTTATACAAAGGCAAAGACTTGCTTCGGTTTTCGCCTAAGGAGATGAGAAAGGTTCGTGGCAATGAGATCTCAATGATTTTTCAAGAGCCGATGACTTCCCTAAACCCCGTTTTTACTATTGGCAATCAAATCGAAGAAGCCATTCGGCTGCATCAGCGGCTCTCTGGAAAAGAAGCCAGGAACAAAGCCATTGAGATGTTAAAATTGGTGGGTATCCCATCGCCAGAAAGAAGAATTGACGATTACCCGCACCAACTTTCGGGAGGAATGCGACAACGGGTGATGATTGCGATGGCGCTCGTCTGCAATCCTCAAATCCTGATTGCAGATGAACCCACCACAGCACTTGATGTCACCATTCAGGCCCAAATTTTAGACCTACTCAAGGAGCTCCAGACGCGTGTGGGTCTTGCGCTTATTTTAATCACCCATGATCTGGGAGTCATTGCAGAGACAGCAGACGAAGTAATTGTGATGTACACCGGTAATATTGTCGAACAAGCCCCTGTAAAAGAAATTTTTTCTAATCCAAAACATCCTTATACGCGTGGACTTTTGAATAGCATACCCGGGGCTGTTCAATCCCCAAGCCCTTCTGGCACCATTATACACCAAAGCCCTTCTGGCTTTAGAAAAAGACTGGAGACCATTCCTGGCATTGTGCCCAATCTTTTGCACTTGCCCGAGGGCTGTAGGTTTCAGGATCGATGTGCCCATGTGGGAGATGACTGCAGAGGGCAAGAACCACCATTGAGAGAAATTTCTCCCTCTCATCACATCCGCTGTGTGAGGAATTTGCCATGAGCGAGATTCTCGTTTCAGTCAGAGATTTGGTGAAACGCTTTCCGATCAAAGGGGGATTATTGCAGAGAGAAGTGGCCAGTGTCAAAGCCGTCTCTGGAGTCTCGTTTGATATTAAAAAAGGCGAAACCTTAGGTCTCGTTGGCGAATCAGGCTGTGGCAAGTCTACTTTGGGGCGCTGTCTTTTAAGACTTTTAGAGCCTACTCAGGGGCAGATTCTATTTAAAGGTCAAGATATCACTCATCTTCCTCAAAAGGAGCTGAGAAAATTGAGACGCAACATGCAGATTATTTTTCAGGATCCTTATGCTTCTTTGAATCCTCGGATGACAATCGAAGATATCTTAATAGAACCGCTTATTATTCATAAATTATTTAAGACAAGACAAGATCGAAGGCAGAGGGCTCTTCGGCTTTTAGATGTGGTGGGATTAAGGAGAGAGTCGCTCTCACGCTATCCGCATGAATTTTCTGGTGGACAGAGACAGAGAATTTCTATTGCAAGGGCGTTGGCCGTAGAGCCAGAGTTTATGGTCTGTGACGAACCGGTGTCGGCGCTTGATGTTTCTATCCAAGCACAAATCATCAACCTCTTGGAAGACCTTCAGAGGGAATTTAAGCTCACCTATCTTTTTATTGCCCATGACTTAAAGGTGGTCGAACATATTTCTACGCGAGTAGCCGTGATGTATTTAGGGCATATTGTAGAGATGACTCAGGGTGAAAAACTCTATGCTGATCCCAAGCATCCCTATACGCGTGCTTTGCTTTCAGCGATCCCCTTGGCTAATCCGGGCGCTAAAAAGGAGAGAGTTTTATTAAAAGGAGATGTGCCTTCTCCCATCACCCCACCCTCGGGGTGTCATTTTCATCCCAGGTGCCCCATAGCACAGGGAAATTGTGCCAATGACGTGCCACATCTCAAAGAGTGCGGTTCCAGTCACCTTGTGTCGTGTCACTACGCAAGGTAGATTTGGCAGAATCTAAAAGAAAAGATGTACCTGCAATTGGGCTGACGAAGATGTAGTTGTAGGAAATCCTGTGCTGAGATCATTTTTGCTAATCCAAAGTGCCTCGAGATCTAAACTTGAGACTAAGAAACTTCTCACTCCCAACATGATTTGATTTGTACTGCCAGCCGCTAAAAATGAATTGGTATTTGCAAATGCATAGTTTGCTTCTAAATAATTTTCTCTCCAAAACTTATACTTCAGTTGATTGGTGACAATAGTCCCTTGATCGAATTTTCCTAGAGAAGATTCTTGTCTAACAGTCAAAAGCTCACCATTCCAAATGATGTTCCAATGGGTGAGCCCAGTTGTGATAGAGGACATAGTGCGAGCAAGTCCATCAGGAGCTTTTACAGACCAATAAGAAAAAGCCGCAGAAGCACCTAGGGTCACAAATCGCGCGCCTAGAGTTGCGACAAATCCTTTGGATTGATCAAATTTTGTATTTTTAATGGGCCAAATTAAATTGACATTTAAGAAGGGCACGTTTGGTGCGGTTCCTATGCCGAGGGCACGATAAACTGAAGTTTGAACAAGACCAGACATTTTTGAACCCAAGGCCTCATGGTTAGGATCATATAAACCGAACATGGGTCGATAAAGTCCATACATCACATAAGAATTATAAGGCAGATCATCTATCATTCCATAGGCTGCCTTAACTTGATTGATTGTTGTAAAGGCTTGGTCATAGGCTTTATTTGCAGAAAGATTCATGAATCGGTTTTCTACAACAAAAGAGGCATATCTAGAAAAAGGCTTAAAGCGAGCACCTAGATCTACGTTCATCAACCAGTTTTTTAATGTATTGCTAGAGCTACTGGAGTTTAGCGGCATAATAAAAAAATAACGAATTTCTCCACCTCCGAGCACAGGAGATGATCTTTCAATTTGAAAGGGATCATCAAGAGGAAAACTTTCGTTCATTTTGCTTTCATCTGGAGCGTCAATTTTCCAGTTTGCATCTGCATATTTATCATATTGGGAATCATTGGGCTCTTCTTCTATAGTAGGAGCAAGAGGAGGTGTGGGAACAGCTTTTGTGAGCTTTTTCAGGGGAGCAGGTGTTTTTTTATTTGTGATGAGATGATCAACATAAAAAGATCTTAACCACCTCTGTTGGTTCCATGCACCATAGGCATTTCGAATTCCTCCTCCATTGGGATTGACATGACAACCTTGACAACTCAGTGTGCACCTCCTGTTTGGCGGCACACGGTTAAATCTCCCCGGGGTGTGACACGCAGCGCAGTTCTGAGCATAGCGATTTGAGATCCAGGGTTCAGCATAAGCGAATTGGATTGATAATAGACAAGACATCAAGCCTAAAATACTCGTTGTGAGGTGTGTTAGTTTTTGCACAGTGGTTTTCCTTTCTAGAAGATTTCTATTAAATGCTTAAGTCAAATCATGAGCGGTCCTTAGAAAAACCAATCAGAAGCGATAATTTATTTAGAAAATTACGACAAATACCGATTAGTAAATTAAGGAGCCTTTATGCAGAATATTAAAATGAATGGAAGACTATTACAAAACTTTTTCTTTATAGTGGCGACTGGATTTTTTGTAAATTGTGGAACGAAAACATCGGATACTGCTACCACTACGACAGCGACTGCTACTTTTTCGTCCATTAATACATCGATTCTTAAATCTACCACATATAAGTGCCAAAATTGCCACGCCGCGTCTGTGGCTGCTGCGTTGGGGGGCAATATAAAATTAGATACTCATGCAAATGTGATAGCCAGCACTAGCGTGGTAAATAAAACTACACCAGCCAATAGCACGCTTTATACAAGGGTAATATTAGCCCAAAGTAATGCTCTTGCTATGCCCCCTTCAGGAGCGGGTACGTCACTTTCGGCGGCTGATGCGAAAGCTATTTTAGACTGGATTACTGCAGGCGCGTTAAATGACTGATATGACTTTTATTTTTTTATAAGCCCCTTTTTTTAGAAAATATTCTTATCCTAAGAGAAAGTACTATCAGGAAAAGAGAGATAAAATTGAATCCAGACTCATTTTTAAGCAGAGACTCTCCGAAAAGAACATTAGAGGAGGGCCCGGAGAGGCTTATTCATGTATTTTAATAAAAGAAAATTTGATCTTTCGGAAGCTCCTTTTTTAAGAGAGTGCGCGATCGAAACGCTTTCTCCCTTTGCGCCGATGCTTGCTCCTGCCTATGTTTTCATGCGCAAGAATAAAAAATTTATTTCAGTCAAAGCACCGCTTGATTTTTTTACAGAAGACGAATTAGAGAAGTTAAAGCCCTATGGCTCTTTGTATTTTAGTCCATTTGTAGATTCTTCTCTTTTGTTTAGGGATGTGGCTCGAAAAATAAAAGCTCTGCTTTTATGGCAACCTCAAGGGGGGTCTTCGATGCCGAAGCTTTCGCCAGCTCCATACGAAATTTCGGATGCGGTTTTGAGACTTTTGAGCCCTCTGTGGGGGACCGAGCTTAAGATTGAACCATTCTTTATTGCTGTATTTAGCAACGAGCTTTGCCAGCTTTTGCCGTCAGAAAAACTTTTACAGACAAGAGATCAAAATGTGGCGCTTCTAGAGACAGCCATTTTACAGTCAGCATGGGGCGTTTTTTTGGCCCTCCACTTGGGGCACTGCCAGCTTGATTTTCTAAACTCTCTCAGAGGAGATCTTTTCAAAAATTCTCTCACTCATCTCGCACCAGATAACTCCGGGGATGATTTTTCGGATCTCTCTCGTTTTGTCAGCTATACCATTCCAAATTCAGAAGTAAAAATACTGGATTGGAGTTTGTTTAACGCTCGAGACACTAAACTTTCCGAAAAAATTACGGTTCGATTGAAACGGATTAAGGAAAAATGGATCACTCAAAATCAACCTTCTCCTACGATTTTTGGGGCAGAGGGGTTTCGAGATGGCTAACTTTGGAGCCACCCCCCCCAGAGCCATAAAGACGTTTGGAGTTGCGGGGCATCTTCAAGAAGGTTGTAAAATCTATTATGTGTCTTTACCCAACACAAAACATGTCGGACAAATTTCTGATCTGCTGTCGGCTCAACTCCATTTTGAGTTAGAGACAGAATTTTCTCTCAGGGCGCTCATTTTGTGCACAAGTTTTGAGGCATATTGGACACAGGGCAAAGTAGGCAGTGTGGATTCTATGACGCTTGAGTGTGGCATAGACGAAGAAAAAATAGCTATCGGGATGAGCTTTAACTCCAAGGGTGTTTCAGAAATAAAATTTGAAGGGATAGAAGATCGCGTCAAATCCAATCAGCCCGTCAATGCATTCGAAATTTATTTGGCTTCTCTCTATCAATATGCACATGTGACCTATCTCAAGCGCCAATTAGAAACTCAAAAATTAGAGGTGATAGCGCTCCTTGGGCTTCCAGGAAAAATGGATTTAAAAGAGTTCGAAAAATCACATTTTTTTGAAAAAATTGAGCTCGAAAAAACATTGCCTGCAACTCCTCGCGCTCAAACCTATGTAGAATTGGGAGACTTAAATTACCACCAACTTTTGCAGGATGAATCTCAAGGGATCCAGTTGCAATCTTCTCCAACGGGAGAGGTTTTGGTTAAAATCCTAAATCAAGCTTTAGAAGAAAATAACAATGCGCAGACAGTGAAGGGGAGTTCAGAAGAGGGTTCACAAAGTGCGACTATCAAAGACCCTAGTCGAGTAAAATTGGGAGAGGTGGCAATCGTCAAAAGTGTTACAGATCATAGAGTCGAAGAAATGATCAAAATCTCAGGTTTACACGCCGAAGATTCTGATTCTACTCTGACTATCGTCAAAGGGAGCCTGGACGAAAATTCGGAAAGTCCTTCGGGGTCCTTTGGAGGGTTTTTAAAAAATATTTGGCCATTTAAAAAGAAAAAAGAGTCCTCAATGGGAAACGTATTAGAATTGCAAGAAACTCTTGGGACTGCCTCAGAGAATGGGGCTGTTTTTAATGAGATTCAAAGTGACAATTTACTCACCAAGGAGCAAGCCAAAGAAGAAATACTAGTTTACAATCAAACTGAAAATAAAATTTCGCAGGAAGCAGAAAAAGTAACCCAAGAAACTGTCGAACTCTTTTCTCACACTCTGGAAAAAGTACAATCAGAAGCTAACGAAATTAAAAAAGAGCTGGGGAGCCCCAAAGCAAAACGTTGGGTGGATGGTCTTATTGGCGAACTGATTACAGAAAAGGTCAAAATAAAAGAGTTAGCAAAAAAATTAAGCGCGGTTGTGCGTCAGAAAGAAATGGAATATAAAAATAATGAGCGGCGTCTCATCGAAGAGAACAGAAAAAAAGACGAAATGATTCGGCAAAAAAATTATGCATTGGTTCGGGTCAAAGAGCAGTTAACACAAACTCAACTTTCTCTCGATAAAACGCAAAAAATAACCTCTAAGCCGAGTGATGATGTGCATTTAAAACAAAAATACTCAACCCTTCAAAAATTGCTCATGGCCTCAAAAGAAGAAAACGCTCGGCTTAACAGCAGAGTTGAGGACATGAGAAAACAACTCAATAACACGCAATATTTATTAAAAACAAAAGGGCTCAATGTCCGAGCAGATCAAAGCGTGATCCAAGGAAAATATGATAGGATGACCAAACAAATGGAAGAGTTGAAGCGCATCAACCAACAGCTGAGCTTAAATTCAAATGCCATAAAAAATGAAATGGACAAACTCCAAAGCGAGAATAAGCGCCTAAAGTATAAAGTGGATACCAGCGAGAAAAAAGCGGCATAACATCGCCAAAGCCATTCATTGCAAAAGACAATAAATCAGGATAAAAATTACGCTAACCCTTTGTGCTCGCGTGGCGGAATTGGTAGACGCGCTGGCCTTAGAAGCCAGTGGGTAATCCCCGTAGCCGTTCGAGTCGGCTCGCGAGCAGAATGAGCACTAGAGGAGAAGCCTATGATCAGTTTTGAGTTTTCGGAGGAACAAAAACAACTTCAAGCGCTTGCCAGGAAATTTGCGAAGGAAGAAATCACCCCCAAAGCGGCTGAATATGACAAATCAGGCGAGTATCCAAAGGATATTGTAAAAAAAGCTTGGGAGCTTGGACTCATGAACACCCATATTCCTCAAGAATATGGTGGTTTGGGGCTTGGGGTTTTAGAGGGTTGTATTGCCACAGAAGAAATGGCCTATGGATGCACAGGCATTTGTACAGCAATGGAGGCCAATGCGCTGGCATCTGCCCCTGTCATTGTGGCCGGTAATGACGAACAAAAAAAACACTTCTTGGGGATGCTCACCGCTGAACCGCTTTTGGCTGCCTATTGTGTCACTGAACCTGGGGCAGGCTCAGATGTGAGTGGGATTCGAACTCAAGCTAAAAAGGTAGGAAGCGAATACATTCTCAATGGTTCTAAAATGTGGATTACCAATGGGAGCGTTGCAAATTGGTATTTTGTTTTAGCTTATACAGATCCTACTCAAAAACACAAAGGGATGTCAGGATTTGTAGTTCCTGCAAGTTTACCCGGCATTACAGTTGGAAAAAAAGAATGGAATATGGGCCAAAGAGCAAGTGACACGCGGGGAGTTGCATTTGAAAACGTCAAAGTACCCGAAAAATATCTCCTGGGTCGAGAGGGAGACGGTTTTAAAATCGCTATGGCTGCGTTTGATCACACAAGGCCTGTTATTTCTGCTGCTGCAGTGGGCCTTGCTCAAAGAGCCATGACCGAAGCAATCGAATATGCAAAAACCAGGAAAGCTTTTGGGCAACCCATTGCCGGATTTCAGGCAGTGAGTTTTATGATTGCTGACATGGCCAAAGATATTGAGGGGGGACGGCTTTTGGTTTACAAAGCTGCTTGGACGATTGATCGTGGAGAGCGAAATACAAAACTTGCTGCTTTTGCAAAAACATTTTGTGCGGACATGGCCATGAGAGTCACCACAGATGCGGTTCAAGTTTTTGGAGGGTATGGATATTCCCAAGAGTACCCCGTAGAAAAACTGATGCGGGATGCAAAAATTTATCAAATTTACGAAGGAACCAGTCAAATTCAGAGATTGATTATTGCAAAGGAGATTTTTGAGCGGTGAGGTGGGATGAAGCGTCCGCACCCATGCTCTCTCTCATAAATTGGATTTGGAAGTTTGTTCGCCGGTTTTTATTTCGTTTTGATCCAGAAGGGGTCCATCGGTTTTCGATGCGGGTGATTAAAGCTCTCCCACTTCCTGCACAAAACAACCACAATGACTCAGCCCAAGTTTTTGGAATGCCTTTCTTGTCTCGAGTGGGTTTGGCCGCTGGATTTGATAAAAATGCAGAAATTTTAACAAAGTTGCCAAAATTTGGATTTGGGTTTGCTGAAATCGGTAGTGTGACAGAAAAACCGCAGCCTGGAAATCCAAAACCCAGACTTTTTAGGGATCTTTCGCAGCACTCTCTTCTCAATCGCATGGGCTTTAACAATTTAGGGGCCACTTTGATTGCCGCACGACTAGAAAAGGCGAGAGAAAAATTGCCTCCCTCCTTTCGCATAGGGGTCAATATCGGCATAAACAAAGATACACTGCCCGATGGAGTGATTCAAAACTATCTCCGGGCGATCCGTCCTTTCGAAGGTTTAGCTGATTATTTTGTCATCAATGTGAGTTCTCCCAATACTCCTGGCTTAAGAGCCTTACAGGAGTCCGAAAAATTAAAACCGATTTTGTGCGCAGTCTTAAGCCTTGTCCACGCATGGAGGCAGAGTCCTCCCGTCTTGATTAAACTCGGACCTGATTTAGAAAGAGAAAACCAAGACCTGATTATTAGAAATGCAGAATCTTGGGGTGTAGGGGGGTTTGTTCTCACCAATTCTCTTCCACAAGAGGGCGGAGGAGTCAGTGGCAAACCTTTGACTAGCCGCTCACGGGAGGTTTTAAGACAGGTGAGAGCACTTACAGCGTTGCCGGTTATTTCTGTGGGAGGGATTTGTTCTTTAGAGGAAGCCCTTGTTCGCCGCCAAATGGGAGCTGATTTGGTCCAAATTTATACAGGCTGGATTTTTAAGGGCCCTGCATTTCCTTTCGAATTAGGGAAACACCTGAAATAAAAAAGGCCCTAAGCGATAAGCCTAGAGCCTTTATACATCTAACAAAAAAATCTTACTACTATTTCTTCTTTTTTGATGTTTTCTTTTTTGCCTTTTTTTTGGCTTTCTTTTTTGCCATTGTAATTTCCTCCATTTGATAAAGTGTCCATCCAATAGCAACACTTACCTTTGATGTTACATTGATTTTGGATGAGATCAAGAGAAGAAATAAAAATTTTAAAATATTTTTGAAAATAATGTTTGGAGCCAGATCTAAAAGTTGATTTTTCAGTGATCTTCACAGTAAAAAGTGAAGAAAATCTAAAAATTAAAGCCCTTGCACGACTAAAGCTCGGCAAGATAAGCAGAGGGGATGAGTAAAAGAGCTCCATTAGGGTTGCCGCCCTTAGATTCGAAAGAGTTTAAAAAGAGGAAAAAAGAGTGGATTGCGATTGTCCTGCTCTCTATCGTCCTTGTTTTTTTGACTTTTGGCGAATTTAAACTCAGTAAACTTTCGAACTCTCTCCCTTTTGTGAATTCTATTTTCTTTTTTGGTCTCCTGAATGTCAATTTGATCATACTCATTGGATTGGTGTGGCTAGTTTTTAGAAATATTGGGAAACTCTTCATCGAACGCCGCCGAAAAGTCTTAGGGGCAAGGCTTAAAACCAAGCTTGTTATCATGTTTTTATCCATTTCTATCATTCCAACCTTGGTCTTGTTCGTCATTTCGGCCCTCTACATTAATTCTAGTTTTGATAAATGGTTTTCTTTGAAAATTCAAAACACCCTTGATGTTGCCTTAGAAATCACACAAACCTATTACAGAAATACAGAGGCAATGGCCATGCACTTTGCGGACCACTTGGCCAAAGGAATCAGTCAACAAATTAAGTTAAAACCAGATTTAGAGCAAGAAGATCCCTATCAAAAGTGGGCACCTTGGATCGGAACGTTTCTAGAAACCCAAAGAGAGCTTTTGTCTTTGGATGCCGTTGAGTTTTACTTTAGCCCATTTGATGAACGAGTGATTTCACAAAGAGTGAAGGCCGAGTTGCCGGAGGAGTTTCCTCGATTCTCTTTGGATATTTTAGAAAAAGTATTTTTAGGCGAAAAGCAATCCATTATCCAGCACATTGGTGCAGGGGACCTCATTCGTTGCCTTGTGCCTGTGCGTGCAAGTTTGGAGAAAGTCTTTGGAGTCCTCGTTGTGAATTCTTATATTCCAGTGAGTTTAGTGAACAAGGTGGACGAAATTGCGAGTGTTTCGGATGATTACAAAGACATCAATCCCCTCAAATATCCCATGAAAACTGTTTATCTTCTGATCTTGATCATGATTACTTTGGTTATAATTTTTGTGGCCATTTGGGTGGGTTTGTTTTTAGCAAAAGAATTGACCGTTCCTCTAGAGAGACTGGTTTACGGTGCGCAAGCAGTGGGTTCTGGAAACTTAGATGTCTCTATTTCGGGTGCAGGTCATGACGAAATCGATGTTTTAGTGGACTCCTTTAATAAAATGACTCGGGATCTCAAAGATAATCGAGAAAGACTCACTCAAGCGACCTTGGATTTAGAAAAACGTAGAATGCAACTCGAGACCGTTCTCTCCAATGTTGGAACAGGAGTGATTGTGGTCGAAAGAGATCGGTTTGTGACCACTTTTAATCGAGCCGTTTCGCAAATTTTAGAAATTCCAATTCAGGATGCATTAGGCAAAAGAGCTGATGATATTTTTCATGGGGATGCAGGGATTCTTTTAAATTTAACGCGCACCGCTCTTGAGTCACGTTCTCATCAGGAGGGTCCACAGGTGGATCAGTGGAACTACACGGTGGGAGACAAAACTAAAGCCTTGGCTTCTGTGGCCACCCCACTTTGTGAAAGTGGTCAAACGCAACCGTGGGGTGCAGTGGTGGTGATCGATGAGCTCACTCATTTGATCAAAGCCCAAAGAGAGGCCGCTTGGAGAGAAGTGGCCAGAAGGATTGCACACGAAATTAAAAATCCCCTGACACCGATCAAGCTTTCAGCACAAAGACTTCAGAGAAGATTGGGTTATTCCAAAAGTTTTGATAACTCTTTGCTCAAGGAATGCACGGACACCATCATTAAACATGTGGACGAAATGAAAGAACTCGTCAACGAATTTTCTAATTTTGCACGATTTCCTGTGGCCACTCTTGCGCCTCATGACCTCAATCAAGCCTTAAACGAAGTTGTTGTCCTTTTTAAGCAAGCTCATCCCGAAGTTTTATTTGAGTTTGATACCGATTCTAAATTGCCGATTTTTGATTTTGACAGAGATCAAATCAAGCGAGTCCTCATCAATCTCTTAGACAATGCCATCTCGGCTCTGACTCCATCCACAGAAGATATCAAGGTAAGGAATATCGGGGCTGTTCGAATTGAAACTCATTATAATGGTATTTTGGGGATTGCCGTGATCCTCGTGAAAGACAACGGTTTAGGAATGGATGATGAAACCAAAGAAAGGGTCTTTGAACCCTATTTTTCTACTAAAACTGGCGGGACAGGTTTGGGTTTAGCTATTATTAAAAGAATTATCAATGATCATGACGGGTTCATCCGGGTCACCTCAGCGTTGGCCGAAGGGACACAGTTTTTCATTGAACTTCCCACCCGAAGAGGTATTTAGCTCTTTATGCAACGTTCTCTATTAGTTGTTGATGACGAAGCTTCGATCCGCACGTCTTTGGGGGGTGCCTTAAATGACGAGGGGTATCGTGTGAGCAGTGCGAGCTCTGGAAAAGAGGGGCTAGAAATACTTCGAAAATCCAATTTTGATGCTGTTTTACTCGATATCTGGATGGAGGATATGGACGGCCTCGAAGTTCTAAAACTCATTAAGGCAGAATATCCTCAACTCATTGTCCTGATGATGTCTGGACATGGAACGATCGAAACAGCTGTAAAAGCTACCAAGCTTGGGGCATTTGATTTCATCGAAAAACCGCTTTCTTTAGAAAAGCTTCTCGTGATTTTACAAAACGCTTGGAGCTTGACAGAGTTGACCAGAGAAAATCAAGCCTTAAGAAAGCAAGTCGAAAAAACAAAACTTTTAGTTGGGCATAGCCTTGTTATACAACAAATTCATGAACTGATTGAAAAGGTAGCGCCCACCACGGGTTCTGTTCTTATTACGGGAGAAAATGGCACCGGAAAAGAATTAGTAGCCCACAGCATTCATGCTCACTCACGACGCTATCTCAAACCTTTTATTACCGTCAATTGTGCAGCGATCCCAGAAGAGCTCATTGAAAGTGAGCTCTTTGGACATGAAAAAGGCGCTTTTACAGGGGCCACACAGCTCAGGCGTGGGAAGTTTTATTTGGCACATGGAGGGACCTTATTTTTAGACGAAATTGGAGATATGTCTCTCAAAACTCAAGCCAAGATTTTAAGAATTTTACAGGAACAAAAATTCGAAAGAGTGGGAGGCTCTGAAACCATCTCCGTGGATGTGCGAGTGATTGCAGCTACCAATAAGGATTTAAAAACAGAGATCGAGTACGGTGCTTTTCGTGAGGACTTGTTCTATCGTCTCAATGTCATCCCCATCCATGTTGCCCCTTTGAGAGAGAGACAGGAAGATATCCCTCTGCTGGCCAGCTACTTCCTTGATGAATTTTCGAAATCCTATCAAAGGAGCAAGCGGGAGTTGACGGCAGAGGCCATGGATGTTTTGTTGACTTATCCTTGGCCTGGAAACGTGAGAGAATTAAAAAACCTCATTGAAAGAGTTGTTATTTTAAATCACCCCCATCACGAATCTGAGCCCATTCGGGCGGCTTTGTTGTTGGAAAACATGAAAGATAAAGTATCACAAAACATCACTGAAAGTTTGCCCAGCAGTTTGCCCAACAGTTTACCCAATAGTTTAAAAGACGCTAGGCAGGAGTTCGAAAAGCAATTTATTTTAAAAATACTCAAGCAACAGGAAGGAAATGTCTCTAAAACAGCCAATGTTTTAGGCATTGAAAGAACGCATTTGCATAGAAAGATTAAGTCCTATGGGATAGAGATCTAATATGGCAGAAAAGATCACCCCTCGGGCTCAGGATTTTTCGCAGTGGTACCAAGACATTGTTTTGCAAGCTAAACTTGCAGATTATAGTCCCGTCAAGGGGTGCATGGTCATTCGTCCCAATGGGTATTCGATTTGGGAGAAAATTCAAACAGAATTAGATCAAAGAATTAAAAAAACAGGCGTCAAAAATGCTTATTTTCCACTTTTAATTCCGGAGAGTTTTTTAAAAAAAGAAGCCGAGCATGTTGAGGGATTTGCGCCACAGTGTGCAGTGGTGACCTATGCAGGAGGCAAGGAGTTAGAAGAGCGTTTTGTCATTCGTCCAACATCAGAAACCATCATCAACAGCATGTTTACCAAGTGGATTCAGTCATATCGAGATTTGCCCCTACTCATCAATCAGTGGGCCAATGTTATGAGATGGGAAATGAAAACAAAGCTTTTTTTGCGTACAAGTGAGTTTTTATGGCAAGAGGGTCACACTTGTCATAGCACCTTAGAAGAGGCCGAAGAAAAAACAAGGCAAATGGCTCTGCTCTATCAAAAATTTGCCGAAGAAATTTTAGCAATCCCAGTTTTTATGGGGCTTAAAAGTGAGAACGAAAAATTTGCAGGGGCGCTCAGAACTTACTCTATCGAAGCGATGATGCAAGATGGAAAAGCTCTGCAGGCAGGGACGTCGCATAATTTGTCTTCGAACTTTGCCCAGGCCTTTGGAACTCGATTTTTAGATAAAGATGGAAAAGAAAAATTCGTTTTTCAAACCAGCTGGGGAGTTTCGACCCGTTTGATTGGAGGAGTGATCATGACCCACTCCGACGACAAAGGCTTGGTTTTGCCCCCTCGGTTGGCAGCTACTCAAGTGGTCATTGTACCTATTCTTTCTAATGCGCAGGCCAGGGCGAAAGTGATTGAGAGTTCCCAGAGAATCGCCGAGGAGCTCGGGTCTCAGGGAATTAGCACCTTTGTTGATTTGGACGAGACAAAACAGCCGGGTTGGAAATTTCACGAGTATGAGTTGATTGGGATCCCCATTCGAATAGAAATAGGTCCCAGAGACCTAGAAAAAAACCAAGTGGTCTTGTCTCGCAGGGATCAAGAGCAAAAAGAGGTCATCTCTGTAGACGGATTGAGTGCTGTTGTCATAAAAAAATTAAACTCGATGCAAACGGAGTTATTAGAAAAAGCCCGTCAGTTTAGAGAAGCCCACACGCAGAGAGTGGGCTCTTACACTGAGTTCAAGCAAAAGTTAGAGTCTCTAGAGTCTGGGGGCGGGTTTTTTATTTTTCCTTGGTGCCAGGACCCTGTTTGCGAAGCACAAGTAAAAGAAGAGACAAAAGCCACACTCAGGAGTCTACCTTTGGACCAAAATTTTAGCGTAATTTCAGAGAAAGAAAAATGCGGGGTGTGCCAATCTACAAAACCAGCCATACAGGCGATTTTTGCGAAGAGCTACTGAGATGAGAAAAACAGAACTCATTGTCGCGCTCGATTATTCTGAGGCCACTCGAGCTTTTGCATTAGTAAAGGAGCTAAAAGGCCTACCCCTAATTTACAAAGTCGGTTTTGAGCTCTTTTTAAGGGGTGGCCCAGAGGTTGTGCAAGAGTTAAAAAGTAAAAAACAGAGAGTTTTTTTAGACCTGAAGCTCCATGACATTCCAGCGACCGTGGGGAAAGCAGCAATGCAAATGGCTGCTCTTGATATAGATTTTTTGACAATGCATTTGACTGGTGGAAGGGCCATGTTTCAAGAGACCCTAAAAGAACTTCAATCTTTTGGAAACAATCGCCCTAAAATATTGGGGGTGAGCGTTCTCACTTCTTTTGATGCAAAACTTTGGGCGGAGGTCAGCCAGGCCTTGAGTGGGAAAATATCCCAGATTACAGATGCTGTCACTGGGTTGGTCGCCTGTGCCAGGCTTTGGGGTGTAGATGGCGTCGTTTGTTCTGCTTTAGAGCTTGCAGCAATTCGGAAAAATAATCCTGAGCTTTTTTTGGTGACCCCTGGAATACGTCCGCCAGGGACTCAGGTTTTCGATCAATCACGTGTAGTGACTCCCAAAGAGGCACATCAGGCTGGAGCCGATGCCATTGTGGTTGGTCGCCCAATTACCCAAGCCGAAAATCCACGCGAGATTGCAGAGGCTATTTTAAAAGATATTAGTGAGTAGCACAGTTTGAGTCAGTTTTTTTCTAATACTTTTTTATCTTAAGTAGAAAAATATTTCCAAAAAAACTAACTAAACTGTGCTACTCACTGTATTTAATGGCACTGACTTTAACAAACCCTCATAGCATTGCAGCAGCTCTCAAGGCACGTCCTAAAGAGGCCAGAAAATTGCAATCTGGAACTGCCATTGTCCAAGAAAAAAAGAGTGTGACCCTAGACGAAATTTTTTCTCCAATCCAAAACTCTGAGTCAAAGGGAGGGGTTTGGCTTGCTTTAGATTCACTTCAGGACCCAAGGAATGTAGGAGCGATTTTTAGAAGTGCCGCCTTTTTCGGAGCCCATGGAATTTTATTGACTGATGAGCGTTCGGCTCCGATGACCTCTGTTGTTTACGATGTCGCTTCGGGTGGGGTAGAGCATGTACCTTTTTGTATTGTAAAAAGTTTACGCGAAGCACTTAAGTTTGCTAAAAATGCAGGAATTTGGGTTTTGGGGACTACTGAACACGAAGGGGATAGCCTTTTTGAAATTCCAAAAGATCGACATTGGCTCATTGTTTTTGGAAACGAAGAAAAAGGTATTCGCCGGCTTATTTTAGAGTCTTGCGATGTGATGAGCCAGATTCCATCTCATGGACAAGTAGGTTCTCTCAATGTTTCTGTAGCAGCTGGGATCTACCTTTCAGTTATGGGCCGGATTACGAGTTAAGTCATCCATAGGTACGGCTGGAGTTGTGCCGGATGGAGCGACAGCACTTGCAGTGTCAGCGGGTGTGGTTTGAGCCAAGGGTGCAGGTTTTGTGTCATGTAATTGTCGGTATTCCTTTTCCTCTGGCGTCATTGTGTAATAGAGATAAAAGCCCGCAAAAATTTTATTGGGATCTCGGATAAGTTGTTTATTATTTTCCCAAAGTTTTTTCCACTTTGCTTTAGTTGCATAGACGTCATCAGAAATGATCACTAGAGTATCGCCTTTTTTAATGAGGTATTTGTCCCCATTTTTTTCGATAGAGATGGGGGCGGCTGGTTTGTCAAATTTTAGTACGATCCCTTTTGAAATAGAGTTTGGGTTAGAAATTTTATCTTTATTAAGGTCATAAATTTTATTCCATGCAAAGAGATCCCCATAGGTTTCGAAAGCAATTTTCATGAGGGTGTCTCCTGCTTGCACAGTGTATTCTTGATAGTCTCCTGTGCCAGTGGCTGTCGAAGACACGTTTGCAGGTTCCTCAGCTGCGGGTTCCGCTGCTGGCGTGGTGGTGGCGCTCTGAGGAGCTTCTTCTTTTAGTGGCTCAGGTGTAGCTGGCGCTGGAATTGCGTCTGTTTGAGCTTCTGTTGCAGCTGGGGTGTCTCCTGGCAGGATGTCTTCGGACTCGGATAGTTCTGTTTTCTTTGAAGTCGAACATCCCCATGCTCCAATAATAAATAACATAAATGCAATAAACTGGATTTTTTTCATACTCTAAATCTCCCCACATTACCCTTCTCGGAGATTTAAAAATGAACTTAAGCTAAAGATAAGACTTGGTTTTCGAGATAAAGATCGCGCTGGTCCAAAGCACCCAGTAGCGTTTGAGTTAAGACATTGAAATCATTTGGATTATTCAAAAAGTCAAGGGTGTCGCTATTGATAATGAGTTTTTTTCCAGCGGTGTAGTTTCCCATCCATTCATCATAATAACAGTTTAAATTTGTCAGATAATCGTCAGAAATCCCCTTTTCATAACTGCGTCCTCGTAACGCAATCCGTTCTTTAAGTTTGGGGAGAGATTTTCTAAGGTATAAAATGACGTCCGGCGGAGATAAAAAATCACACATGACATGGTAAAGTTCTAAGTAGTTTTTATAATCTCTTTTTTCCATCTTGCCTTGTTCATAGAGATTTCTGGCAAATATATTGGCGTCCTCATAAATACTGCGATCCTGGATTGAACTGTCGGTTCCCTGAGAGATTTTTTGATGTGCCTTAAAGCGGTTATTGAGAAAATAAATTTGTAAAGGAAAGGACCAACGACTCATGTCGGTATAAAAATCCACAAGGTATGGATTGTCTGCAACAGATTCGAAATGAGCATTCCAAGCAAATCGCTGGGATAAAAGTTGCGTCAAAGTTGTTTTACCAGTTCCAATGTTGCCTGCAATAGCGATGAAGATTTTATCACTGGCCAAGAATCACCCCCGGTTCTTACCTCATAGGGTGTTTCACTTCTTGAAGTCAAGATTTTTTTTATGCTTGTTCGGGAACCCCTCAAAGCTGTATAAATAGAGGATGACACAAATTCCAGAGTCAGCCAATAAAGGGCTAGAAAATATCATTGCATGTACAAGCGAAATCAGTACGATCCATGATGTGACCTTGGTCTACCGGGGTTACACGATCGAAGATCTGTCGGCCCACTGTGGTTTCGAAGAAATTGCCTATCTTCTATGGAATGGAGCACTGCCTAATCTGGCTGAGCTCCAAAAATTTAAAGTTGAGCTTGAATCTCATTATACATTGCAGGCCAGTTACTTGCAGGTTTTAGAGAATATTGCAAAAACTAATGCTCATCCGATGGCAAAATTGAGAACAGCGCTTTCATTCTTTGGCCTTTTAGACCCCAACGCTGAAGGTATTAGTAAAGAGGAAATTCATCAAAAGGCCACTCGCACCACAGGAGCTCTAGGAGTCATTGTGGCTGCTCTTTCCCGCCTAGAGCAGGGGAAAAGGCCTGTTCCTCCTCTGCCTGGAAAAAATATCGCGTGGAATTTTTTAAACATGATTCGCGATCAAATTCCAAATGAGGAAGAAGAAAAATTATTTGATACCGCATTGGTTTTGCATGCTGACCATGAACTCAATGCTTCTGCATTTACGGCGCGTGTGATTGCTTCTAGTCAAAGTGATTATTATAGTGTCATCACGGGTGCCATTGGTTCGCTCAAAGGTCCTCTGCATGGTGGGGCAAACGAACAAGTCATGCTGATGTTAAAAGAAATTGGGTCTTTTAAGAATGTAGATGTTTTTATAGACGACGCTGTGGCTCAAAAGAAAAAAGTCATGGGCATTGGACATCGTGTTTACAAACATGGAGATCCGAGAGGCAAAATTTTGAAAGAAATGTCCTTAAAGACCTGTAAAAAGGCAGGATTAGAAGAGTACCATCGGATGCTTGTTCACATTCAAGAGCAAATGGAATTAAAAAAGGGCCTCATGCCCAATGTGGATTTTTATAGTGGACTGGTTTATACCGCGCTAGGGTTGAGATCGAAAGATTTCACACCTGTTTTTGCGGTCAGTCGAATTTCTGGCTGGACGGCACAAATTTTAGAGCAATATGCCAACAATAGGATTTATCGACCTCGAGCATTTTATACGGGTCCATTGGATAAAAAAGTGACCCCCCTTAACGCACGGTAGGGTTTTCTTCAATTTTTTTAATGAAACCCTTGGCCTCTAAAAAGAGAGACGGTGTTTCGCTGGGTACGAGTTTTAACTCAGACAAAGCTTCTTTGAGTTCTCCTCGCTGGAATAGGGATTTTCCCAGTCCCAAGTGCAAGTCAGGATCGGTGGGGTCTAATTTTTTTGCCAACCGCAAGATCTCTGCAGCGGAGTCGGAATCCCCCTTTAAACTCAAACATTGGCCCAAGCGCAAAAGAGCTTCGAAATGATTGGGTTCTAAAGTTAAAGTTTTTTGAAATTTTTCGATCGCAGGGTTGTATTTTTTATCTCTGAATAACTGTAAGCCCTCTTGATAAATCTGAGCTCCTGATTTTGTCAAAAAAATACGAGCGAGCACTTTTGCTCTTCTCTGTGCGATCTCGCGCTCAGGACCATGAATCTGAGAAACCCATCTCCAAAGTGAACTGAGGGCCTCTTCTCGTCGGCCCATTAAGGTCAGTGCTTTTGCTAAATTCAAGTGGGCAGGCAAATCATTGGGCATAGACTTGATGATTTCTTTTAATAAAACAGAAGCTTCGACCCATTTGTTCTTAGATAAAAAACTGAGGGCTTCTTCGTATTTGTGGGCGTATTCGTGGGCGTACTCGTAGGATGAGGCAAAACCGAGCGAATTTGGGATCCCAATCAGGATGGAGACGAGTAAACAGACGTGCTCGACACGAGGCCATACCCAAGCTAAACTAAGAACAGGGGATAAATATGCCCGAAAACTCATGGGCTCGAATTAAACCTAAGCTCACGTTCTTTGTCAAAGCTATAGTTTTAATCACTTTTTTTTGGGAGGCGCCTATTTGTGCTGAAGAAATTGAGCCTCCTCCAGAGGAGTCTACCCCCACGCAAGAGATTGCCACAGAACCTCAAGAAAAACTTCCTGAGATCGAAGCCAAAATATACGAATCCCAAGTCGTTCGCAAAAGTCACTCCGGTCGTATTTATTTATTGAATGCAGATCAACTTCCCAACGAAGGGCGCATTCTTTTGTTTAAGAAAAATGCGGGCCCGGCCATGGCTTTTAGGGCGATAAAGCGGTATCCCGATAAAAATCAATTTGCCGCAAAAGTAGTTCGAAAATATCCTGAGTATGATACTCTCAAGAAAGAAGATCGGTTTTTAACGATAGAAAAAATTTCAGACATTATCCCGCCTCCTCCCACTGAATCGGATCTCAAGGACTTGGAGGAGTTAGAAAGCCCCGAAGAACCATCTTCTGAGTTACAAGATGAGCCCACAGACAAAATCAAAGAAAAGATCCAAGAAATTGAAAAAGGAAATGCAGAAGAAGACTCCGAAAATCCCCTGAGCGAAGACGAAGACAAGTGGCTCGCTTTGTCGGCTGAGGAAGTCTTTCCACTGGATTTAACCCCCTTTGGGGTGAGCCTAGAGTTTGGGTATTTTCGTGCGGTAAACCCCACGCTCACGTCCTTTTACTTTTCGGGAGGAGGGGTTCGCTTTGGACTTAAGCTCTTCCAAATTATTTTTTTAAAGCGACCCTTTCTACAGGATTCCTTGACCCTCGAAGGAGGTGCTTTTGTCGTTAAAATTCAAAACTTTGGCGGCACACTCAATGCCTATTCTTTAGTCCCAACCATAGGCGATCTAAGGTACACACTTCATATCGGAGAGGGCTTTAATCTCTTTTTCTACGGAGGGATATTAAAGAATTTTGTCGTAAGTTCGGCCTTAGGAGATCCTGCTGTCATCAATTCTTTTTCTTTACTGCAGCCTGCTTTTGGAGGTGGGGTTATTTTTAGAGTGGGCCCAAATTGGGAAGTCAGGGTGGGCGTGGGTTACGACATGTTGGGTGCGGGCATTGTGCTGAGGTTTTAGTTTTGATAAGGTCAAGTGATGTTTAGAAAGAAACCTCACTTTATTCTCCTTTTATTTTCGCTGCTCTTTATTTTTCGTTGTGGAGTGTACGGACCCCCTTTGCCGCCTATTCCAGATACTCCCGAAAAGTCGGACCCCGTGGTGAGGGTTTCTCCTAGCCCCAGTTCATTGCCGAGCATTGGGATAAAAAAAACCAAGTCACACAAGAAGAAAACCAAGTAATGTTTAAAAAAGGGATTGCCAGACATTTTAATTACCGCCACGGGAACCTTTATGTTGAAAAAGTTTCCTTAGAAAAAATAGCAAATCAAGTGGGGACTCCTGTGTATGTCTATTCAAAGCAAGCTCTTTTAGATTCTTTGAAGGCTTTAGACCAGAGTTTGAGATCGGTCGATCATCAGATTTGTTTTGCAGTCAAAGCCAACTCCAATTTGAAAGTCCTTGGAGTTTTAAACCAGGCAGGGGCTGGGATGGACATCGTTTCGGGGGGGGAGCTCCTTTGCAGTTTGAAAGCGGGAGGAGATCCACAGAAGATTATTTTTTCTGGTGTAGGGAAAACAGAGCTAGAAATGAGGGCTGCTCTAAAGGCCGGAATATTTGCTTTTAATGTAGAGTCCGAAGAAGAGCTTGCTGTTTTGAACAAAGTTTCCACGCGCGCTGGAGTGGTGGCAGTGGTATCTTTTCGCTTTAATCCAGACGTGAATCCCAAAACTCATCCCCATATTTCGACTGGACTTAAAAAAAACAAATTTGGATTAGAGAGAAAAGAAATTTTATCTCTAGCAGGGCGCCTAAAAGAATTTTCTCATATTCGCTTTCAAGGTGTGAGTGTCCACATTGGAAGCCAAATTCTTAAGATCTCTCCATTCGAAGAGGCCTTCAAGAAGGTCCAGGATTTGGTTTTAGAGCTCGAACGGTTGCTCTCTAGGCCCTTGTCTTTTGTGGATTTGGGTGGAGGGATTGGAGTCTGTTATAAAAATGAACTCGAGCTGCCGCTTACGGCCTATTGTGGTTTGATTGAAAAACTTTTTGGATCCCAGTCCCGAACACCCTTAAAAGTAATTCTAGAGCCCGGCCGGTTTATCGCAGCTCAGGCAGGTGTTTTAGTGACACGTGTATTGTATCGAAAACCCAGGGGTCGAAAGGATTTTGTAATTGTGGATGCTGGAATGAATGATTTTATCCGTCCCGCTCTTTATGGGAGTTATCACGAGATTATCCCTTTGAACGAAAATTTACTGAGGGGTCCTTTTAAAAACACCGATGTCGTAGGTCCTATCTGTGAAAGCTCGGATACCCTAGGCCCGAATAGAAAACTTTCTCAAAAGATAAAACAAAGGGATCTCTTGGCTATTTTATCTGCAGGAGCCTATGGGTTTTCGATGGCAAGTCAGTATAATGCTCGGCCTTTACCTCAAGAAGTTTTTGTGGACGGAGCTCGGTTTTGATGGAGCTTAGATTTTCGAGTCTTTTGCAGATGGTTCAGAGTGGAAAAATATTGAGTATTACTTCGGATTCTAAAAAAGTCACTCCAGGGGCTTTGTTTGTGGCAATTCGAGGTGTGAATCAAGATGGCCATCGTTATATTTCTCAAGTTTTACGCTCGGGAGCTGTTGGGATTGTCGGAGAAGAGCCCTCTCGAGAGTATAGAAATGCTTTTTATATTCAAGTCAAGGACTCGCGCAAAGCGCTCGCTTATTTAGCGGCGGAATTCTATAAAAATCCATCTCACACGATGAAGGTTATTGGGGTAACCGGTACGAGCGGAAAGACCACAATCACGTACTTAATGGAGTCTATTCTAAAAAAAGCAGGGTATAAAGTGGGCGTGATCGGAACCATCAACACACGATTTGGGAGAAAAATACTAGCTTCTGATTTGACGACTCCGGGGCCTCTAGAGCTCCAAAAAACAGTATCTGAAATGAAAAAAGCATCGTGCAATGCGGTTGTGATGGAGGTGTCTTCGCATGCGCTCAAGCAAAGCAGAGCAGCTTTTATGGCTTATGATGCGATGGTTTTTACAAATTTGTCCCCAGAACACCAAGACTACCACTTGAGTATGCAGGATTACTTTGAGTCCAAGGCGATTTTATTTAGGGAAGGATTAAAAGTCTCCCTCATGGCGAATAAGAAACCGGTCCTTGTTGTGAATAGGGATGATCCCTATGGGAAAAAACTCATGAGAACTCTGCCCCGGTCGGATTACTGCTATGGACTCAAAAATTGGAGGAAACTGGATCTGTCTTTTTATGGGACGAATGGAGTTGTGAAAATAGGCAAAGGTCCACTGATGTCTATTCGATCTCCTTTGCTGGGCGAATTTAATGCCCTCAATATCCTGGCAGCTGTCTCGGTGGCCAAGGGCCTGGGGATCAAAGATCAACTGATTCGGGATGGAGTCTGGGCACTCAAAAGTATTCCCGGTCGTCTCGAAAAAGTTCCCCACTCTCATCAAAGACATATCCTGATTGACTATGCTCATAAACCACAAGCCCTCCAGAAAGTATTAGAATTGCTTGCACACATGAAAAAACAGGGCAAACTGATCACCGTTTTTGGCTGTGGGGGAGATCGAGATCGAAAAAAACGCCCGATCATGGGAAAAACCGCCGTGTCCCTTTCGGATGATGTGATTGTGACATCTGACAATCCCAGAACAGAAACTCCAGAAAAAATAATCAAAGAAATCCTTGTGGGCATGCGGGGTTATTCAAACTACAGTGTCGAACCGGATCGAAAGACCGCGATCTTTAGGGCTATTTCCCAATCTCAAAAAGGGGACATTGTTTTGATTGCAGGCAAGGGGCACGAAGAGTATCAAATCCTCAAGAGGGGCAAAATCCACTTTAGCGATCGCGAAATAGTGCGGGAAGCTTTGAAAAATTTTTTGGGCCAAAGAATTTAAAGACAAATTTGACTGTACCCTGGGGTTTCTGGCCAGGATGGACAGAAAAGTATGTGTTGATATTATTTTTTAAAATCAGTAGCATCCTCCTATGCTTTTTCATTTGTTCTATCCTCTGCACTTTAAATACTCTGTTTTGAATGTTTTTAAATACATTAGTTTTAGAACTTTTGGCGCGGCCATTACGAGTGTTTTGCTCTGCATGCTGTTGGGACCTGCTTTTATTCGCCTTTTACAGAAAAAACAAATAGGTCAAACCATTCGAGATGATGGGCCGAAGTCCCATTATTCCAAAAAAGGAACTCCAACGATGGGGGGAGGGCTGATTTTATTGGCTATTCTCATCCCCACTCTGCTTTGGGCAGATCTTTCTAACAAAAATGTTTGGATTGCCCTCTTAACGACGCTTTTTTTTGGAATCGTTGGATATTTTGACGATTATCGCAAAGTGATCCAGAAAAATTCAAAAGGCCTTTCTGGAAAACAGAAGTTATTTCTTCAAGCCCTTATTGCGATTGGGGCTTCTTGTGCCATTTATTATTTTGGAGACACACAGCCCACACTAAAGTTCCCTTTTTTTAAGGGTTGGGTCCTGCCTTTGGGGTGGCTCTTCATTCCTTTCTCAGTTTTAGTCATTGTGGGATGTTCTAATGCAGTGAATTTGACAGATGGCTTAGATGGGCTAGCGGTGGGTCCTGTGATGACGACTTCTGCGACTTTTCTGGTTTTAGCCTATTGTGCAGGACATTATAAGATTGCAGAATATTTGCAAATTCCCTATATCTCTGGAGCAGGTGAACTTTCCATTTTTTTAGCTTCTATTTGGGCGGCTTGTTTGGGTTTTTTATGGTTTAACACCTATCCCGCGCAAGTTTTTATGGGAGACGTGGGCTCACTCCCCTTGGGGGCTGGCTTAGCAACGGTCTCTGTGATTACCAAAAATGAAATTTTACTTGCACTTTGTGGTGGGATTTTTGTAATGGAAGCGCTTTCAGTGATGGCGCAAGTTTTATCTTTTAAGCTCACGGGAAAGCGGGTTTTTAAAATGGCGCCTATTCATCATCATTTTGAACTCAAGGGCTGGCCTGAGCAAAAAGTGGTGATTCGGTTTTGGATTATTTCCATCCTGTTGGCATTGTTTACGTTATCGACTTTGAAATTGAGGTAGAGGAGAGGTAGGTAGGTAAATGTTGCCAACCATGCCTAGGAAAGGAGCTCTAAATGAGCAAATATAAAGGAAAAAAAGTCTTAGTGGTTGGATTTGGCTTAACTGGAGCTGCGACTGCGCGGTTTATGGCTAAGCAAGGTGCAAAGGTCATTGTGACGGACTTAAAACAAAAAAGCGAACTCTCAAGTTCCATTCAGGCCTGTGCTGACTTGAAGGTCGAGTACGAATTAGGTAAACACAACAGTAAAAGTTTTTTGTCGGCGGACCTCATTGTTGTGAGTCCAGGGGTTCCTCTCAACATAAAACCCCTCGAAGAAGCCCGAGCAGCGAATGTGCCCATGACGAGCGAAATTGAATTGGCCGCTTCGATGATTAAAGAACCTCTGATTACAGTCACAGGGACCAATGGAAAAACAACCACCACGACCTTGATCGGAGAAATGTTTAAGGCAGATGGGAAAAAAATATTTGTGGGAGGAAACATCGGGAAACCTTTGCTCAATTACGTGAATTCTGGCGAAAAGGCAGATTATGTTGTGGTCGAGCTTTCTAGTTTTCAGCTTGATTTGACGCAGAAAATTGTTCCCGCCGTTGCAGTTTTTACCAACCTTGAAGAAGACCATCTTGATCGCTATGGAAGCTTTCAAGCTTATATTGACTCTAAAAAAAGACTTCTCAGGTGCTGTGATAAAAATAGTTATGTGATACTTAATTACGATAATTCTAATGTAGCTGCATTCAGTTCCGAAAATACTGGAAAGCTTCTCTGGTTCACAAAACAAAATCCAATGCAAATAGGAGGTCCTTTTGCAGAGCAGTTTGTAGGGGTTTATTGTCTGACTTCAGAAAAAAAAGTGGTGACCAAAGTAACAGGTTCAGAGGAGGTCTATGACATTTCTCGTTTAAAGATTTTTGGAGACCACAATAGAGAAAACTTGATGGCTGCTATTTGTGCTGCTCGAGTGATGGGGGTGAGGTCTCAGGCCATTCAAAGTGTGATTGAGTCTTTTGCAGGAGTTGCTCATCGATTGGAGTTTGTCAGAAAAAAAGACGGTGTTTACTTTTTTAATGACTCTAAGGGGACCAACGTTATGAGTTTACAGCGAAGTCTGTCTGCCTTTAACGCACGGAATCAGATAGTCTTAATTGCTGGAGGTAAAGACAAGGGGATGGATTTTACGCCGCTGACGGATTTGGTTCGTCAAAAGTGTAAGATCATTATCTTGATGGGCGAAGCGAAGGAAAAAATTAATCGTGCCATTGGGGATTGTGCAGAAACCTATTTGGTTGGCACGTTCGAAGAAGGTGTTTTACTGGCCTATCAAAAATCTAGAAATGGAGATATCATACTCTTATCACCGGGGTGTGCTAGTTACGACATGTTTAGAAACTATGAGGAACGGGGCGACTACTTCAAAAAGCTTGTTAACCAGTTTTAAGGGTCGCTTTCCACTTCAAGGAGTGGATCGGCTTTTTTTGGCCTTAGTCGTGGCAATGGTCCTTTTTGGGCTCCTGATGGTTTACAGTGCGTCCTTTATTTATGCGCAGGAACGCACTGGAAATGGTTTTTATTTTATTAATAAACAAATTGTGTATTCTTTGTTGGGCTTTTTAGCTCTTTTTGCTGCTTGTAAAATCGATTATAGAAAGTGGTCAGAATGGAATTATGCCATTCTCGCATTTTCGACTGTTTTGTTAGTCTTGGTCATGGTCCCCGGCTTGGGTGCAAGGGCGGGGGGGGCGCAGCGCTGGATCAAATTAGCAGGAATTCAATTTCAACCCGGTGAATTTGCAAAATTTGCTCTGATTTTATTTGTTTCAAGTCAATTGGCAAAAAAACAAGAAAGATTAGATACTCTTGCTGCTGGAGTTTTGTCCAATTTACTTCTCCCCATGCCTCTCTTTATATTGCTCTTGGTACAACCTGATTTTGGAAGCGTGGCACTCCTCTTTGGGGTTCTCTTTTTTTTAATGTACATTGCAGGCGTTCCTAAGAAATATCTTCTTTCGATGTTCATTTTAGTATCTGTGATTGGAATTTACCTGGCTTTGGGAACCCCCTATCGACGGCAGCGGCTGCAGTCCTTTTTTAATCCTTGGCTGGACCCGAGTGGTAAGGGGTTTCAAATTTTGCAGTCTTTTGTAGGGTTTCACAACGGACATATTTTTGGAGTTGGCCTCGGAAATGGAAAAGAAAAACTATTCTACTTGCCTGAGGCACACAATGATTTTTTATTTGCTGTCATTGGAGAGGAACTTGGTTTTTTGGGTATCGCGGGTGTAGTTTTCACTTTTATTTATTTTATTTACAAAGGGATCCGCATTGGGTGGGACGCCTATAAAAAATCAGGAGATCATTTTGCACTTTATTTAGCCATGGGGATTACCTTAATGTTAGGATTACAGGGTTTTGTCAATATGTCTGTGGCATTGGGGCTTTTGCCGACCAAGGGGTTAACCCTACCTTTTATGAGCTATGGAGGGTCGGCTCTTTTGATGGATCTTTTTGCTGTTGGAGTATTACTGAGTATTTCTAGGGGGGGCTATTGCAAAAAAACTTATTGATTGCGGGAGGTGGAACGGGAGGGCACGTCTTTGCAGGAATTGCAGTGGCGGATGCGTTCAAAGAAAGATTTCCAAATGCTAAAATTTTATTTGTGGGTTCTTTTGGAGGCATCGAGGAAATAGCGGTGCCGAGGGCAGGGTACGAATTGCGCTGTTTTTATTTGGGATCCTTGGTTGACAAGGGAATTTTTAAGAAAATAAAAACACTGATGCAACTCCCTTTTGCTCTTTTGATGTCTGCCTGGATTTTAATGATCATGAGGCCTAAAGTGATTTTAGGGGTAGGAGGGTATGCCTCAGGCCCTGTGGTTTTGATGGCTCGATTTTTGTGTTGGCTTTGGCTTGGAAAAACGGTTGTTTTAGAACAAAATGCGGTTTCAGGAATGACCAATAAGATTTTAGGGCGTCTGGCTCATCTCGTTTTGATCGCATTTCCTGGTTTAGAGAGTCAATTTTTAGGGAAAAAAGTGGTTCTTACAGGAAACCCCATTCGAAAAGAAATTCGTCCTTTACCCAGAGCGCGGCCAGATCCGTTTGTGATTTTTATATTTGGGGGTAGCCAGGGTGCTCACGGGGTCAACTCCTTAGTTTTAGAGGCTTTGGCATATCTCAAAGACCTCACCCCTCAGCTTTTTTTAATTCACCAAACAGGGATCAAAGATTATGAGCGTGTTTTGAAGGGGTATGAACAGTTTCAGATCTCATGTAGAGTGGAAAAATTTATCTATAATATGATGGACTCTTACGAAAAATCTTCCCTGATCATCTGTCGTTCAGGATCCTCTACGCTTTCTGAGTTAGCAGCGGTGGGGAGGGCTGCCATTTTGATTCCCTGGCCATACCACTCAGACGAGCAGCAGTTAAAAAATGCAAGGATTTTTGAAAAAGAAGGAGCTGCAATTATCTTAGAACAGCTCAAATCAAACGGCAAAGACCTGTCCATGATTTTGCGCAGGCTCATGTCCAACCCCTCCGAAGTGCACCAAATGGAAAAGCAAGTCCGGGAATTTTATCGACCCAACGCTGCCAAAGAGATTGTGGATGCACTTGTGGGGTGATGGACTGGTGTCAAAGCGGCACTTATTGTTTATAAAAACAATAAAAAAATAATAATTCACTGGTTGACACAGTGCGCCCGTCGCGTTATACCCCCCGTTCATGTGTTATTTTAAATAAAGGAGATAGTTAAAATGAAGTCGAAAAAGATAGTAAATTTATTGGTGGTCTGTACGATGATCCCTTTGGTCTTATCAGGGACAGGGTGTATTTTTGGGAGCGCGAAAGACGAAGAAGCTGCAAAGATTTTTAAAGAAGCGCTGAGTGAAAACCCCACACAAGTATCTGTGGATGTTCTAGACAATTCTGTTTCAGGTGTGTTGGGTCTTTATGCTGAACAACTCGGTCATAAGGCGGGTATGGATCCTGGTAATATTTTAGGTGGTGTCAACATGAGTTTTTTACAAGCCGCCTGGTTCGGGACCATTACACGCATGATTTCGACTTCTAGCATTTTTGGTGGTGATCAAACACCAGGATTTACACCAAAAATTAGAAATGCTTTCATCCACGCTCTTTTAGAGACACGTGTTAGCTTAACTCCAGATGGAGTTTTGATTGTACCAACTAGTCAGCACATTCAAGTCAGAGCTTATTCAAAAAAGTTGAGGGAGTGTGGCTATACAGCAAATGCCGCCCTCATTGTCACTAATGAGAAAGGCGAACTTTTGACCGATGGTTTGCAACCATTAAAGAAATCTTTTATGAATAAGAGGCATAGAAACGAAGATGGCACATTCGAGATTCAGAAAGAACCCATAGTAATAGACGTAGAAAAACTGGAAACAGAATTGGGGCTCGACAAACTTCCAAACCTACGGATTTCATATAACAATAATGATAGCGCTATGTCTTCTACTATCGATGCAGAGGATGATGTGGACTATGATATTTTAGGGTGTTTAAGGCTCGTAGCAAGTGGAGATTTAGCAGGAGCAGGAAAATGTTTAGGCGCAGTTGGAACTGATTTTGCAAACTTCTTAGTTACTGCCTTAAAAGAAGGTGTAGTTGGTGCAGGAGCAGGAGCTTTGGTTGGCGAAGGAATGGGCATTGGTCTAGAACAAGGAGCCATTGCCGGTGGATTTCTAAATATTCTCGTAACTGGATATAATACCTTCCTTAAAAAAGAAACACTTTCAAAAAGAGAGATCAAGAGCATTTTAAACTACTTTAACGCGTATTCTATCAGCCCAAGAAATGGCAAGCTAGAGGCTCCTAATTTATCGCAGTGGTATGTAGAGGCTTCTCATCCTCTGAAGGACAAGAGCGGTCAGGTCGTTATGAAGGACGGTAAGGTCATTATGACCGATACGCTTATTAGGCTCGTCAAGCCCACGACGCTCGATTTAGAAAATGATTGCAGAGATGTCACATGCCGCGGCAGTGTGCAAATAAAAAACGGAACCTGCACATTATCACCTGAGGCCTTAAACTCCTTGGTTCATTTTAGGCCTGTCACTGCAGTAGTGACACAAGAAGCAGTGAACGCTGAAAAACAAAAAGAAGCAGAACAAAAGCAAGCAGCAACGCAAGAAGAACAAAAACAAAATCGCAGATAGTAAAAGACAAGAAACTCAAAACTTTCCCCAGGTATCGGACTTCTTCGTGGAGTCAGGTACCTGGGGTTTTGTTTTTCAAAACTTACTCAGGTCAGGGATAACACGTTTCATGTAGCCATCAAAGAGGGGCACAGTAAAACTATTATCACCATGATCTGGACTAAAGATCATTCCCTTGGCGATCAAATTTGCTCTCGTTGGAGCTACGCCCTGTACTTCTTTTTTCAAGAGATGGGCAATATCACCAGATCGATGAGGTCCTGGACCTATTTCTGCCATTGCACGGAGGTATTTTTTTTCATTTGGTGTCAGTCGATCAAACCGAACTCTAAAAAAACTTATATCGAGTTCAGAAATTGCAAGATTTGTTGCGGTTTTAGCATCCTGCACTGTGATGGGGGAGTTCTTGGCACACTCCCAGCAATGCTTTCCCCACTCTTGTAGAAAATAAGGATACCCCTTTGTTTGTAGTAATATTTCATCCAAAGCACGATCTTCGTATTGCACACCTAACCTTGAAACAGGTAGTACAAGAGCATCTTTGGCGGCAGAATTTTGGAGCGGACCAATTTCAGGATATTCGAATAATCTTTCAGCATATGATTTCGCACGGCCAGCTTGACCTACAAGCTGCGGGAGACCTGCTCCGACTATGGTTAATGGAAGTTGTTTTTGAGTGCATTTGTGTAAAGCCATAATGAGAGCAGCAAACTGGGCTTCGTCAATGTACTGTACTTCGTCAATAAAGATAACAAGAGCGGTTTTTTTCTCCTGTGCTGCAAGTCCGAGTTCTACAAACAGAGAAATGAGATCACTTTCGAGATCCCCTGAATCTGCCAAACCCGGCTCACTGCCTAGATCAAGCCCAAACTCTATGTCATTGTATTTTAATTTCATTGCTCCAACAAACCCACCCAAAGCTTTGAGTGCTCTTTTGGCTATGTTGCCTGCAGCGGTGGATCTATCAAGTTTAAGCAAAACCATTCTTAACGCGGGAACAATGAGCGCCGGCAGAGATCGCATTTCCGGAGCCTCAATTGAAACAACCGCAAAACCATCAGCCTCAGAATTTACTGCAAGATGATTGAGCAAAACTGTTTTTCCAACTCCACGCAGTCCAATCATTAGGAAACTACGGTAAGCAAGCCCATTTTTACAGCGATCTAATTGTATACTGACTTTTTCGATGATTTCATTCCGACCTGCAAGTTCAGGGGGCAGTGTTCCCGCCCCAGGAGCATAAGGGTTTTTTCTTGGGTCCATGTATAGCAAAGTTACCATAGGTTATCCAAAAACACTAACTTATGATAACTTTGCTATACTTGCTGCCGATTTTAAAAATTAATTAATAATATCAATAGGCTAAAACTTCCCTAGGTATCGGACTTCTTCGTGGAGTGCAATACCTAGTTCTTTTTGAGCTCTCGATTTGGCTAGGTCAATGAGTGCCTTGACGTCGGCAGCTTTAGCGCTCCCCGTGTTGACGATAAAATTGCAGTGTTTTTCTGAAAACTGAGCCCCCCCAATCTGATGCCCACTCATCCAAAGCTCTTCGATAATCTGCCAAGCTTTGAGGTTGTGTCCTGCTGGGTTTTTAAACACGCATCCACATGACGGGAAATCAATGGGCTGTGTCTGTTTTCTCCTCACTAAAAGTGCGTCTATCTGAGCTTTTACTTGAGCGGGATTTTCTTTTTTGATTTCCCACTCAGCCGAATACACTAAGGCATTTTCAGGTGTGAAAAGATTTTTACGGTATTCGAATTTAAACTGGGGGCGAGAGAATTCTAAAAATCCTTTTTCAGGTCCAAGCGAATAAACGGTGACCTTTTGGAGGAGGTCTTTGGTCTCTCCCAAGTGGGTGCCTGCGTTCATACTCACCACTCCTCCGACGGTGCCTGGAATTCCGGTCAAAAGCTCTAAGCCCCCCCAGCCCTCTTGAGCAGCTTTTCGCAAGAGAAAAGAAATGGGGACTCCAGCTCCTGTTTTTAAGTTGTGGGGATTGTTGAGAGCGATGTCTAGATTTAGTTTTGTCGTTTTAATCACCAGTCCCTCAAAACCTAAGTCAGAGGCTAAAACATTGGAGCCTGCTCCTAAGATAAACATAGGAGTTTGGGTAGCTTGAATGCCCTCAGAAATAATTTCTAAGTCTTCTCTTGATTTTGGAACAGCCAAAACCGGCACTGGACCCCCTAGCCGATAGTAGGTGTGCTTAGACAAAGGTTCGTCAAATAAAAGTTCTCCAGAAAAATCGGGAATTTTGCTCCAAAACCACTGTTGAAAAGTCATGAGAGTTCCTTTATAAGTTGCTCTGTGAGACGACCAATGGATCCTGCTCCTAAACAAAGGAGGAGGTCGCCTTCCTGAAAAAATTCTAAAACTTTCTGCTTTGTTTCTTCAAGGGTTCCACTATAAATAATTTTTTGATGTGAGAGAGCTGTTCTTTGAAGGTCTTTGACAAGGTTCTCAGAGCTAACCCCTTCGATAGGCACTTCGCCAGCCGGATAAATATCTGAGATCAATAAAACATCTGTGTGTTTGAAGGCAGACAGGAACTCATCATGACAAAAATGGGTTCGAGTGTAGCGGTGTGGTTGAAAAATAGTGACGATTCTATCTTTCCAATAACGCCTGGCACTTTCTAAGGTGGCATAAATTTCTGTGGGATGGTGACCATAGTCGTCGATGATAGCTTTTTTTTGAGAGAGGTCTTGCCAGCAGATTTCAAAACGTCTTTTGACTCCAATAAATTTTTCTAAAGCTTGGGCCCATTGTTCAAATGGGATTTCTAACCGCTGAGAGATAGCAAGCGTGGCCAGTGCGTTTAAAATATTATGCCTTCCAGGGACATGCAGTGTGGCAGGGCCCAATAGTTTTCCGCGTTGCCTGACCCTAAAAGAAGATCCCAGTGGTTTTAGTTCAAGGTCGGAGGCAGAATAATCCCACTGCTCTCCAAATCCATAAGTGACGGTGGGCTTTGTCATTCTCTCCAGCGAACGGGCCACTCCGGGGTCTTCTGCACAAGTAGCAACTAGGCCATAAAATGGAAATTGCCCAACAAACTCTACAAAGGCATCTTCGATGTGAGCCAAACTCCCAAAATGGTCTAGGTGATCGTTGTCGATATTGGTGATAATTCCATAAGTGGCAGGTAAATGTAGAAAAGAGCCATCGCTTTCGTCTGCTTCTGCAACGACAAGATCGCCTTGCCCGAGTTTTGCATTGCCCCCGAAAGAATCTACTTTTCCGCCGATAATGAGAGTTGGATCTAAACCTACTTCAACAAGGACTGTAGCCAGCATAGAGGTGGTCGTTGTTTTTCCGTGGGAGCCAGCAACTGCAATTCCTGTTTTTCCGCGCATGAGTTCTCCCAGCATTTCAGCGCGTGGAATGACAGGGATGCGCAGTTTTTTTGCCTCTATGACTTCTGGATTAGTGGGTTCTATCGCCGAAGAAATAATGACCACGCTGGAGTCTCGGATGTTGTCCGCGTGATGGCCTTTAGAAATTTTAGCTCCCATCTGAGTCAATTTTTGAGTGGTCTCTGTTTCATAGGTGTCAGATCCACTCACGGGATAGCCTTGGTTTAAAAAAACCTCTGCAATTCCACTCATTCCGATGCCGCCAATTCCAACAAAGTGGAGCTGAGTCTGTGTTTTTTTATGAGAAAGATGCATAAATTGAGTTATATCCACCTTGGAAGATGGAATCAAGTACAGAACCATTTTTGGATTGACAACCCGTTCTGTGTATGACAATGTAATACATAGGAGCTTAAAATGTCGACAGCCATTACGATTAGAATTCCGATTAAAATGAAAAAAGAACTAGAATCTCTTGCGAAAAATGAAAAACAAGGGATGAGTGACATTATTCGAGAGTCTTTAGATCATTATCTCATTTTAAAAAAATTTCGGCTCTTAAGAAATAAAACTCTCCCCTTTGCTGAGGCTCAGGGGCTTTTGACAGACGAAGATATTTTCGAAAAAATTTCATGAGGGTAGTCCTGGACTCCAATGTTATCAGTGCTGCTTTTTCGGCCCAAGGGCTTTGTCATTTGCTCTTTGAAGTCATCTTGCAAACCCATGAGTTTGTACTCAGTCCTGAGCTCTTAAAAGAAATAGAAAAGTGCTTTATACAAAAAATAAAACTTCCAGAAAAAAGAACAAAAGAAATAATAAACCTTATTAAATTTAATTCTATCTTTTTAAATGATGAACCAAGTTTAGGTCTCATTTGTCGTGACCCAGAAGACATTAAAGTTCTCTCTTTAGCAATACAAAGCCAAGCAGAATGTTTAATTACAGGGGATAAAGATTTGCTTGTCTTAAAAAAAATAAATCACACCACTATCCTCACTCCTCGTGATTTTTGGGAAAAATTGAAAAAATCAGATGAGACCAGATAAGGACAGGACATTTATTGAGCATTTGCCAATTGAGCCACAGTTTCGATGGCAGCTTTTGTGATTGCCACTGCATAAGCAAAATTCATGTGTGCGACATCGTCTGTACTCGCATGATAGTCGGGTCTGTTGACAAGCCAGTCGGGCTTATTGTCAGGTCGACGGCTGTCGACCGCTTGATTTTTTTCAGCACCATTCATGTGTTCATTGAATAAGACGACTGGAAAACCAGAATCCGAAAAAATCACCCCATCTGTATTATAAAGATAACTCTTTTCGTCAAAGCGTTCTCTCAAATAAGGGAGATAAGGCTTTGCATGGAGTTTTGCAGCTTCCATTGCAATCTGCCCTATTTTCAAAGACTCTTGAGACTCTCCTGCGTTGATTTGAAAGAGAGGATCTAAAATTTCCTCACCTTTTTCGTTTTTAATTTTAGCCGTGTACCCAATCATATCGAGCAATACCAAACCCGAGATCTCCTGCTTTGTTTTTAAAAGGGTGCTCACAAAAAATCTCGCTCCCAAATCATCTGCGGGGTACTCCTCACCCACGAGATGGATAAACCAAATGTCATGGAGATGTTTTGAGTTTTTTAAAACCCGCGCGGCAGCCAGTAGCGCTGCTGTGGCACCTGCATTGTCATCAGCTCCTGGAGCAGATTTTAAAATTCCCATTTTGCCTTTAGGTCCATCTGGCAAAAATAAATCTTCCGAGAAAGCCGTGTCAATATGATCTGCCATAAGGACTGGTTTGTTAAACGGAGCTGCGAGAGAACCTTTTATTTTTGCAATAAAATTAGATTGAGGGACCAGTGCCGTAGGGATGTCTTGGATTTTAAAATCAGTCAGCCCCATCTCTTCATATCGAAACATTAAATATGCGATGACCTCATTGAGCTGGTGCTTCGAATCAAGGCTGTTTTTTCTCTCAAAGTGGGTGGACAAATAAGTGACATCCTGTTGATAGGTTTTGGCTAACTCAACATCTTTCCAGGCAGCAATGAGGGGTCGAAAAGGGAGAGCAGTTTGAAGTTCTTTTCCTTCGATTTTCTTTTCAACCGCTGGTGTCCAAATGACTTTCTTATTCTGCACTTTCAAAACAAAAGTAAGAGGCTTTCCATTCCAACGAGAGGGCTGAGGGAGAGAGTAGCAGACTTTATGCGCAAGTCCTTTTTGTCGGCTCACGCGTTCACCCAAAGGTAGCCATGCCTCTGTTGGTTTTCCGTTTGCAGTCCAAACACAGTTTCCAAACTCTGGTTTGACATAGAGGTTCATTTTAAATTTTTGAAGCTCAAAGACATCTTCAAAAATCAGTTTAAAATGTTTTGGGTTGGAGGGGTACAAGACAGATGGAAAGTAAATCTCAGGGAATAATTTTGAGGTTTTTTGATTGCGTCGAATCCAAATCCAAGGAGAGCTTTCGTCTTTTCTAAAACGAGCAAAAGCCCACGTTCTTTGCCCCTCTTCGTCTTGAACGGGCCAGGCTTCGAATTCGAAGGGACCCAAACGAAGCGCGACTTTTTCTGCCAGTTTTTTCAGCTCTATGGGGAGCTCAACTGGAATCGCTAAATCTTTTGTTTGTTTTCCAAGAACTTCAATCTCCAGTGGATTAGCGCCTAAATACACAGGCTGCCTTTGCTCTGAGTTGGCTTGGATATCCAGCCAAGGCTTCTCTGTGGGTACATAAGCAGACAAAAGAGCACCCGACAATAAAAGTGAGAACATCACGGCTCCCTCTACGCAAAGCGTTATCAAAAGAAGTTTACAAAAGCGACTCCTTTTTAGTAAAGAAGCGGGATGACACAGTTTTCAAATTTTTTGAGACTTTTTTTGCCTTTGTATTTAATTCTCTATTTTGTGACATGCATGCTTTACAGGACGATCACAGTTTGGAAAAAAATTAAATCGAATCCATTAAATTTAAAAAAAACAGGAACCCTCAAAGACTTTGTCGTTGTTGCTCTTTTTGTAATGCTGGGTTTGTCTTTACTCAATGTGATTGCCTTTTCGTTTATTCCAGAATTTTATCCCTACCTTGTACCTATTTGGTATTTAGAAAACCAATCTCTTCAGATGGGAGGTATTTTTGTCTTAGTCCTTTCCATGCTTTGGGTGGCTTTGGGGCAAGCTCAAATGGGCATCTCTTGGAGAATCGGAATTGATAAAACCCAAACTACAAAACTTGTTAAAACTGGTTTTTATCGCTTTTCTAGAAATCCCATTTATTTCGGAATTTTAGTTTCAGGCTTAGGACTTTTTTTAGTTTTACCCAACGCGACTTCACTCGTTCTAGTGGTAGGGAGTGTCTTGCTGATGAACATTCAAGTGAGGCTAGAAGAAGAGTATCTTAAGAGCGCACATTCAAAAGACTACGAAGACTTTTGCAAAAAAGTCCCAAGGTGGATATAGTGATGGCTGGGTTATTGCCCCTGATCGAGGTAAAACGTCTGCGTGTCGTCATTATAGCCAAAGAGTTCTGCATAACGACCCCAGTTGACTAAAGTTTCAAACGTTTGTTCTAGATTTTCATTGGGATTAATTTCATTGAGTTTTTCTAAAAGCTGGTCTCGGGCAGCCTGCTGATTCTCTTTTTCTTTTAAAAACTCAATCAGGGAACTGAAAGTATGGAGTTTTTGAATTTGTTCCTTTACTATGCTTTTTCGGGAGTTGATTCTGGAGCGGGTCAGTTTTTCTCCTAAAGCCTCCATGACAACATCTCCACCGGGTGTGTTGACGAGCCCCAAGAGTTCAGCTCCTCGAATCACGGCCAGTGTTGCTCCAAATTCCATCTTGAGTTCATTGGCGAGTTTGTAAATGTCTTCTTTTCCACCTTTTGATTTCAGAAGTTCCAAAAGTCCTAAAATTTCAGGAATACTGGTTTGTGGCAAGCCTTCGTTAACGGGTGTCATGACTGATATTCCTTAAGCAATAAGCGAGAAAATTTTATCCACATATTCATTAAATGCGGGACTCCTTTTATCCCTAGGTCGCGAAAGATCAATTTTAAGGTCTCCTGCAATGTGCCCAGGACGCGAGCTTAAAACTAATACTCGGTCAGCAAGTTCGATGGCTTCTTCGATAATATGTGTAACCATAAAAATCGTATTGACGGCAATATCTCGGTCACTCCAAATGTGGACAAGCTCATCTCGCAGGTTGATCGAAGTCAATACATCTAAAGACGAAAATGGCTCATCCATCAAGAGGATCTCGGGCTCCACTGCTAGTGCGCGGGCAAGGCCCACACGTTGTTTCATGCCCCCAGATAACTCTCTAGGGTAAGCTTCTTCATACCCGTCCAAGCCCACTTTATCGATATAAAAATTGGCTTTTTTACGACTTGATGCGGCATCATTTCCTCTGGCTTCTAAGCCTAATTCTACGTTCTCTTGCACTGTTAGCCATGGGAGGAGTGCAAAATTTTGAAAAACCATGGCGGTTTCTAGGTTAATTCCAAGTTGCTGTTTTCCTTTATAAATCACTTCTCCAGAAGTCGGTTGCATGAGTCCATTCATAATTCTGAGCAAGGTGCTTTTACCTGACCCAGAAGGTCCGACAATAGAGATAAACTCTCCTTCTTTTGCAAGGAAATTAATATTGTTAAGAACTTTTAGTTTACCGTGGAGGTGTGTAAAGTGTTGGAAAACATTTTTAAATTCTAAAAGAGTACATTCTTGTTCCATCTTTATTGATAATCCAGCTTATACCGCTCTGCGGTTGTTCGGTACAGAGGTTTCCAAATTAAAGTATTGATCAAAATAACCCAAGCCACCAATCCTGCAATACACAGAGTAATGGCTTGATTGTCTCCCAGTTGGTAAACCGAGGTGGAAAGGAGGGCCCCAATTCCTTCGACCGTAAAAACTTTTCCTTTATAGGTGACATATTCTGAAAGAACAAGCGCATTCCACCCGCCTCCCCAGGCTGTGATAGTGCCTGTGACGAGGGCTGGTGCAATGGCGGGAAGCACTAATTTTTTCCATGTTTGGACTTTGCTCAGACCCAGCGCTCGAGTTGCATCCAAAAGCTCAATCGGAATGGTCGCCGCCCCTCCTACACAGTTAAAGATGAGGTACCAAACCATCCCTGTGATGAGCAGAAGAATGCTAGAGAGTTCCATCCCTCCGCCGAGACGATTGACTAAGATGAGAATGAACAATGGAAAAAGTGCGGCGGCTGGGAGGCTTGCTCCAATTTGAGAAAAGGTGGTAATGGCCTGTCTAAGTTTAGGTTTATTCCAGCTCCATAAAGTGATTGGGATAGCAATCATAAAGGAAACTAAAAGAGAAACCAAGAGCCTTCCGGTGGATTTGATCAAAGCGCCTGGAATTTCTCTCAAGAGAGGTGGCCATGGAGGCTGAATGGAGCGGATCAAGTAACTGCCAGCAATTAAGCCAAAACCTACTCCTAAAAGCCAAAGGATAAGGTATTGAAACAGTTTTGATTTTTTCGCCAAACGGCCCCACCTTACTAGAGTAGGTTTTGCTATTTGTAAATGGATCATGTTGTAAATATTAGTAAACAGATAAAGAGGAAGGTCCCAGCATAAAGGCAGTACTAAGATTTGAAAAATTCCAACAATTGGAGAAAAAATGATTTTTAAAATATTGAGCGAAGCGACCTTAAAAATCCGAATCGGCCGTCTTTGAAAAAACACTTTTGGGAAAAAAATTCTGGGCATGAAGAGACTGAAATGCTTTTGAGTTGTGTCCGATGAGGTCATTGTATAGTCTTGCCTAAAACGTTCTGCCCATTGAGTAGCAGGTCTCCACAAAACAAAGTCTAGCCCTAAAATTAAAAGAGCGAGAGAAGCGAGCCCCCAGGCAATCAGATAGCCTTGGTCTTGTTCTGCGGCAAGGGCTAAAAAACTGCCAATTCCTGGAAGGTGGTATTTGACGGGTCCGACTGCAATGATTTCGCAAGCCACTAGAAAGTACCAACCGTTGGACCAAGATAAAATGCTGTTATATACAAGCCGTGGGATGGCTGCGGGGGCATAAAGTTTCCAGAAGCGCTGGCTTCCTTTTACTCCAAAGCTAGTGACGGCATCTAAGTTGTCTTGAGGGATGGTTTTTGTAGCCTCATAGACAGCAAAAGCCATATTCCAAGCCTGGCTTGTAAAGATGAGAAAAACGGCTGCCATTTCTACACCGATACGATGGCCGTGAGATAAACCAATAAAAAATGAAAAGGCAGCTGGAAAAAAGCCGACCACTGGAACAGATTGTAAAATATCTAACAGTGGGAGAATAAATTTTTCTCCCAAAACGGTTCTAGCAGCTGTCAGACCCAAGCAAAACGCAAAAATAATGCACGCAAGGTATGAGGCGGACATGCGCAAAAAAGAAAGTGCGAGTGCCGAAGGCAGTTCCTTGAGGGTGACTTCTTCTGGCTGAAGTTGGGCCAAGTGCACTCCTCCACGGTAAACGGCCACGGCAGTGGCTAGAAGTGCAGTAAAAAGGATCAAATACACCACGCTGTGTCTGACTCTGTTTTGGATTGAGCGGCGCAAAAATCGTTTCATCCTAAGTATAGGAGTTCGCTCATTTTTTTGAAAAAGTCTAGATTAAAGCGTTCGTTTTAAAATGCGACCAAGATGACCTGTGGAGGCTCTTCGGGGGCAGGATTGACGAATTTAAGTTTCGTGTTAAAAAGTAGGTCAATGCCAGAAAATCTAAAAGAAAACTATGATAAAATTTTGAGAAAAATAAACGCTTATCCAAACACAACGTTGATTGTGGTTTCTAAAAATCAACCCATTGAGAAAGTTTTAGCTCTTTACAAGTTGGGACACAGAGATTTTGGAGAAAACTATGTGCAAGAATTGGTCAAGAAAGCAGAGGCTCTAAAACAGCACCCAGAAATCAAGTGGCATTTTATTGGGCACTTGCAGACCAACAAAGTCAAAACACTGCTTCCGTGGGTTTACAGTATCCATACGGTAGACTCGTTCAAGCAAGCTGAGAAACTAGCTCAGGAGTTGCCAGACAAAAAAACACTCCCTATTTTTATTCAAGTTAACATAGACAATGAAAAAACAAAATCAGGCGTGTTGCCGGATGAGGTATTGAGTTTGGCTGAAAAAATAGTGCATCTAAAAAACCTCCATCTTTTGGGACTGATGTGTATCCCCAAACCTCCAGGAGCAAAAAGCTTCAAAGAATTGAAACTCCTTGAAAAAAAATGCCAACCTTTTACTCAAGGGAAACTTTCCATGGGTATGAGCGAAGATTTTGAGCAAGCTCTTGCGGAAGGTGCTACACATTTGCGAATAGGCAGAGCCATCTTGTGCCCGTAGCTCAGTTGGATAGAGCGCGAGCCTCCGAAGCTCGAGGTCGTGAGTTCGAACCTCTCCGGGCACGTTTTTGAAATCTCTTTGTGACTGTTCAGCCTCATTCTGCAGGCTCGGTTTAAAAACGGAGTCCCCCGACCATTTTTGGGTGGCCTCCGGGGTGGAC
>CAZBEI010000112.1:0-41958 GCA_964490895.1 uncultured Bdellovibrio sp. | reverse complement strand
CAAATTTCGAATTCAGAAGCTGGTATTGAAACCCCATTGGAGGCTACACATGAAAACGATGCTGAGTTAACCGTCCCCCCACCACAACTGATAGCACATCCTCCTGATGTACAGGCACCAGGAAATCCTGGACCTGTTTTAATACACTGAATAGGACCTCCTGTTGTACAAATCCTAGCAGCAGACATATCAATTTTTTGACCGTTCGAGGCTTGACAAGTAAATGGACTCCCATTGCTCGGTGTGCCACTGCATTGTATACCGCCGACTATAAGACCCGGTGAAGAAGTTTTTAATCCAATAATATTTGCAAAATCATGACAAGAAGGCGCTATTGGTAGTGAAGTTGCAACAGGCGGTGATGTAGCAACAGGCGGAGACCCACCCGTGAGTAAAACACAAATCGCACCTCCTGCAGAGTTAAACCCCTGCAACGCCTGGCCGTTTGCGCAATTGGCTAAACTATTAAGCGACACGCAATTGAGTGTGCCATTAGAACTTACCCCTCTTGCGACCTGGCCAGCAGGGCAACTGCTTAAAAACGAAAGATCCACGCAATCGAGTGAACCATTGGGTTTGATCCCGTTTGCAACTTTTCCAGGGGGACAAGCATTTGCAGAGATGTTGCTGCCAGCAAAAGTACATACACCGCTATTAAAATTACCCCCCAGTGCAGTGCAAGTCTGCTCCGGAGTAGACGCGCCGCTGCCCGGAGCAAGATCACATCCCACAATCTCTTTTTTAAGTCCGGCTGTCTGCGTTCTGAGCTGAATTGCAATATCTGCAACCACTATTTTTGTTCCAATAAAAGAGCCCTCATTTTTCGTAGCCTCCAAATGAACTTCTGCAGAAAAAATATCCGAGGGCGGGGTAGTCATTGCTTGAAATTTTCGTACCTCTAACTTCGTTAGCTTTAGTCCTTGAGTAATATCCGTATTAAATTTAGCCAATAGATTACCAGACTGGGTACGAATTTCGTCCAGTGGAGTAGGCACATTTGGACTGGACGGATCAAACTTAAGTTTAGGGGTAACATTAAAAATACTGTCACAATTCTCAGTTTTAGAAAAAAAATTCCTTAAAAGTGCAGACAGATTCTGAAACTCTAAATTGGACTGGACATTTTTGGAGGATTTCGTCGTAAACTGGATCATCGTTGCTGTGCCTAAAGCCACCACCGTCATGACTCCTGCGGCAATGAGGACCTCAATAATAGTAAACCCGGCTCTTTTTATTTTTTTTATAATAAACGCTCCCTTAAGTCCTATTCTTTGGTATCTGCATTAATTATAACACGCTGGTTATTAGAAGCAAACACCCCCTCGGGTGGGAGTGCCTATTTTTGATCATTCTAGAAGACTCCATCAGATTTTTTTAGCTTTATCCCACTCTGTCAATAGATTAAGTTTTCGTATCCATTTCTCTAAATAAGCTAAATCCATTTCGGTTTGAGTCAGAATCCCCTTGATGTCTAAAAGATGTTTCACGGACTCGCCTTCGCGGTAATAATCCAACTTCTTGATAATCACATCCTCTGGAGATGCGATCTGTGCCTTAAAGTTAGGCCAGAGTTCAATTCTACGTTTTCGACTAAATTCTTCTTGGCTATGAGCTGTGTTTTTTCTAAAAATAAAATCAATCTTAAGTCCTGATTGATGATGAATAAGATTAAATTGTCCTCGTCTTATAAGCTCATCAGACAAAATTTCTAGCGGTGGACAGTAAAATTCTTCGGCTGGAAATAAATGCTCAAACTCTTTTAGCTGTGTGGGCAAAATATCAATGACTAAATCCATATCTTTAGTCATTCTAGGCTCACCATAGACGATGGAGGCGATAGAACCCACAACCATATATTCGATGTGATTTTCTTCAAGTCTACTGATGATCACCGAAAAAACACTGAGGAGCGAGGGGAGAGAATCACTCATCGACAACCCTTTTCGATAAGTTCCAAAGTTTTATTTTTTATTTCTTGGTTCGTTGCTTTAGGATATTTGAGTTGGAGTTGATGAGATTTTATTTTGAATGCTAGCTCAAAAAGATCAGAGGCCAGCTTTAGTTTTTTATAAATATTTTTTGATTCAATCACTTATGACTCCTCTTTTTTTGAAACACACTAGACGAAACAGTAAAATTTGGCTATCATTTTACCGCTGTAATGTTTTTCTTTCCCATCAGTAAGTCAAGTCGATCTACTAACCATGTTTTAATGAGAGACTGACGAGTAATGCCACGCCTCTCGGCTTCCTGATCTAGTGCGCTAATGGTCCATGGCGGTAAATCTACACCAACACGTTTATTTTCTGTTACAAAATAGTCTAAAATGGTTTCACCTTGCTCAAATCTTTCTTCAAGATTGTCAGAAGTTGTTAAGCTTTTTTGTGTAGAGTGTTTTTTCTTCATCTCTAGCCCTCCTGCAGGAGATAATACGAATAGCATTATCCCTTTGTGTAATAATTGCAGTCCAGTACGTGGACTCTATTTTTCCAATCACAAGTTCTCTTAGCTCTCCTTTTTTCTTAGAAGGAAATCTAAGGATTGCAAACTGCCAAAGTTTTTGAGCTTCAATAAAGTCAATTTCATGCTTTTCTTTATTTAGGTCTGACTTTATGTGATCAAACTCAAACTTTATCTTTGCAATCAACTTCTTCGTATCCTTATAAAATAAGGTACTCTAAAAGTACATAAAAAGCAATTAAAAGGTATATTTTAAGTTTATAATCTGTACCAAATAAACCGGAGTTGATTTTTTATAACCGATACAGCCCCTACCCAGCCTAAGCGGTAACTCTCGGCTTCTTGTCTTTATTTCGGTACGTAAGAGATGTCCGAAAACTGAACAAACAAACGAATTCTGGATTCATCCGAGCAAAATAACACATCGCACGGAAATACAAACTAAAGAAGATCAATGACTTCGCCAGAGGCGCGGCTTCAGGGCTTCTCTTCTGGGATTGTGGGTGGTACGGTCCTTGCTTCATCCTAAAAAACGGATCATAAAAAAACGAGGAGAAAAATTATGGAAATGCTCGAAAGAGGCGTGACTTTGGATCAAGGACAAAAAAACAAGGCCATTGAACTTGCAGTTCTGGCCATCGAAAAACAATTTGGCAAAGGCTCCATCATGCGACTGGGCATTAATGACGCGCTAGTGCAGGATATCGCTACCATCCCAACGGGCTCACTGAGTTTAGATTTAGCGCTCGGAATTGGAGGTTTGCCTCGAGGCAGGGTTGCAGAAATCTATGGCCCTGAGTCCTCTGGTAAAACAACACTCACTTTGCATGTCATTGCAGAAGCACAAAAACTAGGAGGCGTTGCAGCCTTTGTAGACGCTGAACACGCTTTAGACGTAAATTATGCCAGAAAATTGGGAGTAAAAACTGACGATCTTCTGATTTCTCAACCGGATACAGGCGAGCAGGCTTTAGAGATTGCAGACATGTTAGTGCGTTCGGGTGGTGTGGATATTTTGGTGGTTGACTCTGTAGCCGCGCTGGTGCCTCGTGCAGAAATCGAAGGAGAGATGGGGGATTCTCACATGGGACTCCAGGCTCGTCTCATGAGCCAAGCTTTGAGAAAATTGACCGGCTCTATCCATCGCAGCAAAACCTTAGTCGTTTTTATCAATCAAATCCGAATGAAAATTGGAGTGATGTTTGGAAATCCAGAAACCACGACCGGTGGAAATGCGCTTAAATTTTACTCTTCTGTGCGACTGGACATTAGGCGTATTGGTTCTCTAAAAGATGGTGACAACGTGATTGGCAACCGCACGCGTGTCAAAGTGGTTAAAAATAAACTCGCTCCACCCTTCAAAGAAGTCGAATTTGATATTATCTATGGAGAGGGTATTTCAGCAGAAGGAGACCTTGTAGATTTGGCTTCTCAAATGGATATCATTGAAAAAAGTGGGACTTGGTACACGTATCAACAAGAGCGAATTGGGCAAGGCAGGGACAACGCAAAAGCCTACCTCAAAGAACATGCAGAGCTCATCCCAAAAATTCGAGAAGAAGTCTTAAAAAAAGCTGGAATTGGTCCTCGTAAAATAGCTCAGCCTCCGGTACAGGCAGCAGCTTTCGAGAAAACAAAAGCCGCAGTGATTGCCACAGGGAGTGTAAAATCTGTGGGGGCCGCTCCAGCGTTAGCAAAAAAATAATCGGGCCTTGTCACTTTGGCACGTCCCGGGTTAATACTGGAGTATGCTGACAGCGGAAATCCGGTCGCGGTTTATTGATTATTTTAAAAAAAATGGGCACACGCCGATTGAGAGTTCTGGACTTGTGCCTCACAATGACCCGAGTCTGCTTTTTACCAATGCAGGGATGGTACAGTTCAAGGATGTTTTTCTAGGCAAAGACAAGCGCTCTTATTCGCGCGCTGTGAGTTCTCAAAAATGCATGCGGGCTGGCGGAAAGCACAATGATTTAGAAAGAGTCGGTTTTACTGCTCGGCACCACACTTTTTTTGAAATGCTGGGGAATTTTTCCTTCGGCGATTATTTTAAAAAAGAAGCCATTCACTATGCTTGGGATTTTGTGACAAACGATCTCAAGCTCCCGAAAGATCAGCTCTATGTGAGTGTTTTTGAAAACGACAACGAAGCTGCAGAGATTTGGGAGAGGCAAGAAAAAATTCCATTTGAGAGGATTTCGAAATTTAGTGAAGAAGCCAATTTTTGGTCCATGGCTGACACAGGCCCCTGTGGTCCCTGCAGCGAAATTTTTATAGATCGAGGCAAAAAATACAGCTGCGGAAAGCCTACGTGCGCGATGGGGTGTGACTGTGATCGGTTTATGGAAATCTGGAACCTCGTGTTTATGCAATTCGAACGAGATGCCTCGGGCAAGCTCTTGCCACTTCCAAAACCTTCTGTAGATACAGGAGCAGGTTTGGAGAGACTCTCCGCCGTGCTGCAAAAAGTAGACTCTAACTATGAGATTGATATCTTTAAAAACATTATTTTAAATATAGAAAAATTGGGCAAAATAAAATACGACACGAAAAAAGAGAGTGCTTTTTCTTTTCGTGTGATTGCAGATCATTCTAGGGCTGCTACTTTTTTGATTTCTGACGGTGTTCTGGCAAGCAACGAGGGCAGGGGCTATGTCCTCAGGCGTATTTTGAGACGTGCTATTCGGCATGGACAGAAAATAGGTTTCGAAGAACCTTTTTTGTATAAGACGGCTCCCTTTGTCATCGAACAGATGATAGATGCCTACCCTGATTTAAAAGGGAAACAGGCCTTTATCGAGAAAGCCATTTTTGCAGAGGAAGAGCAGTTTCTAAAAACTTTAGAGCGAGGGCTTTTGCTTTTAGATGAGGAAATAGCAAAGCTCGGCTCAAAAACTTTGCCGGGCAGTGTTGCTTTTAAGCTCTATGACACGTTTGGATTTCCGCTAGATTTGACACAAGTGATTTGCCATGAAAAAGGGATTTCGTTAGACGAGCAGGGATTTGTGCAATCGATGAATCTCCAAAAAACTCAATCTCGAAAAAACTGGAAGGGTTCAGGCGACGAAGAAGTCACTCCGATCTATTTGACATTGGCCTCTCAACTCAAAGCTGAGGGAAAGCTCCCAAAGTTTGTAGGTTATGAGCAAACCCAAAAAGAGTCCCTTTGTACTGCTATTCTCGTATCGACAGAAAATGGACTCAAAAGTGTGAAGAGCTATTCTGCGCAAGCGTGCGAAGGCGAAAACATTCTGGCTATCTTTGCAGAAACTCCTTTTTATGGAGAGAGTGGCGGACAAGTTGGAGATCGCGGGTATATTACAGGAGAGTTTACAGGAGAGGTCTTGGATGTTCAAAAACCAGTGCCTGATTTGATTGTCGCACACATCCAGCCCAAAAAAGGCACTCTCAAAGTAGGGCATTCTTATCTACAAGAGACAGACAAGGCATTGAGGGCTCTCACGGCTAGAAACCACACTGCGACCCATTTATTGCATTTTGCGTTGAGAGAAACTCTTGGCAATCACGTCAAACAAGCAGGTTCCTTGGTGTCTCCTGATTTACTGAGATTTGATTTTACGCATTTTCAGTCCCTGACAACAGCAGAAATTAAAAAAATAGAAGATTTGATCAATGAAAAAATCTGGCAAAATGACAGCGTCGAGAAAAAGGAAATGTCAAAGGAGAAAGCCATTGGTTTAGGTGCAATTGCTTTTTTTGGCGAAAAATATGGGGAAAAAGTAAGGGTAATCAAAGTGGGAGATTATTCCACAGAGCTTTGTGGCGGAACTCATGTCGACTCTTCTTCGGACATTCATTTTTTAAAAATTATCAGTGAGACTGGAATTGCCGCCGGAGTGCGAAGGATAGTGGCCTACACTTCGAAAGTGGCTTTTCAGTATTTTAGATCCCAAGCCGAAGGCATTCAAAAAATCCAAGATCAGCTCAAAGTTACAAACTTTGACGAAGCTTTAGTCAGGCTCGAAAAAATGTCGCAAACTGAAAAGGAACTCCGAAAAACAATTGAGCGGTTTCAATCTAAAAGTGCAAACGAAGAGACGGATGTGTTGCTCAAGGAGGCTTTAGAATTTAAGGAAATATGTCTGGTCGCAGGGGTGTGCCCATCGGATTTCCAGGGGCTTAAGTCTTTGCGAGAGTGCTCGGAGCGGATCATTCAAAAACGGCCCAATGCAGTTGTTGTTTTAGGGATGGAGGAGTCCGAAAAAGTTTCTTTGCTAGTGGCTGTGGGTCCTAAGGCGCTCGGTCACTTTAAGGCCAATGAGCTGATTCAATCTTTTTTGCCCCTGATCGATGGAAAGGGTGGAGGTAAGCCTGAGCTCGCTCAAGCAGGAGGGGCTAAAAAATCTGGACTGGAGGCCGTTATCTTATTAGCTCGAAAAATGATCCAGGAAATGTCATCCTAACGAGAAAACAAGGAGAAAATATGGTTTACAAATTATTATTACAAAGTGTTTTTACCACCTTGCTTTTTTTTTCTGCTTGTACACACAATGAGTCTGATTCGAACTTGTCTGTACTAAAACGAGTGCTGGATGATGATGTCAAGACTTTAGATCCTGCAAATTCTTATGACCATATTAGTTTAGATGTTTCTCCAGCCATCTATGAGACTTTGTATCAATATGAATATCTTTCGGATACCTACCGTGCCGTTCCGCTACTGGCTGCTGGTTTGCCGACTTACTCCAAAGATCACCTAACGTTGACGGTGCCCATTAAAAAAGGAATTCACTTTCAGGACGACCCTGCTTTCAAAGAGACCCAGGGAAAGGGTAGAGAGTTAAAAGCTCAAGATTTTGTATATGGCTTTAAGCGTTTAGCGCTCCCTTCGATTGACTCTCAAGGGTACTGGATTTTTGATGGAAAAGTACAAGGATTTACGGAATTTCATGACAAATTAGTCAAGGCTCAAAAATCTGAGGCCGAAAAAATTTTCCGGGAATCTATTGCAGGGGTCACGGCACTCGATGATTACACTTTGCAGATTAAGCTCACCAAACCTTATCCACAGCTGCTTTATGTTTTGTGCATGGGTTTTACTGCGCCTATTCCCTATGAACTGGTCAGAGATTATGGAGACGAAAAGGGAAATCTCAATGACCACACGATTGGGACAGGTCCGTTTGCTTTGAAAGAATGGAAGCGTGGACACCGCATTGTTTTAGTGCGAAATCCAACTTACCACCCTGATTTTTATCCCACAGAGGCAGCCCCTGAGTACCAAAAAATGGGCTATTTGGAAGATGCTGGCAAGCAGCTCCCGTTTGTAGATAAAATTATTATTTCTATCATTAGAGAAGAACAACCGGCGTGGCTCGGTTTCCTCAGAGGGGATTTTGATTTGATGACAATCCCAAAAGATAATTTTAGACAAGCCATTTCAAACCAAGTCAATATTTCTCCTCAGTTTTCTGCGAAGGGAATCCGGCTTTCTATCGATTCGGGAGTTCGATTTTATTATGTTTCTTTTAATATGAAAGACAAACTCATTGGAGGAAATAAATACCTCAGGCAGGCCCTCTCTTCGGCCATTGATCGGGACAAGTGGATCGAAATTTTTATGAATGGGAGAGGGCAAAAAATGGTCAATGCGCTCCCGCCAGGAACGCTGGATCGACCAAAAAATTCGAAAATAAAATATGATTTTAATTTAGTTTTGGCAAAAGAGCTCTTAAAAAAAGCAGGCTTTCCGGAGGGCAAGGGTTTACCTGTGATTCACTTTGATTTTCGAGGTTCTGACACTATGAATAGGCAGCTTGGGGATTTTTTCTCGCAACAATTTGCACAAATTGGGGTCAAGTTAGATCCCATCTATAATACTTTTCCTGCCTACTTAGAAAAAACCAAGACTGCAAGTTTTCAGGTTTCCTACGGAGGCTGGGGACTCGATTATCCAGATGCTGAAAATAGCTACCAGCTGCTCTATGGACCCAACAAAGCGCCCGGTCCCAATGACTCCAATTTTGATTATCCGGAGATGAATAAACTCTATGAAAAAATCGCTCAGATGGAGTCTTCGCCCTCTCGAGCGGCACTCATTGAAAAAATGGAAGTGATTTTACAAGAAGAGTGTCCCTGGGCGATGGGCTATTATTTAGTGGACTATCGTTTGACTCACCCCTGGATTTCTAATTTTAGAAGCTCCGAGATGATTTTGAATAAATACAAATACTATCGAATTCACAACGAGATCAAAGCGCGTTACTTATCGCAAAAATAAAATGGGGAGGAGTTTGGCGAGGTCTTTGTCAAAGTGTCCGGCCTCATTTTGAATCACTTTGATCGCTTGGGGCACAGTGTAAGCTGCTCGAAAGGGCCGATTGCTAATGAGTGCACTAAAACAATCTGCGATGGCCACGGTTTTAGCAGGATAGTAAATGGCGTTTCCTGCTAGGCCATTTGGATAGCCCCGGGAATCTATTTTTTCGTGATGTTGGTAGACTATGAATTTGACTTCTTCTGGAATAGAGGGCGTATTTTCGATCATTTTTAGCCCGATTTGGGGATGAGATCTCATTTCTTTCCACTGCTCGCGCGAGAGTTCTTTGGAGCTCGTTAAGATCTCCTTTGGGAGTTGGGTGCAGCCAATATCATGCAAAAATCCACCCATGCCAATGGTCTCCAAAAAATTTTGTTTAAACTGACCCGAAGCTTTTGCGATGAGCATGCTAAAAATAGAGACAGCAATCGAATGGTAGTACAGGTACTCTCCATGAGAGACCAGTTGTAAAATGATCGTCAATGTTTTTGGACTTTCGCTCATCAAATGGATGTAATTTTTCACTACTTTTTGTGCTTTATTGGCTGTTTCTTCAGCAACATTAAATTGTGTAAAGAGTTCTGACATGTTTTGTTCTGTCATGTTGAGGAGAGTGGCGATCTTTTTTTCTGCCGAAGCATGGGGGTCGTTGATGATGGAATCCGCGGTGATAGAAATAAAATTTTTATAAATGAGATCATCTTCTTGGCGGATATAAAGTTCTGTGACTCCCTTCTGAATGTATTGAGCCAGCCGCTTATAATCCAACCCTGTTGTTTTTGAAAAGACATGGGCCATGTTGTCGTCAGAAATTTTAATATAGACATCAAAATTGATATCTCGCGTTACATTCCTAAAGGTATGGATATCAACGGCTTTGAACTTTTGTTGCATTTGCGTCATTTCGGTTGGCAAAGGTACGCTCCTCATCTGATAATTCGGTATTTTGGGGTGAAAACTGAATTTGCTGTTCAAGATTTCTTATGCCTAGAACTTATGCCAATACTGCTCTCATTTTCTGGGTAAAATTTGCCGATACTTTTCCAAGAGGTTCTAGAGTGTTAAAAAAAATAGGTCTCATTTTATGGGTTTTGTCGGGATCTCCCTTTGTCGCTTGGGCAGATGATTTTGTGGTCTACAGTGTGGAAAGGGCTTTAGATTTTGGGATTCCTGGCCAGACTCCGGAAAAAGATTTTTTTGTCAATATGGGCACTCAAAAAGGATTAAAAAATGGCTCTTCTTTAGAAGTTTATCGAAAAGCCCCAAGCTATGATGTAAAAAACGAACGACTTTATCAGGACGTGACCTTCCCTTTTGCACGTCTCAGAGTCATTCATGTCGAAAGCAATCTTGCGATTGCTAGGTTAGAAAAGTTTTTGCCAGCTGACAAGACGCCCCATATTTCTCCACCAGCGGTGATGGTTGGGGATCTAGTAAAAAAAACGGAATAGTTCTTTTTTAAATTTTTATGTTGGGTGGGTGGGAAAGAAGGGGCCGCCGGGGCAGGCTTTCGCCATCACCCCGCCACTTGCAAACAATACCCCTTGAGATACCGCTCCTCGTAAGAACCCAAACTGCTCAAAAACGTTTCGGGTTGTTCGATAGATTTTAAAATATTGAGTTTGCGTTTTCCAGCTGAAAGCAAAAGATCCCGTTCAAGAGCTTTCAAACTCACGCCCGCAGAGTTGATCGAAACCACAAGTACTCCACCCACGTTTAGCAAACCCCAGACTAAATCAATGAGCCGCTTTAAGTCTTTTTCTGTAGAAAAAACACCTTTTTGACTGCGTGAAAAAGAAGGGGGATCCAAAATCACAACGTCAAATTTCTCCCCTTTTTTAGCTAATCGTGGCAGCCACTCAAAAACATCGCCTACAATGCAGTGAAAATGCTCAATGGGCAATCCATTCGAAAGCCAATTTTCTTTAGACCACTCATTGGAATTCGAAGAAAGGTCTAAATTTGTAACACTCTTTGCTCCTCCCAAACCACAGGCCACCGACAAACTTCCTGTATAAGAAAATGTATTGAGCACTCGAGCAGCATGAGAAAACTCCCTGAGCCACCTCCGCAATGGAGCATGGTCTAAAAAAAGCCCAGGCTGTGTGGTCTCAAAAAGCTGGACACTATATTTGATTCCATTTTCTTCGACCTCAAACTTTTCTCTCGGAGGATCTCCAAACAAAATATGAGATTTCCGGATTTCATTTTTTTTTCTTTGGATCACCACAGCAGATTTTGCGCCCTTTTGTCTTAAAAACTCTACAATAGTTTCATAAGACCGTTCGGCCTGTGAGCCATCCGCTATCCAGTAGTGATCCCCAAATTTGTCTATCGAGAGCTGTGGTGTGTGAAAAATCCTCAACGTATTTCGATTGGCAAAAAAGCCTTTTTGCTTTCTCCAACTCCAAGCAAACTCTAATTCATTCAATGAAGTGACCTTGAGGGATTATTTTGAGGGATCTCGTAAATTTTTTTTTGACCCTCTACACTCACATTATTTAAACGTAAAACCTGAACCCAGTTTAAAAAATCTTCACTCCAAGGAGCCTGAAAAACCTCGCCCGTCGGAAATTCAATTGAGTAAGAATGTAGCGCCACGCGTGAAATTTGCAATTTTCCATGACTGAGTTCAATTTCTTTGCGTCCGCTATACTGCAAATCTCCAAACAAGGGGTACCCCATTTGAAAGAAATGGATCCTAATTTGATGGCGTTTTCCGGTCAGAGGGTGAGCCTCGGCCAAAAAAGCATTTGCGTATTTCTCTAAAACCTCCACCTGAGTCGATGCCCGTGCCTTTCGTATGGATGTCGAAATTTTAAAAACAGGCAGGCTGGGCTCTCCTTGAGCTAAACAGTGATAGGTTTTTTTAATCAGTCGTTCCTCGAACCAGTAATTGAGGAGCCGATGCTTCTCTGCGTTTCGAGCAAAAAGCATCACCCCGCTGGTTTCTAGATCTAAGCGATGCACAACCCAAATTCGGCCCAATTTTTTTTCGAGCCATTCTGACAAAACAGGAGCTTTGTGGTGAGAAATACGGGCCGGAATAGAAAGCCAACCGGAAGGCTTAAAGACTACAATGAGTTCATCGGACTTGTTTAAAATAACAGGTTCCATGCCCGACCCCATGCCTTTTAGTGCAACTCAGATGGATTAAATTTTCTTACAACCTCAACAATTTGCTTTTCTAAATCATCATCGGTTTCATAGACATCATCAATATGAGAAGAACGCATAAAATATTCAGTCAAAGTGTTGGCCACTGCTTTCAGTGGTCTCTGAAAATAAAACCCATTCAAAAAATCATCTCCAAATGAATTTCGAACCACCGTTTTAGCAGCCCGGTACCGCTCTGCATCCGAGGTCTCTGTTTCGCTTAAAACCTCGGCCTGAGAATTTATTTTTGATTGGGCTCTCTCTTTGACATCTTCGTCCGTTAAAATGAGGGGTCCCACTAAAGTAAAAATCTCATCTTGGATGACTTGTCTCAACCTTGGAGCAAAGGCAATAGCCTTATGATTTTCAAGCCGATTGATAATGCTTTTACAAAGAAGTCTTACAGTCTCCCTTTGTGTTTCCATATTACCTTTCACTCTAGCCTAATTCTTGGTCAAGCTCAGCTTTTTTTTCAAATTTTTTATAAAAAAATCAAGGGATTCATTAAACTCAGTTAGTTTTACAAGTTGACAAAAGACTTTCATCAGGAAAATGCCCTCGAAAACTAAAATTCCTACCGTGGCGACCCTCCCCAATAACGCAGTGCTCTGTATTTTAGAGCCTAAGTATAAATAGCTCCAATAACAGCATGCGCCCATCACGATAGACACCCCAAGGTAGGAAAAAAAATTCTTCATTAAAGGACCCAATAGAAACTCTGTTTTCTTGACTGCCAACAGTTTTTTGATTTTATAAAGCAAGTACACTGAGTTAAAAATAGCTGCCACCGAAGTCCCAAGAGCCAAACCCCAGTAACCCAGTGGACCAATCATGAGGAGATTAAAAACAAGTGTTAAAATGACCGCTTGGATACTGGAGTAGACAGGAATCTTCGTATTTCCCATTGCGTAAAAAACAGGCACTAAGACTTTTACGCAAGAATAAGCGGTCAACCCTACTGCATAAGCGCCGAGTGCATAGGCCGTACATACAGTTGCATCGGAATTAAAATGTCCATATTCATATATAAGTTGAATAATAGGATAACCTAAAAAAATAAATCCCAACGCAGAGGGAAGATTGATGGCAAAAACCCTTCGCAAAGTCTGCTCCAGCGTCTTAGTCATCTCGGCATATTCCCCCATGGCACAGTTTTTTGAAATCTGGGGCAAAGCTCCCATCGCCAACGAAACACCAAAAATACCTATTGGAAATTGCATCAACCGAAAGGCATAGCTCAAATAAGAGACAGAACCCGGTCCCTGCGAGGTAGCCAAGATGCTATTGATCAAAAAATTAACCTGAGTTGCCGCAAGCCCTACCATTCCAGGAAGCATGAGAAGTAACATTTGTTTCAATGCAGGATCTTGAGTCCAAATCGGGTCACCAGATTGTTTCTTTGGGAAAAAATATCCTGCCTTGAGCAAAGACGGATATTGCGAAAAAGCCTGAGCAAATCCTCCCACCACAACTCCAATGGCCATCCCTAAAATCGAAGCATAGCCAAACCGAGGCAACAAAACCACCAAAGGAACTCCAACGATGAGAGACACTAAATTAAACAGTGCCGGTGCAAATGAGGGTATAAAAAAATACCCACACGCATTGAGAACACCCATAAAAGCAGCGGCCAATACAATGAGGGGAAAAAAAGGAAAAATAATCCGAGTCATGAGAACGGTAAGTTCGAATTTTCCAGGAATTTTTTTATAAGCTCCAGCATAGAGAGAAACTAATTCGTTAGAAAAAATAATCCCAAGCAAACTAAGAATCACGGATAATCCAACTAAAACTCGAAACACAAGGCCGGCCACTCTCCAGGCTCTCTCTCCTCCCTCTTTGGTTTTTACCTGAGTAAAAACAGGCACTAAAGCCGTGCTCATTGCTCCCTCTGCAAACAGATCTCGAAGTAAGTTTGGAATTCGAAAAGCAATATTGAAAGCATCCATGGCGTGGCTTGCACCAAAAAGCATGGCAAATACTTGCTCGCGCAAAAGGCCTAAAATACGGCTAAAAAAGGTAGCTACCCCCATCAATCCAGCAGACTTCAAAATTTTCTCACCCCTCTGGTTCATGAAAACGTTCGAGCCAACCATTTGTCGATACCAGCATCAAGCCTTGATCTAAAAGGTACCGCTAATAAACTCAGTTGAGCGTCTACAACAATTTGGCCCTCCTCACACTTCAAAATCGCATTCAACAACGGGGATTGGATATGAAGCTTTTTTTCTTCCGGTTTTTTTATGATTGCAACTTTCCCAAGAGTGATTTTTTTTAGAAACTCATCAATATCCTGAGAAAGACGATCATAGAGTTCTGATGAGGTTTTGCCTGGAATGGGGACATTTCTTTGGTATTTGGGCACGACGCCATACTAGCACAGGATGCATTGATTTTAAAATGATAGTGCGCAATCTACTTCAGTCCATCTCAATTTCAGCTAAAACCTGCCCATGAGTTACTCCATCTCCAGCTTTTACATTCCATTTTTTAATTTTAACTTGGCGTGGAAAAGCATGCGAAACTAAAATTTGGTTTGTCTCTAGCACCAGTGCGGCCTCATGTGCGGGAACACGAGAGCCCGCTCGAAAGCGGATGGAGTGCACTTGACCTGTGGCTTGTGCATATAAACCGAGCACGGTGGGAATGCTATCGGACTTTCTCACTAAAAAGAACCGATCCCCAATTCTCACTTGCCATCGATTTGGCAATACAGGAAAAGCACAGACCCTGGCCCTTTGATTCGCACCTAACTTTAAAATACCAGAGACAGCAGGCCTATTCTGATATTTCCAGAGCAAGGGCTCCTCACTCCACTCTAGCTCACCTGGGTTGGGCTTTACTTTCACTTCTCCCACAAACCAATAGGGAGATTCTGTGAGCAAATTACAGACAGAGCTAAAGTGTTTTAAAGTTAAGTTGTCGTTGGGATAGACAATAGGGATAAACTCTTCGTCCACAAATCCTGTATGGTAAATCCCCGCCTCTATCCAGGGGTGAGATAAAAGTTGGTTGAGATAATTTTCGTTGGTCTGAAGCGAGCCTGCAATCCATAATTCTTTGAGAACCTGTCCTGCCGTAATCAGGGCTTGTTTTTTTTCTTTAGAAAAAACGGACAGGACTCCTATAAAGCCATTTCCACGAGGATCGATGGTGCAGGGAGCTTCGAAAGACAAATTGAGCTCGGCTTTTGATTTTGAACAATCCCATATTCTTTTCTCGCTGAGTTCATGAACAAGTCCAGGCTGTGGAACTTGCAAAAAAGGATTTTCTGCCAAAAGGTGAATATTTAAGGCCTCAGTCCATTGTGGTTTCTGAGGCGATTGCGAATGATCTAATCCATAGCAGGCCAACTGCCAGGAAATCGCTTGAGTGCCTGAAATTTTTTCCCAAAGCAAAAAATTTGTATAAAAACCCGATTGACCTCCGATTAAAAAAGCTCGAGAGCTATCCACCAAAAAATCTAAGTTTCCCAGCCCCACATATTGAATTTTATCTAGTAATTTTTTAGCGAATTTTTGGATTTGACTTTCGACTTCCGTATCTAAGGACGGGGGTGGACAAAATTCAATCAGTTTTCGAAAACGAGTTTGAAGCGTGGAGTCTACCTTAGGGAGAAACTCTAAATGACCGGTTTGAAACCTCACAAAAGGAACACACAGGTGCCTAGACCCCTCGAGGTATCTTTCTACAAAAATAGAGGTCTCCCCTACGTTTTGTCTCAGTTGTTCGAACCAAAGAGGCAATCTATTTTCAAAATCTTTTAAATCATTCAAAACTAAAACGCCCCTCGGAGTTTTGCATTTTCCTGATTTTAATATCAAGGGAAGTTCCCATTGGTATTTTTTGATCTGTTTTTTGAGCTCCCCAACACTATAAATGGGATCAAAGCTGAGCACGAGGTTAGGGATGCCAAGCGCCTCTGCTTGAGCTAACAAATGGAGTCGATTTCCAAAAAAACCCAAAACACGTACCGAGGGCGAAAAAGAGTTGACTTTTAACTCCTGCAAAAGCTGTGCAAGCTCCGGTTGATCAGACCATGGACTCATGCCTGCATGGACCCAAACACTGGACTTTTCCTCATGTGCAAAAGTGGATATAAAGTGAGCAAAAATTTCTCTTAATTTCGAAATTGCGTTGGGGTCTTGAGATTCGGGCAGGGTAATCCCCATTTTCTCTTGAATAAAGACCTCAAACCCCTCCCGCTCTAACTCCAGACATAAATGATCAGCTATAAGGCGTGAACCCAATAAAAGCACTTTTTTCTGACTTAAAACATAATTTTTAGCTAAGTTGGGAAATGCCATATGAAAGTTCCAGAACCCCTCTCAAAATTTTTTGACGAAAACTTTGAAAAAAGCTTGAGCACATTTGTTCCCGAGAGCCTGAAATCCACTCGGTATTTAAACCGTTCCATTGCACCACATATACAAAGACTTTCGGATTTATTCAACAGAATCAGTAAAAACTTTTCAGAGCTAAAAAATGAGGAAACCCCTGTGGGCTTGAGTCCGTATTGGAAAATGAGCTCTAATCCTAGCCACTTAAGGCTAGCTTATTTTTTGTATTTTATGCCACAAAACCTCTTTCGAGTGGCTTCGATTTGGAGTGAGCTTTCTCGCCTTGGACTACAATCTCCCCCTTTGTCTCAATTTAAAATGCTAGATTTTGGTGCGGGTCCAGCCAGCGCCAGCTGTGGAATATTTTTAGGCGAACATTTTTCGCCCATTGGAATCCCAAAAACAGGCTATTGTGCCCTCATTGAACAAGATCCAGGCTTATTAAAGCTGGGGACAGATTGGGTAAAAAAATTTCAACAAGGCTTTGCATTTGATTTTGAAATCCGATCTTTTAAACGGAAGATAGATTTTTCTGAACCTCTTTTGCCTGGAGGAGCGCCTTCCTTTCATTTGTGGATCTTGAGTTTTTTTTTGAATGAAACAGCGGAGTCTCCCCAGCATTTAGCAAAAATTTTAGTGCACGCCTGGGACAAACACCTTGAGCAAGAGGGGCTGGTCATTATTGTAGAACCCGCCCTCAAGATGGAATCTCGAAGGCTTTTAGAGTTGAGAAAAGCTTTGCTCACTTATAAGAACTATCAAATCTTACTCCCCTGTTTAGGACATCAAAGCTGCGGGGCTTTAGAAAATCCAGAAGACTGGTGCCACGAAGAAGCCTCCTGGTGGCGACCTCCGTACTTTCGACATTTAGATAAGCAGCTTGGCTTTGACCACAAGTCACTAGCGTTTAGCTATTTAGTTTTGATCAAAAGTGATCGCCCACGCGAAGAAATTTTGACAGAGCTCAAAGGCGCTGATTTCGAAAAACGCCTGCGCCTGGTCAGTCCTGCTCGAGAGATTGGAGGCGGAGGAAATGCAGAGTTTTATGTCTGTGGAAAAACAGGAAAACACAAAGCTCGTGCTCGCATGGGAGATCTCCAGCGGGGAGATATTTTGAAGGAGGCCGAGTGGGTTTCAGAGGCTGAGTTTTTGAGGATTAAAAAATATCTCAAAGTAACTGACAGAGCTTAGAGGCGCTGTCACAAAAATTCACATAAAAATTTAAACTTTCTCCCACTTGCTTAAGTAAATCGGATAGGAACAAGCGTGCAAGCTGGTCTGAATTAGGATTTGTTCTTTGAGTTTTAAGGTCTGAAATTGTTTTTGAGCGCTTTCCCATTCCCACTCTCCTTGATTGGCCATGATCAAGGTTCCCCCTGTTTCAAGCAAAGACTCGACATGGTGGGAGACTTTTGATGGATTATAAAGATTTTTAGGGAGGCCCCATTTTACATGAGGATTGAGATCTAGGAAGGGAAAAAACCAGGAGATCAAATGGGCGGGCTTCGTATATTCTCTCACGTCCTGAGCGAGGTATTGGAGGTCGGTTCTATTTGTTTTTAAAATTTTAGAAAAATATTCTCCAAGTCCAAGTCGAGTTCTGAGCGTGCTATCAAAATAATAAGCATCCAACTCCACTCCCGCGAGATGGATTTCGCAGTGAGGATAGTTTTTTTCTAACCAAGCCACTAATGCGCCAGCATAGCGCCAATTTTTAGCACCGATGTCTAAGGCGTAAATTTTAGAATGGCTTTGAGCGAGAGAAGGTGAGATTTCTTTGGCCCCACGATCTAGAAGATCGAGTGTTCCTAGAATATCGTCTAATGTTTTTCGAGAGAGCTGAGGGGACCAGCGATTTATTTCATAGGCTTCGTACAGCCATTGTCCGCGCTCTGTGGGAGGAGTGGACGGCCCTGTTTCTTTAGGTGTGAGGCCCTTCCATTTTATTTTTTGTCGGAGTGTGAACATGAGAAATATACCTATTCCACCACAAAAACCCTGGCCCGTGTATTCCCTCTGGCTTTTAACCTCGGATGAGCACTCAAATCATATTGAGCTTGGCGTTTTGAGACCCAGCCCTCAAACAAACTTCGGTACTGCTCTACGGTAAGTCTTGAGTGATTTTTGAGATAGGAATTTAAAATAGGGAGTCGTAGAGATGCTGAAATCAAAGTTTTTTTATCCGAACGAGCTTTATTAAATAAAATATCTGCCCCAAAATAGCCCCATTTTCGAAAGGTCTTATTGGCATAAAGAACCTCATGACTCATTTGAGCTCCTGCAAATCCATAGGACCCAATAAAGAAAAGCTCATCTTTTGCTTTTTGTACTCCCGCCATGACACAATCTGACCATTTTTTAAATAGAACAAGCTCTAAACCGCTTCGAGGACTAAAAACCCTCATTTGCTCAAGCAATACCCCAAAAGCAGCGGGCCAAGGTTGCTCAAGCAGTGCCGCATTGAACTCTAGTGGAGAAATTTTAGTCCAATATTTTTCTAAAGCGCTCATGAGTAATTCTCCCAACCTCGAATCAAATCGACAGTATTGACTCCAAAGGGCAATTTCTTTGAGAGAAAGAGATGGGTTTGCAAACTGTAGAGTGGAATAAATTTTTATCAAATCTTGCTCACCGGGAATTTTTTGGAGTCCCCTCATAGCTGGTCTCTGATATCATCTAAAAAATCTAACGCATTTTCTGCTCCAGGAATTCTTTTTTTCCTGAGGTGTTCAAGGTGGGTTTCTACCTGTGCAATATTTGCTCCTCCTTTGATGAGAGCTTTTGCATGCGTCACATCTTTTTGTCGATGCGCAAAACATTTCATGATCAGCATTTCTTCCTTGCCTAAAGCCAAAGCTTTTAGGTTTGTACCCTGAAAAACACAAATCAATCGATCTCCATAATCAGAAGGCAATGTGTATGCAAAGGTAGAATAATAGGGATTGAGCCAATCTGGGGCGAGATTTTGTTCTTTTGCAATTTGCTTGATGAGTGGATCGATCATCCCGAGCTCGATTCCTTTTGGGAGCGCATCGATATCGGAGGTTCCAAGCTTAAAGTCATGAGCCAAGATCATTGCACTCCCCCCTCCCACAATCAAAGTGACGGGTTGATCGAGGAGCTGATTGAGCCTCTCGAGTGCTTTGAGCATCGATTCTTTGACCAGGTTTTTCATAAAAAACTCCTTAAGGCTATTATTACGAATTTAATAAAATTTCGCAATAGTTAAATTTAATGATAAAAATTAATATGTTAAATAAAAAAATCATGTAATCCCTCAGTGGATTGTGGGAGTGTAGGAGGGGGATTGGTGACAAAATGCACTGCCGGCGCCGGAAGTAAGGACGTGTTCTTTATTCGTGAGAGAAAAATAAATTTAACGCCAGACAAAATCTGCCATTCACTGTTAGAAATCTCATGCATCCACCGAAGGAAGAAGTTGAACAAAGGAAGTTTCAGCCTCAGACACGCACCACCGTCCTCGATTTCTCATTTCTAAAATCTGTTCAATCACAGCAACATCCTTTCTCATTTTGGCCATACAATCAGTCCCCCTTTTTGGGTCTGATTCTGCCCGGCCACTTTTGATATCGCTATTGCCAAATGACCCACTTAAAATGGGTGGGTCAAAAACTTTTAAACAGCCACCCAAAAGTGGCCACCGGGGTCCATCGCTTAGAATGAAGCAGTCAAGGCGCCTCTTTGGTACTTATGATTCGTAGCAGCAAAACAGCTAGGTTTTTAAACTGAACCTGCAGAATTGGGCTGAACAGTCACAAAAAAACATCATTATCAGTCTTCTCTTGAATCTTTCTTTTCCCGTTTCTTGTGTCCACTAAATCGGGGGAGGTCCACACGGCATTGTCAGGCGTATTGGGCAGAATTGGACTTTTTATTTTAGATCAAAATATACAAGATCAAAATGGAAATGGCCCAGTGACTATGCTCCTCCAAGATGTTGCTCTGGGTGCCGAGCTCTTATTTTTAGGGGGAAATAATTTTCACCTTGTTGACGAAGACCCAAAAACAGGTTTGGTTTGTATAGAGCAAGCACTATCGACGCAGTTGGGATGCTAGTGCTTCAAGAAGTCGCTGATTCTCTTCTCGAGTAGAAACAGCGATTCGAAGGCAATTGAGTAACGGATGAGCGGCCTGCTCGGCAATGATTTTCATGCGGTGCAATCGATCCATGATGGATTTTACATCGCTAAATTCGACACAGAGAAAATTTGCTTCGCTTGGATAAACTTGGGTCACTCCAGGTGTACAAGCCAGCAAACTTGCCATACGTTTGCGTTCGTTGCGCAGGGTGGTGACTTCTTCAAAAAGCACGCTGGGAGAAGAAAGTCGACGATCAATTTCCTCCTGAACAACTGATGGAAACCCAAATGGCCCTTGAATAAGACGAAGAGCCGCAATGACTTTGGGATTGGCAATGACGACACCACACCTAAGACCAGCCATGCTCCACGCTTTCGAAAAAGTTCGCAATACGATAATATTCGGATAGCTTGCAATGAGCGAAGCACAGCTCTGATGCTGGGAAAATTCGCCGTATGCCTCATCCACTACAATGAAACCCTTGGCCTGAGACGCATATTGAGCTATGGCTTTGATCGGAAGAGCTGTACCCAATGGATTATTTGGGTTGCAGAGAAAGGTCAGCTTGTATTTTCCATTCATCTCTGGACGGACTAAAGACGCTGAGTCATCATAGCTTTCAAGATAACTCTCGAGGCGGATTTTTGTGACATCCACTCCAAAGGCCCGAGCCCAATACTCGTACATCGAAAATGTTGGAATCGGTATAAAGACACGATCCACACCTGGCTCGCAAAAGGCGCGAATGAGTAGATCAATGCCCTCAGTAATCCCACGTGTGAAATAAACATGATCACTGCTGAGCTCAAGCGGACAGAGAGTATGGCCCACAGATTTCTCTTTGCATTCAAGATTGAGAAATCCAATATACTTCTCTTTCAGCGAGACATGATCCAAGTCTGGATAGCGTGAAAACTTCGAGGCACGAGCGCCAATATTGGACGCAAGGTCGAGGTATCCCGCTTTCTCTAATTGCTGCCTCTGATCGAGAAATAAAGGTCGAGATACTTTAGAAACCACTCGGCGGGCAAGCGGATGGAGAAAATCATCAGGTAATTTTGGTATATTTAAATCCAGTTTTTGAGAGGCGGCTTTGCAGATGGAATCCAGTTGTCTGCGAGATTCTGAGTCATTTACAAGAACCCAATTGCTGAGAACACGGAAGCGATTGGCACCGAGCTTCTTTTTTAGTTTATGGTTTCCACGACCGAGATAGATTGTTCTGAGCATACGTCTCTCGGCAAGTTGGTACAGCTCATAAAAAAGCGTATTGTAAAAATTCTGGCCCTTCGAATCGTGACTGTAATCCCTCCCATGAACAAGAACAAAAAGATCGGCACGCTTTGTATCTTCCAGACAGATCACGGCTTGAACTGCTTTTCCGGTCTCAATCTCAAAGCGAAGTCCAATCAGCAGGTGTTCGCCCAGGGGAGAATTCGCTAGATTCTCAATGACCAAGGCAGGATAGAGATTGACGGTGTGTCCATACTTCAGGGTGTTTTGCTCGTGGAGATTTGCTACGGTTTCGATCAATCTCACGTCGCACGCAAGATCAGATGCCTTGTACCAATCCCAACGATAACTTTTCTGCACCCGTGTGGTGAGGCGTTTAAGTTCTCGAAAGTCCTTGTTTCCTAAACGACGCATGAGATCGCAATCAACTGTCGATTCGATATCAAAGGTAGACTCCACAAACCAGGGGATACGAGTAAACCCGGCCGAAATCAGAACGGAGTTCTCTACGTCGTCTCTTACAGTGGGCACTAGGTATTGCTCTACTTTGTAATGCCGCCCCATACTGAGAACATTCTCAATTTCCTCATTCTGCAATGCAGGAGTGGAAAAACCATAGAAGTATCCGCCACAGACGAGGGTCTTTGCTGCGTCAAGATTGGGTGTTTCTACGTTAAATGTAGATTTCACAGCCTGCCAATGCATGAGACGATCCAACCGAAGCACGGGTTCAGTAAGTCCATGAGAAAGCATGAAGAGCTTGCAAAATACTTCTCGGCTAGAAGCAAGTTCGACGAGGTTTTCTTGCGTATTCATGCATGTAACTGTAGCCACAGTGGCTCCTTCCCCAATATGGCAGTAATCACCGGGCTTGCATCAACGGTGCTCGGTTCAAATCCTGTAGTCAGATAGATAGTTCTAAATCCTATCTGATATGCTTGTTTTGCAATCTCTGTCCCTTTGATACCACGACCTAGGTTTTGGTCGATACAGATGGGGGTGCACAAATCTATCTCTTGTGCTGCATGTAGAAACGACTCTGGATCAGAAAATTTCCGCGTTTGTTTTCCATACTTCTTTTCAGATGCATTCCACGCAAGATGAATAATGGGATCGTCATCTATAAGTATTGCATCCCACAACACAGGCACAGACAGCGCTACACTTTTCCTTAAATGAATTGGGACAAAACCAGCAGCCATCTTGGGCAAAATTTTTAATCCAAGTTGCATGCATCGCTCACGAAGTGCTTCCTCGTCAAATCGACTTGTCACCAAAATACTTTGCGATGCGATTCCTAGCTTCTCAATGAGATCAAGCCCAGTCTCTTCAGATCCAATCAACTCATAATCGAAAAGATAGAGACAGCCACTAGAAAGAATAGGATTAGATTTTATTTCCTGCGAGGTTGTGAAATGCAAAAGTTTAATGCCCCGACATTCTGGATGGCTAACGGTAAGCTTAGCAAAGCGTTCCTTCCATATCTGATGAATGGAACTGTCATCATCGAGTACCACAATCGTGCATGGAGTTGGCACTTCGAGACCCGTTGCAAACCAATTTGGAGTTTTGCTCGCAGGTAGACGCACTGAGATTGTAGTCCCAGTTCCTAACTGCGAATCAATTGTAATTTCTCCACCCCAATGGCCCACACACTGCTTTGCATGATATAAGCCGAGGCCATTTCCGGCCACCTTCCCAAAGCTCGCTCCACAAGCCATCAGCTTAGGAATGACTTTGGCCTCAATCCCATTTCCACTATCCATTATGCGAAGTAAAACAAACTCATCTTCACGCTGCAACTGGATCACAACATGGCCGTTACCCCCCTTTGTTTCCACGGCCTCTACAGCATTATTGATCAGATTCGAGATGACACGCTTAAACTCCGCAGGCGCGACCTCTACAAAGAGGTCTTGTGGAGCACCTAGCTCTGATACCCATTCGATAGTGAGCCCCAGACGGGAGCGGTACTCCCATCGCTTTTCAGAAACGAGCATGTCAACCAGTGAGGGAAGAAGCTCTATACTTAAGGGTTCGTCCGAAACAAGGCCGTCTGTCTTTGTGGCAGTTGCGGTAGAAACCCGATCTTTGCCACGCTCAAGCAGATTATTTGCAATGTCTGTAATTCGCGATGCGGCGGTTCGGAGCAGCAGGCGCTGGTCTTCTGGAAGCTGCGGGAGATCTGCAAGACCTACCTTAAGGGCAGCAACAGGAGATTTTATATCATGGGCCAGTTGTCTAGCAATGGCAACCAAAGCCGTTTTCTTCTCGTGCTCTTTCACATCACCGTACATCCGCTCGGCAGCGTCGACAAAATGCCTGATTTCGCCTTTCGCTTTGATGTGCTTAACCTGAAATTCCTGTCCACTTTGGAAACGAACAAACGACTCATTTAACTCACGGATGGGAGAATGGATGTTCTTGTGCAAATACCAAGCTGAAAATAAAATAATCACTAAAAACGAAAACCCAGCAACACCCAGCCCAATAAACCCTGACAGAAATGGAATTTGTCCTGATCGAATCTGATGGGCATCAAGGCGGATATAAACGACATAAGGCCCAGTCGCTATCTCGTGAGGAAGCACAATTTCCTCGCTAGAAAGAGGGTTTGGCAATTCTCCTTGTTTGAGTACAGCCAGTTTCTCAATAGGAAAGAGACGTCCAAATAAGGTGATTTCTTCTCTCAACGCATCGGTAAGCCCCAGTTCCTGCCACGTTCGCCATTTTTCCTGACGCTCGGAAATAGCATCTTCGGCCTTCTGCCGAATATTTGCCAGTTCTTTGAAATAGATGGACTGCGTGGTGACCCAAAAGGCCAGGCCAAGAGATCCCACCGCAGCGACAATCGCGAGCATCTGGATGAGAATGAGATTTCTAAGAAGGGGTGTTTTTGCCATCGCGATCACTCTCCACTATGAGTAGGGACAAATCCATGTTTTGTGAACTTGAGCATGTTGATTTTGCGTTTCGCATGCCCACCCTTCGAATCAAAGCAAATGCGACCAACAGTGAGACCAGTGAAGCAGGGATCATTTTGAAATGCTGCGAGCAAAGAGGCCTGAGTAAGTGCCCCTTTGACCCGCTCTGTAGTGAGAGCTGTGATGACACCCACATCGTAGCCAAAGGAAATTTCGGAGATTGCTTCCTTGCCATATTTGCGTTTGACTAACGCCTCAAAAACTCGAGACTCTTTTTGACCCTTTACCCACTCAGCTGCCATATAGAATGGGGAATTGTTTTTGACTAGAAATCGTCTCATGGTCTCAGACTCAGCCGTACCCCATGATGATCCGGCGAGCATTGGCAGGTCGATCTTATTTTCGGAAAGCTGATTAAAAAATGTCAAAAGCTCATCTGGATACGGTGTTAAAAAGAGGTAATCGTACTCTCCACGCTTGAGCGCTTGGAGAGTGTCGTCTTTCAAGACGAGCTCCTTAGTCAATCGGGCAGTCTCAATATGGGCTTTTGGAAAAACATGCCGCTCATTTAAATCACGAAGAATGTCCTCATGGTTCATCGAAAAAACAGCATAGGGATTGACGATCGCGAGCCCTCGTTTATTGGGGTAGGTACGCTCAACAAATGAGAGCACCACCTCGATTCCGCTTTGCATGGATGCACCCGTTGTAAAAACCGTATTTCCTTTCTTTGCCAAATCAGAATGTCCAGACCCCGTAAAAAGCGCAAACATCCCGCGCTTTTGTGCTACCTCAGCGACCAAAAGCGAGTCATGACTGCCAGTAAAACCAACGAGAGCAATCGCTCCTTGATCCAAAAGTGTCTCCGCACTGCGCACGGCGCCGAGTGGAGTGCCATCGGCCACCTGCTTGACTACAAGCAGTGAGCGTGCGCGCTTTGCTCCCAACACTTTCTCAAATCCCAACTCAAATCCCATGAAAAAACTTTCTTGAGTCTTCGCTGAAATCACCGAAGTCGAGGAGCCGTAACCGATTTTTGGCATGGGTGAATTTACGGTTTTTGCATGGGCAAAATGACTGAGGGCAATGGCTATAATCGTGAAAAAAATCATGCTATTTCTCATCTGTCACACCAACTCACCCGGTCTGCAAAATAATGCTTCACTCATGGCCCATGCCTCATCTTGCACGTGTATCAGACGCTTGTAATGATCCTGTGATAGCCCCCAAAGGAGCTCGACTCCAAGTTGTTCATGAACCTCATCAACACCATTATGATCCCGAAAATGTCTCATTTTATTTTCTGGGTCGAGCGCTGGACGAGCAAATTTGTAAAATACAACAGCAACTGCCTCAACACAGAGGTGCATGATTACGATTTTTTCCAGCACACTTGCTGTGAGCATTTTGTTGGGAAACCAACTCGCTGTGGCGTCGAGAACCGCATCCCACGCTGCCACTGCTCCCTTCCGGTCCTCTGTGAGCACCTGATCGTGGTTTAGTTCCTCCATAAAGTGTCGTCTAAAGATCGGAATAAACACCGGATCGTCGCAAAGAGCCATCTTGAGATGCATTGCCTTTTGAAACTGGTTTGACCAAATCTGAAAGTAGGCTAAGAATTTCTGTCGAACGGATTCGTCAGAAAAATGTCCCGATGATATCAGTCGAAAAAGAAAATTCTCGCAAAAAACCTCTTTATGCCAGTTATTTCGCGCAACCAGCTTCTGGAGCGAGGGTGGCTCCAAATCGACTCCCAACTTAAGTGTGTGCGTTTTCTCTACAAACTTTGTCAGCGCGTTTTGTGGGTCCTCATAGATACCTCGCTGCTCAAACTGGATAGATATCCCACGAAATCCATTGTTTCCTATTCCGCAAAACCCATGTCTGGCTCCTCGTGGAACAGCCACAATATCACCTGCAGAAAGAGCACAACGAAAATCACCTCGAAACTCCACCTCTCCTTCACAAATCAAGATCATAGACTCGATAGGGTGCACATGCGTTTCCAGCACTTCTCCCGCTTTGAGACAAACCCAGGCGATCCCAAGACGAGCTTGCTCGGGAATAAACTTAGCCAAATAGGGGTGACTATAAAAATCGCGATGGTCACCTAAAAGATATCGTTTTCCGTCCACAAAAACATGGCTTAAAGAAGAAAGCTCACTGCGCCGAATAATTTTCACTCCCGCAGATTGCTCCAAAGTCTGTTTTATCATTGAGAAAGATAACTCAGTGGCCACCTTTGTTTGATCTAATTTCTTTGTGATAACCTCGGCCTGCATGATCAAGCCTCCTGCTCGCTCATACGCTTGACTTGTGATTTTGACAAAAGTGGACTCATAATCATTTCCTGCTCCATGATCAGTACCATGTATAAGTTTGCTAAAAGCTAGAAAGAGATATAACTCATCGCATTATATTATTGCAATTGAATTCTATTTATAGAATAAACCCGTTGCGACGGGTTAGAACTTAAATAGAGTTAGGGTATGACCTGATTATATACAGCCGGCCTGCAGAATTGGACTGAACAGTCTAAAAAAACTATTTCAACTTTCAAAACCATTGGTGTGTATAAAGAATAGACAGCACGTGTAATAAATACAGTACGGTTGAGCCTGTCTGAGTGGCTTAGCTTTTTGTGATTTTTGTAAGGCTTTATAAATAAAAGCAAATTTCGATTGGCCCCACTCTTGCTGATAGCACCCACAGCATGCAAAAAGTGCATGCCTGAAAAGGAGAATTTTATGAACTTAAATTTAACTAAATATAATTCAAATATAAAACTAGCATGTGTGGCTTTTGCAATGACTGGGGGTATGATTGCTTGCTCAAACGTTGAGCCACTCAAAGATAAACCAACAGAACAAGCTCAGCCTAGGGGTCAATCTCAGACCGGGAGTCACTCCCAGTCTGGCAATCAAACTCAACTCCAACCTGGCTCACCCGGGAGTCAAAATCAGAGCACTGACAGCAAATCAGTTCTAAATAAAGACGCAGAAAGTGTGTTTAATGATTTTTATTCTCAGATTTCTGTGGCTGAAAAAAATCGAGCTACTGCTATGGTAGTAAAAAGAAATCTATTTACAGGACTTGCTAAAAAAATGGATGACGCACTTTATGACACACAAATTGACCTCATCGCAAACTATGACAGCTATTGGTATGATTATATTTGGGCTTACGAAGAGAAGGAACGAGACGCTCTAGTTGACGATACATTTAAGTCCATTTATGGCTTTACACTAAAAAACTATACAGATGCACTTCATGGAAGAGCTCTTGCAATTATTTACACAACAAAAAGTGAGAGTATTGAAGACGCCCTTGTCAACCCAGGCATGAAAGTCTTACGCGGTGAAATGAATCTCAAAGAGTTTACAGAAGAAACAAAAAAAATGCTCACACAACCTGGCTCTATTTAACCTTAACCCCGTTTCCTGAGCAGTGACTCGATTTCATTTTGGTTGACGCTCGGTCGGGCGCCTCCAAAAGAACGCAACGTGTCTTGCAATCGATTCATCAAAATAGCCTGCTCTTCGGTGGTTTCGGAAGTGTAGTGTTCCAGCAAATATTTTACCGTAGTCAAAGCATCCCACAGAGCCCCCACGCATTTTCGGATTTGTGGGCGGGTCTGCGCTTGCGAACCTTTGATGGCAATTTCTTCGCTCACGTGTGCAATTTCAGCAATGTGAGGCAAATGGAGCTGTTGAGCCGTGCCTCGAATGGCAAACATCTTTTCTGAAAATATAGAAAACAGACCTTTGTTTTCTTCTAACTGACTTTCAATTTTATTCAAAGTATCCTCAGCCACCTGTGCAAATTGGCTGAGTTCTAAAATAAAATCTTGAATTCCTTCGTGTCTCAGATCACTCATGTCAACACCCGTCTTTTTAATAATGCTCCATAAACTTTGGTTTGAACCTGGAGAGCAGTCAGAGGTTTCAGCAAATACTCGTCTACTCCACAATTCACAGCTTCGACCACAGATTCCATTGTACTCTCCGCAGTCACCATCACAAAGGCGATGTTTTGATATTCGGGGTGGGCACGAAGGTAGGTCAAGAGCTCAAGTCCACTGGTGGGAAACATATGCCAATCGGCCAGTATGAGATGGACTTTTTGCACTTCGAGCTGGCTTTTGACTTCTTCGCCGTTGGGACAAGCCAGAATCTTTCGAAACCCAAACCCCCGCAAAAGCTCCTTGATCTGAATTCTCATCGTATTGACATCATCGGCCACGAGGATGGAAACATCTTCACGCTTCATGCTTTCTTTTTTATTCTAAAGAGTGTGACTACACAAACATAAAAAATCTGTACCCCCACAAAAAAAGTCATCCACAGCAATCCCCCACTCGAAAATCCATAAGAGTGTAGCCCTTGACCCAAAACAAAATTGACTCCATACCAGGCCATCATCACACTTAAAAACGCAAGCACGCTCCAAGCTGCAAAACCAAACGGGCGCACCCACCCTACATAACGCGCATGTAGGACAATGACGTAGCAAAGAAGCGCAATCAAAGCCCAAACTTCTTTGGGATCCCAACCCCAAAACCTTCCCCAAGAATAATCTGCCCAAACTCCTCCCAAAATAGTCCCCGCAGCCAATAAGACGACTCCAAACTGCATCGCTCGATAACAAAGCTGATTTAATCCAGAAATTTTAGAGGAACTCTCTGAGTAACCTAAAAAATATTGAAACAGTGAGAGATTCGCGAGCCCAAAAGAAAGCGCAAAAGCGGCATAGCTCAAAGTAATCGTCAAAACATGGATCGTGAGCCAATAATTACTGTTTAACACCGGCACCAAAGGATTAATTCCAGGATCCATAACGGTGGGGGCAGCATCTGCGGCAATCAAACACAGTGCGGATAGCCCAGAGGCAACTGCCAAAAGCACTCCTTTTCGAGTGAGTCCAAACAAAATCCAAGCAAAAATCATAATCCCAAAACCCACCCAAATAACCGACTCATACATATTGCTCACAGGCGGCCGTCCAGCAATCAGACAGCGTGCGATAATGCCGAGCAGGTGCACGAGTCCCCCCAAGCCAATTGTCATAAATGCAAAACGTTCAATGCGAAACAGCCAGATCAAAAGCCCAATTAAGTAAATCACCCACGCAATCAGAAAAGGCCGATACAAATTATAGTATGATTCTAAAATCATTTTTTTCGAATGAGCTCCACTCCAATCTTTAATTTGGCTCTCTACGGCAAGTCGAGTGGTCTGTGCAGATTTTTCGAAACTTTTTTGATCTTGAGATTGATAAGCAGTAAAAAGATCTTTGAACTGACTTCGAATGAGAGCCCCTTCTTTTTCATCTCCGACGAGAGACTTCCAAGGCTGGGGAGACAAAACTGGAACAACAGGCCAGGCCTCTCCTGAAATTAAGTTTTGGTACAAACCCAAGCGCTGAAACACTCTCCTTAACTCTTGTTCTCTTGGAGAGAGTTTTGCTCCACTCGGAGTTGGAGCCTGCGCTTCTTGCACATACTGAGGCAAAAAAGAATCGTGCACCAGTTCTTTAGGGCTGAAACGGTTTCTTTTAATATCTAAACCTAGTTGTTTTTTTACATCTTCTCTTTGGACTTGAATAAACTCTTTTGTTCCCCAAACAGAAGGGAAAATGATCCACGAAAACACTAAGTCAACAGGATCCCAACCCGATAGAGTTCGAGAACCTGTCATGAAAAGCACTGAGTCCCGCAAATAAGAATCAAGTGGCTTGAGTCGACCATTGCTCAAAACAGGGATCACTCTAACTTCTCTAAAAGACCATCCTTCTCTCGTCTCTCCCGGAGCAACTTCGTCAGCTAAGGTTAGTTTTGAACAAATCAGCAAAATAAATAAAAATTTCCTCATACTTTCGGTTTCCTCATGTATTTGACTAAGAAAAGAAAAATGACTCCAGACACCAGTAAAATCGAACCCAAATATTTGACCCACCGCCCAGGATCGCGATTGACAGAAAGAATGGTTGTCAGAGGTCTTGGCTCTTCGTCAATATAGCTGGCCTGATAAAAAGTAAATCCACCGTGTTGGAGCGGTTCATTCATTTGGATAATGATCGGCTCTTTAGAAATCGGCAAATGAGTATCTTCGAGCATGACTTTAGAGGAATAACTGGCGGGATCCTGAGTTCCTGCGTAGCGATCAATCTGAAAGTGCACAAGTTTTAAGGAAAAAGGTAAAATTTTTCTTTTTGGCAGATAGGCAATATCTATTTGTCCTAGGTTCACTCGATCCCCTAAACCTACCCAACCTTCTTCATATCCCTTGATAAAATGAAGTGCAGAAGGGGAGGCTTGCTCTCCATATTGAAGCTGGGACGGTTCATAGCTTACTTTGACCGCTGCATTTGGAATGTACTGGTTGACTGTGATTTTTATATTCCCCTTCCAACCTGGATCAATGACAGAGCCTTGAATGCTTTGAGCCAGGAATTTTCCTTGTCTTTGATGTCCCCGGCGCTGTCTTTGGCTTGCACTATGACTTGAAATCGACAAGTAATGGAGATCTCCTTTTAAGTCAAAACGAAAGATGAGAACGGGTCCAGTGGCTGGGGTTTTAAATTCTCCATGTGGACCTATAAGTAAGATTTTAGCAGGGCCTGCCTGAACTTGAGTAAACGAAGGATCCCCCCCCCATATCCAGAAGTTTTGAGAAATATTCATCGGGCCACCCTTAAAGTTCAATTCAAGTGCTGGAAAAGGGAGCCCCGTCCTTTTTTGATTTGGGATAAAGGAAAACTTTGGCTCTGCATGGGTCAAATAACGATCCAAAGTCACATCAAATTTTGAATAATAGCTGGGCTTGGTAAACACATGTGGAGGGCGCCAGGGGATCGCAAAAGACTCCACCTGATTGTCCTTCATTAAATAAAGAACATTGGAGCTTTCTTCTACCATGGGGCTTGATTCGCCTTCTGTGATCCTCATGTTCCCATCGATCCCGAATTGTTCTGTCATCCATGCACCCAAAATTAAAATTAAAATCCCTGCATGAGCTAATAGAAAAGGAATGTGTTTTTTTTCCCAAGGGTAGCGACTGAGCGCCACTGCAAAAATATTGACCCCTAACAATCCTAGGAGAAAGCGAAAGCCAAAAGAGCGATAGACCCAATACTGGGCTGTAGGAGTATCATACAAAGATTCTAAAACAGTCGCTGTGGCTAAAGAGAGAGCAAAAATAATGAGAACAAAAATCGCCAGGCGGAGGGAAACAATGAACTCAAAAACTCTCTGGACGACGCTTTTTGGCATGGTTGAAATCTAGCAAAGAATAGCATAAGCCGCCAGCATGAAAAAAACTACTCCACCACCACCCCGATCCAGCATTTCAAATACCGTCCCTCCGGAAACTCTGCCAACACGGGATGATCAGGAGACTGCATGCCATGGGCAATCCATTTTACCTTACGGTTAGATTTTAAAACTGCTTTTCTTAATATTTCGAAAAATTTATTCTCATCCAGAAGATAAGAGCATGAGCAGGTGATCAAAATCCCGCCTTTTTTGACAAGCCTTAAAGCCTGAGTATTGATTTTAAAATATGCTTGTTCTCCTGCTATTAAATTTTTCTTCCCCTTGATGAGCCCAGGAGGATCACAGACGACAACATCAAAGGCCTGTTGTTCAAAAGACTCGAGCTTCTCGAAAATATCTGCCTTAAAAATCTGATGTGGAATTTTGTAGGACACAAAATTTTGTTCCGCAAAGCGAAGTGCACTTTCTGAGGCATCTATTGCAAATATTTCTGTGTTTTTCTGTCCCTGTCCCAATTGAACTCCCCATTGCCCAACATACGAAAACAAATCCAAGACTTTGATTCCGCCCTCTGGGAAAATTTTCAGAACCCACGCTCTTGCTAGCTGGATATTGGAGGCCTGGTCTAAAAAAAATCCTGTCTTTTGACCTCCCAGCAGATTGACTTTGAACTGGATAGGACTTGGAGAAGAGAGGACTTTAATTTCTACTTCGCAAAAATCTATACTCTCTAAACCTCTTAGAATCTTGGGTTCTTCTTCCTTAAGGCCTTCTAACTTTCTAATGGCAGAATTATTTTTCAAAATCATTCCCCCATCTAAAACTTCTACAACCTTCGGAATAAGCACGTCTCCTCCAGCTGTATGAGACTGCAAAACATAAACCTCTCCAGCCCCAATCGCATACACATCGATAATGAGCCCTGGCAATCCGTCGGCCTCTCCAAAACAAAGCCGATGACTCAGACCCCCAAAGCCCAATTTTTTTCTAAACTCCATGGCTCGAAGGATCTTTTGTTTGATAAATTCTAATGCAAAGGGATCTATCACGCTTTTATCGCGACTGAGTTCTCGAAAAGCAATCAGGGAATGAGGATTTCCATAACCTCTGGCTAAAAAATTTCCAGAGTGATCCCTGAGTTCTACGGGGGTTCCTGGATCTAAATCTTCGAACCCTTTTTGTAGTTCGTTAGAAAAAACCCAAGGATGGCCTGAAAAAAATTTTCTGCCTTCTCCTTTACGCAAACGCCAAACCGTCATTGTCATAGGCAATTGTTTAGCAACTGTGTTAAAAAAGGGCAAATGCTATCCTGGAAACCTCTCAATTGGATGGAGCTGGGTCTTTTGGCCCCCCTGTTAGAAAAAGAGTGCGCTGAAAGAAAAATCAGTCGTTTTTCCGTGCCCGAGTGCCCGTTCTTACCAGAAGGCTATTTAAAAAATGAATGGGCCATCGAACTCAGCGAAAATCGATGTTTAATCTTGAGTTTACGCCCCCATTGGCCTTATCTTTATATAACGAAAAAAAAATTAAAAATTGCTCAAAGCGCTACTCTTTCACCCTTTGGACTCCTCCTCAAAAAAAATCTCATTGGCAAAAAACTACTTGAACTAAAAGCCCTCCCAAAAGACCGTACAGTGATTCTTTGGTTCTCTGGAGAACCCCGACTTGGACTGGTCCTCACACTGATCCCAACGGCTCCCTACGCACTCCTCATCCAAGAACCGTTTATCCATGAAAAAGGCTGGGCTGTCTTAGAGGATAGCAGAAGTCACAACAAAAACTTATTTTACCAACCCTCACAAAACCTGAAAGCTCCTCTGGAGCTAGAAGCAAGGTCTGATTTAGTATCCAGTCTTCCCTCTTTCCAGGCTTACGTTCAGAAATCATTATTCGAAGAAACTCTTTCTTCGAGGGAAAAAATTTTAGACAAACAACTTCGAGAAAAAATTCAGAAAGAAGAAACCCTTCTTAAGAAACTACAGACCTCACTTGAACATACCGAAAAAGAACCCTGTTGGCAAAAGCATGGAGAAATGTACAAGCTTTTTTTGAGTGACCCGACCTATAAACTTTCTCCAAATTTTCCGTTAGATCCAAAATTAAATAAAAAAGAACAACTCGAAAAATTTTTTACACTAGAAAAGAAAAAACAAAAAAAAATTAAGGAGACAAAAGAAAAAATAAACTCGATTGAACAAAATCTAAAAAAACCCCAAAACCCCACTGAAGAAACTGTTCCACAAAAAAAAGAACCCCTCCACCCCGGCCGCTCTTTTATTTCTTTGGAGGGCTATCCTATTTGGATTGGAAAAAATCAGAAAGAAAACCTAGAGCTTACTTTTCGTTTGGCAAAAGGAAATGACCTCTGGCTGCACTTGAGGGGCCGACCCAGTGCGCATGCCATTATCCACCTACCCAAGAATAAATCTCCATCTTTAGAGACTCTATTGGACGCTGCAAATCTCCTGGTTTTTTACACTCTGGGTAGAACACCTGAAAAAATAGAAGTGGACTATACTTTTAAAAAATATGTCAAGCGCCTAAAAAATTCAGAAAAAGTCACCTACACACACAACAAAAGCCTTTTAGTGACGCTAGAGCCCACCCGGCTCGAAAGACTTGTAAGTTTTATTAAGTAAAAACAAATACTTAAATAAAAAATACCTGTATATGCAGGAAAATAAGTATCTTTTGCCTGCTGTTATTGATACAATGTAGGCATGAATAGAATGCAAAATGTTCAGTACACTATCCGAAATATTCCTAAGGATCTAGACCAGATGTTAAGAAAAAAAGCACGCCAGGAAAGCAAGTCATTAAATGCAATGCTTATTGAAATCATTATGCTTGGGGCGGGTCTTCGGGCAGAACCCAGAGAGTATCATGATTTAGATTTTTTATTTGGAAGCTGGGTAGAAGACCCTGAGTTTGATAAAGCTATCGCTGACTTCGAAAAAATAGATGAAGAACTTTGGGTCAATGATAAATAAAAAATGAAGCTTCTCATGGATACTAACATTTACAGTAGTGCTGCTAGAGGCGAAAAATCCGTACTGAAAATTTTAAAATTTGCAGATCTGATTTTTGTTCCTGCTATTGTTTTAGGAGAGTTAAGAAGCGGTTTTTTATTCGGCACCAAAGCAAAAGAAAACGAAGCCCATCTGATCCGATTTCTAGGTTCTCCCCGAGTTAAGGCTCTAAGCGTGGATGAACAAACCTCTCATTATTTTGCACGCATCCACATTGAGTTAAAAAAGCAAGGGATCATCATTCCAACTAATGACCTTTGGATTGCAGCTTTAGCGCTTCAACATGATTGTGTTTTATTTTCAAAAGACGCTCACTTTGACGCCATCCCACAAATTCCTAAAATGGCGAAGTAGCCTCACCTACACACACAACAAAAGCCTTTTTCTATTCTGGAAGTCATTTCTCCATTACAGACTATTTTTTGGAGTATGTCATTCCAAAATGGAAAGCTTGGGACAGGCCCTAAAACAGAGCCTAACTACACGTCCCCGCAGCATTCTCAATACCCCAAAACATCCTCATCCCAATTTTGTCGTCATAGCTGAGACCGAAGTGACAGAGTTGATTAGTAGTCATGGAGTTAAAGGTGCTTTCCGAAATTCCACTGATTCTAGCATTGGTGGTATTCCAGGCCAAACTCCCGCTCACTGCGGTCATGGGGATTGTAATTCCAACAGAGGTATCAGACGCATTGTCTTTATTGTAACGAATGCTCACAAAAGCACCTGAGTCAGAAACCATGAGAGCAATCTCCTCCAAAGTGGCGTCGACCCATGCCGTACCATCCGAAGTTCTTTTTTTCCACTTGTAATCAATACTTGCAATGGCGCAGCTAGAAGTACAGCCAGACACCACTGGCACAACACTCACAAAAGGGGCTATGACATTTTTTGCAGCCACCAAATCAGCATTGGCTCTTGTTTGGACATTGGTAAAAGTCAAAGTTTTACCGCCAATAGTGGCTGTGTAAGTCCCGCTTGGGATATTATTACTGGTATCAGTCACTCCCACTCCAAAAGAGCGGCCATTGCCTCCATAACTGAGGGTCGACAAATTAGCTCCAGAAATCGACGTTCCAGAAGTCGTTCCTCCACCCGAAGCTTGATAAAAAAGAGTACCCGGAAAAGTCACACTCCCAGTCGTAGGATCGGAAGAGCTAAAGCTCGTATCATAGGAGATATAAATCCCGGTTCCAGTATAGGTAATCGAAGTTGTATTGCCTAAAAATTTTCCGATAATATCACTGATGGTGGCATTGGTGCTCCCGCTGTTTTTTTGATTGTACCTGACGTGAAAATCAAACATAAAATTTCGATTGCTCTGGAGTGCGTCTATCGTTCCGTCTCCATCGATATCTGGATTGACGTACCTGAGACAAAGATCGTCTACGGATCCCAGAAAAGACGCCACGTCGGTACTTAATCCCAGACCACTCAAAAGATCAGCATAAGCAAGCCCTATCGAAGCAACTCCATTCGAAAACGAAGAAGATCCTAAATCGATGGAGCCACTCGTTTTTTCTGGAGTGATGGAGTCTAAAGTACTTGATCTAAAAATTCCCTGAACCATATTTGCACCTGTTTTTGTACTGTCGATATAAACTAAAATCCAGGGTCGATTTCCATCAACGGGGAGGGCATATTTACCGCTGCTATCAAGGGTTGCAAGCACTCTTTTGGCATTGGCAGAGGATGGATTGACAGCCATGACATGGGTGATGTTTAAAGCCTCCGGAATAATTTTTCCGTCAGTAAAATTGTAAGCCAAAGACCCTGCTGGCACATTTCCGTTGATCGTAAATACTGCAGCTGTTGTGGAACTTGAACTGTCACTATTTTTTGAACAAGATAAAACCAATGGCAAGACAAGCAGTAAAATAAAATTAAAATATCCGGTCATGATAGTTTCCCCCTTTTTTATTATGTGAACAGTATAACACCTTATAAATTTTGCGTATGCAGAATTTATTTCACAAAATTTTTAAGTACAAACTCTAACGCTTCGTCTTTTGATTTAAGCTTCTTTTCGAGCGTCAAGTCTTCGACTGTTCTTAGAATCTCAGAAAATTTTGGCCCAGGCTTTAGCCCCAATTGAATGAGATCTTCACCCGAAATTAGTTTTTCTACAGATTTTTCGAGAAGCTCTTTTTGATAGTCTTTATAGTAAGTCTGACAAAATTCGTAAAAAGCCAGGTTCCCATCCGAGGAGACCGAATCCGCATGATGCACACGGAGCAATTTTTCGAAACCTTCTTGACTCACAAACCTTTTTAAAGTTGACTCCCTCATTTGGAAAACATCTTTGAACTTGAGGTGATCTTCGATGATCGAAAGGATGAGATCTGTCTCATGTTTAGACATTTTTAATCTTTGACAAATTTTGACTGCGATTTTGGAACCATCGACCTCATGGCCTATAAAATTTTTTCCCTCACTCCGACGGGCTGCCACAGGTTTGCCCACATCATGCAAAAGAGCCCCCCAGGCAGTGATGGGATCTCGAAGAGGGTTTTGTTTGGCAAGATTTTCCATGACCTTCAAAGTATGGACCCAGACATCCCCCTCCGGATGATAGAGCGGAGATTGCTCGACTCCCTTTAACATCTCAAGCTCAGGTAAAATAAATCCCAATAACTTTAAATCCGACAAAAGCTTAAGCGCTTTTTCTGGATTTGGACCTGTTAACATTAGATTTAATTCTTCTCGAATTCTTTCCGAACTGATTTTCGAAATGAATTTTGCCAAAACACCCACTGCTGCCTGCGTTTTTGAATCGAGCTCAAAATCAAGAGCTACTGTAAATCGAATGGCTCTCAAAAGCCGGAGAGCATCTTCTCTCAATCTTTCTGTGGGGTCCCCGATGGCCCGCACCACTTTTTGTTTTAAATCGGCCATCCCCCCAACAGAATCTAAAATGCGCGAAGTTTTAGGGTCAAAAAAAAGCCCGTTGATTGTAAAATCTCTGCGCTCTGCGTCTTCGAGTGGGCTGGCCGGCACCACTCCCTTGGGGTGTCTGTGATCTTCGTACTCTAAATCCCGTCTAAAAGAAGCGATCTCCAGTGGATAGACACAACCCGTGATTGGAATTTTAAAAACTCCAAAAGCCTTGCCCACCTGTACGGACCTTGGAAAAAGTTTCTCGATCTCATCTGGAGTCGCATTGGTGGCTATATCATGATCTTTGGTCTCTCTGTGGAGTAAAAAATCTCGGACACCTCCACCGACCACATAGGCTACATGGCCAGCCTTGTCGAGCAGGTCTAAAGCTTCTCTGACATAATTTGGCAATGGAAAAGGGCGATTAATCCGGATCCACTTCGAGGGGGACTCCGTTGGATTGATACTTGCTTTTAATGACGGGGTCCATTTCGAATCGATTGGGAGCTTGGCTTCCTTCTGCTTCTTTTTCACGAACTTTGCCTTCCTTTAATTTTTTGGCGTTCCTTATTTTTTTAGCTTTCTGTGGCTGAACACTCTGAACGGGTTGTGGAGTTTCGGAAGCCAACGTCATCGGAGTGAAACTTAGTGTGAGTAAAATCCAAATCATCGTAATAAAATTTCGCGTGGTTTCGAACCCTCTGCAGGACTGACCATTCCACGAGCTTCCATGGTTTCAATCATTCTTGCCGCCCGATTATATCCTATTTTCAAATGCCGTTGTAAAAAACTTGCAGAAGCATGCCCTGTTCGTTTGACGAGTTCTACAGCTTGGTCATAAAGTTCGTCTCCTCCTTGCGAGTCCGAATTCCAATCCGCGTCTTCATCCTCCGTATCCAGCAAAATCTCGTCTCGATAGACTGGCTTGCCTTGGGATTTGAGAAAGGAAGCAATTTTATGAATTTCATCGTCATCTACATAGGGACCATGCAACCTAATAAGTTGGCTCATTCCGGGAGGAGCAAAGAGCATGTCGCCTTGCCCCACTAACCTTTCTGCACCCGAACGATCCAAAATAGTTTTCGAATCCGCATACGAAGCCAGCTGAAAGGACACTCGCGAGGGGAGGTTGGCTTTAATGAGTCCAGTAATGACATCGGTAGAGGGCCTTTGAGTTGCCGCAATCAGGTGGATCCCTGCAGCTCTTGCCTTTTGAGCAATTCGAGCAATTGAGAGCTCCACTTCTTTTTTAGCAACCATCATTAAATCAGCAAGCTCGTCGATAATAATCACTATATAAGGAAGCTTGCCTATCCTGGGTACTCCGTTGCTGTCTGGCTCAAAGGCTTCGATCCAATCAGCACCCGAAAGTTGGGCCAATTGGTCCGTTTGGTTTTCTTCTGAAAAGAGCAGATCATGGATAACATCCGTTCCCATCTCTTCTACTTTTTGATTAAACCCAGCCAAATTCCGAGCTCCCATCATGGCCAGTATACGGTACCTTCGATCCATCTCTCGGACAGCCCACTTCATGGCAGTCGCAGCTTGTTTCGGATCATCTACAACAGGTAAGAGCAAGTGAGGGATATCTTGATAGGCTCTAAACTCTATAAACTTTGGGTCTACTAAGATCATCCGCAGTTCATCCGGTGTAAAACGGTAAAATAAGGAACAGATGAGCCCATTCATAAAAACAGATTTTCCAGAACCCGTTTGTCCAGCACATAAAAGATGGGGCATCCTAGCTAAATCAGATAAAACCACCTGTCCCCCAATGTCTTTGCCCATCACAATGGGGATAGAGTGTTTTGAGTTAAAAAAATCGCCGTGTTGAAGAAATTCGCGAAGGTATACGGTCTCTCGAGACTCGCTTGGGATTTCGATCCCGACGACTGATTTTCCTGGAAGCGGAGCTAAAATGCGCACACTTTGAGCAGAAAGCGCCATCGATAAATCATCCGCCAAAGCGGCAATTCGAGAGACTTTTATGCCGGGGCCTGGGCGAAACTCATAGAGTGTAATGACAGGGCCAGGACGCACAGCTGTAACTTCGCCATCAATTCCGAAATCTAAAAACTTTTGTTTTAAAATCAGCGAATTTTGAATGAGTTTTTCCCGATCAATGGAGGACTCAATCAGCGGTGGTTTTTTCAGAAACTCGAGCGTGGGCAGCTTCCAAGCTCCTTTTTTCAAAGGCCCCATTTTTTGTGGCTTGTTTGAGGTCAAAACTTTGTCTTGAGGCACGATTTCTGGGCCCTGATCTGGGATATGAGAAGAGGGGATATGAGAATGGGTGAGATCCTCGTTTATCAAGATCTCCCTTGCCGGCAAACTAGCCAATGTCTCTATTGGACGGTCTAAACACTTTTGATGAATCCGAACCACAAATAAGCCTAGCAGAAAAGCAAAATAGGAACACAAAACTCGGGTTGTATGCCAGAGGGCTCGTCCCAAAAATTTCAACGCTTTTCCAAGCATCTGAGCAATACTCAAAGGAGTCGAAAGCGCTAGAGACAAGAAAAATAATACCAGTGTCACCAAGGAAGATCCCAGAGCATTAAACTCTTTCATTAACATTTCCGAAAACCAAACTCCCAACGTTCCTCCAGTGAGCATGAGGCTCCCCGCAAAGGACCAATACTTCCACTGAAGCGCTAAAAAAACGGTGAGAGAAAGAGTCGCTATCCCCATCCCAGTGATGGTTCCTAAGGTTCTCATCCAGCCTTGCTGTTCGATCACATGGATTGCAATGAAACCAAAGAGCGCTGGCAACAAGAAAGCACCCAGCCCCAAAGAGGTGAAAAACAAGGAAGACAAAAAAGCTCCAATGCGTCCGCACGCATTTAGGGCAGGCCCTGTCACATTGCTAAAAAAAGACGGGTCCGAAGTATGGTAAGTGAGAAGTGAAAATAATGTAAAAACTGCAAATCCAAATAAAAAAAGACTTCCGCATTCTACCCCAAGTCCTCGCTCTTGTTTAAATAAACTGTGGGCTTTGGTGCGCATACTTTCTATGGTACATGCTAATTCATGTTTGTCCTAGCCTATGACTTAGGGGGTACTAAACTCGGAGCCGCAGTAGTAAACTCTAAAGGTAGAGTTTTTAAAAAAATTCTTACGCCCTTAGATAAAAATGAACACATTCTCCCTGTATTAGTCAGAGTTGGAAAAAAATTCCTACAGGAATTCCCAAAAATTTCCAGAATTGGAATTGCCTCTGCTGGACCTTTGCATTCGGAACAAGGTCGTTTAATCAATCCTACGAATATGAAATTCCAGGGGAAATTATTGGGGCAAGTTCCAATCGTAAAATTTATAAAAAAAAATCTCGGCCTTCCCACTTACCTCGAAAATGACGCGGCTGCTTCGGTTTTAGCAGAACATTGGATCGGGGGGGCCCAAGGCTTTTCGAGTGCGATGATTTTGACATTGGGAACCGGACTTGGAACTGGAGTGATGATCGAAAATAAACTGCTCAGGGGGGGACGAGGGCTTCATACCGAGGCGGGTCACCTCATCTTAAACGCAGCTGACAAAACAGCACCCTGTGGATGCGGAAATCATGGATGTGCAGAAGCTTATTTGTCAGGGAAGAATTTTGGAGAACGGTTTTATCAAAAATACGGCATTACAAAAGACCCGATTAAAATTATAAAATTAGCTAAAAATAAGGACAAAAATGCACTTTTAGCATTTCAGGAATATGCTTTTTATTTTGCGGTTGCACTGCATAACTATTGTGTCACTTTCTCTCCAGAGATTGTTTTGCTGACAGGGAGTTTTGCAAGCGCTTCAGATTTATTTTTAAATCTTGCAAAGCGCGAGTTAAAAATCCTCCTCAAACACAGAAGATCTTTCATTGATCAAATGCCTCAAATTAAACTTGCTCAGCTTAAAAATGCAGCGGGACTTATGGGTGGGGCTTTCGTTGGATTAAACGCTGGGCGTTACTAAAAATTTAACACAACCGGTGGCGTAGCGTTTATTCGTTGACACAACTATAGAGATGGCCTCATCATCATATTTAAATCAGTTCGTTATTTTTTTGACTGTAACTAATTTTCCCTGAAGGAGGGGTTATATGAAACGCATTAACATTATTATGATTGCTCTCATGACGTTGGTCGCTTCGAATGCATTTGCATCGCAAGCACGACAAATCGTGATGGGCAGTGGGGATCCTTTGGCGGTCCTGGATCGTGGAAGTTGGTTTTATGACGGCAATGACAATATCTTTTACAACCCAGCTTATGCCAATGACTACAAGAACTGGGCTACAATCGAA
>CAZBEI010000111.1:0-58488 GCA_964490895.1 uncultured Bdellovibrio sp. | reverse complement strand
AAGTAGGTCCTAAAGTCCAAAGCTAATAATGAATTGAGTTCGTCTTCGAAGAGGGGTTGAGCTAAAGAAAGAGAATGTGGAGGGGTGTTGTGATGTGGGATAGCTAAGTCCAAATCATCTAGGTCTAAATTTGACATCCATCTCAAATGCCGCAGAAAAGTGTTGTCATCCCACCGTTGTGTAAACCTTTTGGCTTTCCATTCAAAGCTTTGATAGGCGTCGAGAACGGGTAGAGAGGAAACTAAAGGGGAAATCAGTTTATCTCTTATGAGGCGAGGAAGTTTTGAATAATAGTTACCATAAATATAGGCCAAATAAGTTGGATATCCTGCCCACAGCTCATCTGCTCCGTCTCCACCCAGCGCAACTTTTACGTATTTTGATGCAACTCCAGAAAGAAGAAAAGTGGGAATAAAGGAGGGATCAGCCAACGGTTCGTCCAGTTGATTGAGTGCTTCATGCAGCGTGTCCAGTAAAATAGATTCGTTTAAAGTTTTTTCTATGTGGTGAGATCCGATGTGCTTAGCAAGCAATCGAGCAAAATGGATCTCGTCAAAAGAGGCTTCTTCAAAACCAATGGAAAATGTGAGTACTGGTGCCGAAGAGTGTTGTTGTGCTAATGCCGCAATGGTCGATGAATCAATTCCACCACTTAGGAAAACCCCAATTGGAACATCAGAAATCATTTGATTTTTTACGGCAGCTGATAAAACACCTAAAGTTTTCGAAGCTAAAAACTCAGGGTCTATCTTGTTTTTCATGGGTTGAATGGATTGGATGCTCCAATAAGAAGTGGGTACAGATAGGAGGCCGTTTTTCCAAATCACAAAATGTCCAGGTTGAAGTTTATGAACCCCCTCAATCATTGTTTCTGGAGGTGAAATATAATCACTGAAAAAATAAGAACGTAGTGCTTGGTTAGAAAGTTTTTTTGAAATAGCAGGATGGCAAAGAATTGCTGTCAATTCAGAAGCGAAAGCGATGCCACCACAGGGAAGTGGGGCATAATAGAGAGGCTTGATTCCAGCTCGATCTCTGGCGAGAAGAAGTTGGCTCTCCTTTTGATCCCAAAGGGCAAAGGCAAACATGCCGTTGAGCTGATCCAGCCCTTTTATGCCAAATTCTTCGTAATGGTGAATCAGAACTTCAGTGTCGCTGCGAGTTTTGAAGTGGTGATTTTTTTCGATTAGATTTTTTCTGAGTTCAATAAAATTATAAATTTCACCGTTATAAGTGATTCGGAGAGAGCCGTCTTCGTTGGGCATGGGTTGAGCGCCACCTTCAAGGTCAATAATGGAAAGGCGTTGGTGTCCTAAAATAATTTTCCATGGGTGAGATGTAGATTCCCACTTTCCGGAGCCGTCAGGTCCCCTATGCGAAATTTTATTCATCATAGAGTCGATGAGAGACTTAGAATCCCATTTGTTTTGGCTGCTTATATAACCTGCGATTCCACACATATTTGTTTAAATGGTTTTTTTCATCCGAGTATTTGAAGGAAGAGGGTTTAAATTATAAATATTTGAAGGCAACTTGTTTTTCGGAAATCCAACAAAGCTAGCAATAGAATAAGTATATTTATTGAGAGATTCAAAATAAGTGCGAATAATCATTTCTGCTATTAAACCCATTCCTAAAAACTGTACTCCTAAAACAATAAACATCACAGCTAAGCTAAAGAGGGGGTTTTTATGAACCCATATTCCAAGTTCAAACTTTTGATAAAGAATCCAGAGGGAAGAAAAAAAACCACAGTTGAGGAGTAAAAGGCCAATTCCACCAAAAACATAAATAGGTTTTGAACGGTAACTTTGCATAAACCAAACTGTAATTAAGTCTAAAATTACTTTAAATGTGCGAGTAATTCCATATTTTGATTTTCCAGATACTCTTGTTCGATGATGAACTTCAAACTCAATCACTTTTGCTCCGAGGCCTTCTACCAGCACACCCAAGAATCTATGCATTTCGCCATGCAGTCGGAGCTCATCTGTGATTTCCTTGCGATAAACCTTGAGGGAACACCCCAGATCATGAATTTTTGTCCCAGTGATAGTTCTAATAAACCAGTTTGCTAGGAGGGACGGAAAAATCCTTAAAAAGAATCCGTCTTTTCTGTTTTTTCGCCACCCTGCGACAAAATCATAGCCTTGATCAAGCAGGGCAATCATTTTTGGGATGTCGTGGGGGTCGTTTTGTCTATCTGAGTCTAAAGTGACAATGATTTGACCACTTGCCATTCGGAACCCAGCGTCAAATGCTGCGGTTTGTCCGCTGTTTTTTCGAAAAAAAATGACTTTTAAATAAGGTTTATTCAGAGCCAGTTCTTGGAGGTACTGCGAGCTCCCGTCGGTGCTTCCATCGTCTATAGCAATAATTTCGAATGATTTTGAATAGTTTACTAAAACATCTTCAATTTCTTTAAAAAGAGGAGGTAGGTTTTGACGCTCATTGAAGACAGGCAAAATTAGAGTGATGTCCATAGGCCCCCGTCACTCCTCTTCGGATTTTAGCTGCCATTTATTTATAAAAATTTTGATACCAATGGATAAAACTTCGCATTCCCTCTTGAAGCGAAACTTTTGGAGAGTAACCACAAAACTGATTTATTTTAGTAATATCTGCATAAGTTTTGTCGACATCTCCAGGTTGAGCAGGAAGAAGCTTTTGTTTTATTTTTTTTTCTAAAACTGTTTCTATGCTAGAAATAAATTCCATGAGGGTTCTGGGCTTAGAGCAACCGATGTTAAAAATGTCAAAAAGGGGCAACTGAACATTTATTCGGGCTTTATTTAAACTTAAAATTCCATCAATAATGTCATCTATATAAGTAAAATCGCGAATCATATTTCCTTGGTTAAATACCTCAATTTCTTTGTTTTCGACGGCCGATTTCACAAACTTAAAGGGGGCCATGTCGGGTCTTCCCCAGGGACCATAAACGGTAAAAAATCTCATCATTGTAATTTTTAAACCAAATAAATGCGAATAAGTATACCCCATGAGTTCGTTTGCCCGCTTTGTTGCTCCATAGAAACTGATGGGCTCGTTTGCAGGGTCCTCTTCTTTAAAGGGGTAGTTTTTTGTAAGTCCATAAACAGAACTCGAAGAAGCCATGAAAATGTGAGGAGTGTTTTTCATAAAACGAACAGCTTCTAGGATGCAAAGGGTACCCTCTATGTTGCTCTTTAGGTAAACTTCTGGGTTTTCTAAACTATAACGTACTCCAGCTTGTGCGGCGATATGAAAAACAGCTCTGATCGGATACTGGCTAAAAATTTTTCTAATAATCTCTTTTTCACAGAGGTCGTTTTTAAAAAAGGTATAATTATGATTTTCTAATAAAATAGAATTTCGAGCTTCTTTTAGGCTGACGGAATAGTATGGATTGAGGTTGTCTAGTCCAATGACTTTATGCCCTTTCGCGAGTAGCTTTTGGGCCAAGTGAAACCCAATGAAGCCTGCACTTCCTGTGACAAAATAGTGTTCCATTGAATGGTTGTAGTTTATCAAAATACAGGGTTCATGACAAATTAATTTATATTTCCTAAAAGTTTTATTCCTTGAAAAATTGTTTTACCCTGGTGGCCACCCAAAAGTGGCCTCCGGGGTTTTAGGCTTGATTCAATAAAAGTGATAGAATGGGTTAATCAAAATGTGTTACCCTGAAATTGAATGTTGTGTGGATTTGAGAAACTAGTCTTTAAGTTTACTTATATTAAATAAAATATGGAAAAAATAAAAACTTCTGAAGATCAACAAACGGCAGATGCTTTTTCAACCTCCTGGAATAACCTTCCTTTGGGTTCGATTTATACTCAAGACCAATTCGAAGACTGGCTCAGCCCCCTCCAAAAGAACGACGCGATGGGCAAAGACGTCCTAGAGTTAGGGTGTGGAAATGGGAGTCTGTTGGCTCATATGAGCCGGTGGGAGCCCTCCTTGCTCGAGGGCATAGACTTGGGTGATTCCATTCATTCCGCAATGAAGAACATGTCTCTGGGTTCATTTAAAAACTGGAAAATCATAAAAGGAGATTTAACGCAGTACCAAAGCCCTGGTTTTGATTTGGTTTATTGCATTGGCGTGCTGCATCATCTCAAAGTGCCAAAAAAGGGGATGGATGCAGTAATTCGAAATGTAAAAAAGGGAGGCAAATTCCATTGTTGGGTATATGCGAGAGAAGGAAATATGTTGATCTTGTTTTTTGTGGACCCCTTACGAATGCTTGTTTCGCATTTTCCTTGGTGGATTGTAAAGTACTTAATTGCAGCACCGCTTGCTGCGCTCTTTTTTTTGTATGCAAAGCTCATCTTTCGCTTTAAACACATTTTTATTTTTAAAAAACTCCCCCTTTATCAATATAGTTTATGGATTGCAAAAAGAGATTTTTCTTTTTTTTGTCATGTTGCATTTGATCAATTGGTCAGCCCTCAAACAGCCTATCTGAGTTATGAGACGGTTTCTGATTGGCTCAAAAGTTATGAGCAAGTGGACCCATTGAGCACTTATATTATTATGAGGAATGGAAATTCTTGGAAATTTGGTGGAAAGATAAAAGAGGGTTGACCTGAATGAAGCAGATTCTTTCTGTTTTCCTTGTTATTCTGTCGATCGGTATAGTCTATAAACTGACAATTCAGGATGGGCAATTGTGGATTACTGATTTTCAAGCCTATATCCATCATGCCAAAAATATAGCCGAAGGGGTGGATTATAACGACAATCATTTTATTTTTAACTCCCATCTTTCGTTACACCCTAAGTCTTACCCCCCCCTCTATCCCCTGATTTTAGCACCTATTTATAAAATATTTGGCAATGATTTGATTGCTTTAAAAACAGTGACTGTTTTTCTAATGATGCTAGCCCTTTTAGCAATGAGCCTTGCTTTTTACAAAAAAATGCCTTTTTTTAATCTCGTCTTACTCCTTTTGTTTTATGGACTTAATTATAAGGGCCTCCAGCTCAAAGAATATGGTGCAGATATTTTATTTCTTTTTTTAACGTATGTATGTCTTTACTGTATTGAGCTCGGCTACGACTCTTCGTCAAAAATAAAATCTGGAATTTTGAGTGGTTTTTTTCTTTATTTGCTGTTTGCCACCAAGCACACCGCGTTGACGCTTGTGTTGGTTTTTGTTGTTTATGATTTTTGTAGGAATAAGAAAATAACACGTTACGCGACGAGCTGTTTGCTGGCATTTTTCGGGTTTGTTTTGTTGCAAAGTTTAGTTCTAAAGGCAGAAAGTTTAAAAACTCAATTGCCACTTTTTAAAATTGATTTCAACTTATTTTTAACTAATTTGAGGATTTATGCGGGTCAGCCCTCTGTTTTTTTTGAAAATGGATATTGGCCCTTAGGGCGGCAGATCTTGTTTGTGGTCTTTAGTATTTTTTCTCTTTTAGGTTTTATAGGGCAAGTTAAGAACAAAATAACGATCTGTGAAGTTTTCTTTCTGGCCTACCCCATCCCCCTGTTATTTTGGGTGTACACACCTGGCATACGTCTGCTGTTGCCCATTACGCCATTGTATTTTTATTATGGGTTTCAGTTTTTACTCAATTCTTTGTGGGTTAGTAAAAAGTTAGCCTATTCTTTCTTGGTCATTTTGTCCTTTGTTTATTTGGCAAAATACTCGACGTTAGAATGGAAAAAACTGAACGAGGCCGATCATCCCCTGGCCACAGAAATGTTTGATTTTGTTCGGACTCATACGAAAATGACAGATGTGATTATTTTTGACCGGCCGACCCATATCAGTCTCTTGGCTGAGAGGACCTCGACCAATGCCTTCTTGCCCAAATCGGATGCAGAGTTGTTTGATTTTTTTAAATCCATCCATGCCACTCATTTTATTAAATCTGGATTGTTGACAGAATTGAGAGATTTTGAACCCGCCTTTATTCAGAGAAATGCGACGCGGCTAAAGCGCGTTTTTGCCAATCCCATGTTTGAGATTTTTGAACTGCCAAGAATTTGACGCCGCCTGTTGTTTTGTTTAATTTCTGGCATTTTTACTCCGATCTTTTAAGGAGAGAGGTCCTTTGAAAACCAATAAAGAAAAAATAACCTATTTTGTCTTATGTATTGTGTTTGCTTCTGTCATTGCTTTTGGGCTGGGCTTAAAGGTAGCTGCGGTTGTTCTTTCTGGTTTATTTGTTTTTGGACTGTCGTGGATTCTCCCCATCGAAGAGGCTATTTTTGGACTTTTTATCTATCTGATTATAGACGGAGTTTTTAAATTGTTTTCTCATTATCACCACTTTGTGCACGTTGCCCAAGATGTTGTGCTTCTTACGCTTCTGTTTAGGTCTTTCAAGAGTTCGCGGAACAGTATTTTGAGGATTGAGAGGACCCCCTTTTTTCCATTATTTCTGATTTATGCGATATTTATTTTTTTACAGTTTTTTAATCCTTTCGGGTTGACCCTTTTTAATAGCTCTCTCTTTATGGCACTCAATCCCGTGAAAGCTCTTCTGCCTTCGCTGGCAAGTTATAAAGTTTATTTCAGTGGCATCACTTTGTTTTATCTGGCTTATCATCATTTAAATAAAGAAAACATATTAAAACTATTGGTTTTGGTGGTTGGTTTGGCTACATTTGAATCCATTTTTGCAACAGTCGAGTATCTTTTTTTTAAGGACTATGTCAATGTGTTGGCAAAGTTGACTCACTTCTCGTTTTTAGAATATTATACAGATAAATATTCTAATCATCTTTACAGACCCATTGGAACAACTGCGATTCCTGCTGCTCCTGCAACATGGATTTATGTCAATGTTCCGTTTGCTACCTATTTGTTATTTGTAGAACATAAATCTATGAAATTCAAATTGCTTCCGGTTTTATTTTTCTTGTTTGCAATTCCAACCCTTATTTTTTGTCAAACACGAATGGCCATTGTTCTCTCTGTTTTTTCGGTTTTTGGCGTATGCCTGTTTCCGCAGAGAAATATGGCTAAAAAAATTGTAGTTGCCATTGTCTTTTTAGTCTCTGTCATTTCCTTGCTGGGTTACATATCAGGAGTGGTTTTAAAGCAAATTCAGCAACAGAATGCTCAATTTGGATTTCAGGAAATAGGAGGAGAGACAGAAAGTTTGATTACCGCAGATCAGTTTTTGCAACTCAATAGGAGGATGTCTACTCTTTCGGATGTTCAACACTATGGAAGCGCTAGAGGCGATGTTGTGGAGCAATGGACAAGGTTGATTTCAGAAATTCCTCTAGGAATTGGACTTTCCCGTACAGGTTCGAGCAGCGGTCCTTGGGCTGAACAATTTGCCCAAGAAACGACCTATGGAATGCGGTACATGTTTACAGATAATGCCATTGCAGCATTGATAACAGAAATTGGGATTTTGGGCACTTTGTCTTGGTTGGTTTTAGTTTTTTCTATTATTGTTTATTTAATTAAAAAGGCAATTTCAAAAAACATTCCAGATGACTCAAGGCTCTTGATCTGGACTTGTGCTATAGGTCCTCTGTCTAGTTTAGTCGGTGGTTTTTTTGTGTCCGAAGGAGTTCTTTACTCTCCATCCTCTCTCTTTTTTTGGCTTTCTTTGAGCATTGGTTTGAGCAAAATTAAAAAAACTGTGGTAAATAGCTGAGTCTGTGCTCGAATTTGATACGAAGTCCTATGATTTTAAACTCCCGCAAGAAAGGATTGCGCAAATTCCCGCAAATCCTAGGGATTCCTCACGGTTGATGGTCCTTGATCGAAAAAAAGGCACTTGGGAGCATCACGTATTTCGAGAGTTGCCAGATTTACTCCAATCACAGGACGTTTTGGTTGCGAATAATTCTAAAGTGATGAGGGCCCGCCTCATTGGAAACCGCAGAGGACCCGGTTATGCTTTGGCCGGTAAGGTCGAGTTTTTACTTTTAAAGGAAAAGGGTCCCGAGTTATGGGAGGGAGCCTTTCATGCCAGTGGTCGAGCTAGGATTGGATTTGAGTTCTATGTACAAACTCTCGATTCAAAAGGCCTCATCGGTAAAATAGTAAGCCCTTCGGCGGCCTCTCCATTCGGAACGGTGTGGGTCCAGTTTAATCGGGATCCTTTGAAGTGCGGTGCCGGGCGAGTCCCTCTGCCCCCTTATATCCGCTCCCAAGACGGAGAAGAAGAGTTCTACCAGACTATTTATGCAAAAAAAGAGGGATCTGCAGCAGCACCTACGGCAGGATTTCATTTTACTTCTTTTTTAACAGAAAAGTTAAAGACTCAAAACATAGGTTGGGAAGAAATCACTTTGCATGTAGGGCTCGGAACTTTTAGACCTGTCAAAACGCACGACATTCGTGACCATCAGATGCACGAAGAAATTTTTGAAATTTCTGAAAATACAGCACGGAATTTGGACCATTTTAAAAGACAAGGGCGTAGAATCATTGCGGTTGGGACCACGTCGGCCCGAACTTTAGAAAGCGCTTGGGATGGGGGGATCCTATCTGGAGTTAGAAATACGCGGCTCTTTTTGTATCCCGGAGGAGATCAGGGTTTTCATTTTGTAGATGCTATGATCACTAACTTTCATCTCCCTCGATCAACACTTTTGATGCTCGTTTGTGCTTTTGCTGGGAAAGATTTCGTTTTGTCTGCCTATCAAGAGGCTATCGGCCTAGGGTATCGGTTTTATAGCTTTGGAGATGCGATGTTGATTTTGTGACAAAATTTGAGAAAACAGACTATGACCATACAGACCATCATACAGACCATAAACAGACTATAATGACGAGAGTTGTTAAATTATTTTTTGCCATCCTTTGTGCATGTGTTTTTTTTGTAGGGTGCCCGGCCACTAACACCCCAAAAGGCGTGGCAAATACAGCCTATAATGCCCTGATTGATAATGATTTGAAAGCATTTACCCAGACACTGAGAGATAACGCACTTGGTTTCTATGGCAATGAAAAGGGCATCTGTATTATTCAAAGACGGTTGCTTGGAATGGAAGTGGAGCTCAAAGAGCCAGAATGGCTAAAGACAGACTTTGACACCTGCGGAAGAGAACTGAGAAAAATTTACCAGGCTGATGTTTTAGGCAAAAAGCAAGGCCAAGAGATTGATCCGTTTCAAGTCATTATCCGTACAACCCTTTTATGTGATTTTTCACAGCCCAAGTCGTGTAAAGAGCCAAAATCAGAGAGCATGGTCTGTTTGATTGCTGAGGTGCAATAGGAAGCTACTCATGCACAGAGAGAACTTTGTATTCAAAATATAGTATTGTGATTTCTGAATCGTTAGTATAGAACTCAAACAAAAGGGGGATTTATGAAAAAAATAGGGATTTTAGGGTTATTTGTTTTTATTTCGTCCATTATTTTCACCGTTGCTTTTGCAAACGCTGGGGGCTCTTCGAGCGCTGAGGGCGTTATAGAGAGGGCTATCAATAAAGCTCAAGCTGGAAAATTCGAAAAATTTAAGGAAACTTTAAGTGAGGGCGCTTTGAAAGACTTCGGGACATTAGAGGGGATGGCCCAAGTCAAGAGTCACTTTAATGGTGTAAAAGACGTAAACGTTGAGACTGAGATCTTAAATGTTCAATATGACCGCCAGGGTAGGCCATCTGTGAAAACTTATTCGGCCCAAGCTTTTGCTAAGGCCAACAAAAACACCTCTTTGATGGATGCAGCTGTGGCATGCAAATATACCTACGTTGATCTCCCTGGGTGGGGATGTGGCGGCGGATGGGGCGGACTTCCTGGCCACAATAGATGCTGGCCTCCAAGCGGAAATCTTCCTTACTGCTGTTATTCGCACGAAACTTGGAGTACAAATTGCAGCATTTCTTGGATGAAGTTAATAAATTAATAAGGTAGCTTCCACCCCTGTGGAAGTGCCAGTAAAAGTCATCGATAAGACTTTAGTCGTGGGTCCGTTTCAGTGCAATTGTAGGGTCTTGGCTTGTCCGCTCAGTGGCGAGGCGCTTGTCATAGATCCAGGAGATGAGTCTGGGAAAATTTTAGATTTAATTAAGACCTTAAAAACTCCATCAGGTCAGGCGCTACAGGTAAAATTTTTGATCCAAACCCATGCCCATTTGGATCACATCGGCGCAACTCGAGGGGTCAAAGAGGGTTTATTGAATGCACCCAAAATTGCGCTTCATAGAGATGACGAGCCTTTGTACAAACAGCTTAAAATGCAGGGTCGTCTCTTTAGTTTGAATTTCGAAGACCCCTTGCCCCTGGATCACTATTTGAGTGACGAGGAGGTTTTACAAGTGGGGAGTCTAAAGTTTTCTATCCTCCATACCCCCGGACACAGCCCGGGCAGTGTGTCGATTAGATTATATGAAGACAGTGCTATAGGTATAAAAGAAGCTCTGTTTTCTGGAGACACGTTGTTTCAGGGAAGTGTAGGCCGCACAGATCTGTGGGGTGGTGACCAAGATCTTTTGTTTAACAGCATCCGCAGTCGGATTTTTACCTTAGATGACGACACGCTCGTTTGTCCTGGGCATGGGCCTGAGACAAAAGTAGGAATTGAAAAAAGAGAAAATCCATTTTTTACATAGTTTATGAACCCCATTGTGTTTTCACTTGATCATTCGCCTCAATCCACAGGTCTGGCCACAGGTCTGGCCACAGGTCCTCGAGCGGCAACACTGACGCTCAGCCGGGGCTATGAAATCCTCACCCCTGCCTTTATGCCTGTCGGAACATTGGGTGTTGTAAAAGCTATTTCGTCAGATGATCTCAGACAGATGAGGGCCCAAATTATTTTAGGCAATACCTATCACCTTTATCTCAGACCCGGTCACAAGCGGATTGAGAAGTTGGGGGGACTTAATCGGTTTATGAATTGGAAAGGTCCTATCTTGACCGACAGCGGAGGGTTCCAAGTTTTTTCTCTCTCTCACATCAATAAAATTACAGACCATGGAGTCCTGTTTCAATCCCATATAGATGGAAGTAGTCACCTCATGACTCCGGAGCTTTCTATGGAAATCCAAAAAAGCCTAGGAAGTGACATTGTCATGGCTTTTGACGAATGCCCTCCCTACCCGGCGCCCACAGAAAAAATCATGCAGGCGATGGATCGGACATTGAACTGGGCCAAGAGAGGTCTAGAGGCAGGACTCGAGTCTCATCAAGCTCGATTTGGGATTGTTCAGGGAGGGCTCATAGAAGAGTTGAGGGTTCGCTCTGCTCGAGAAATCACCTCTCTCCCTTTTGATGGGTTTGCCATTGGGGGGCTCTCCATTGGAGAGACTCCGGAGTTGATGCAAAAAATGGCTCGTTTTACAGCCCCCCTTTTACCAGATAGCAAGCCGCGTTATCTGATGGGGGTCGGTCGGCCTGAGGATCTCATTGAGGGAGTCCGCGCTGGCATTGATCTTTTTGACTGCGTGATGCCCACACGAAACGCCCGAAACGGGGGCCTTTTTACCTCTCGTGGAAAAGTCAATATTAAGAACGCGAAATATAAAGAAGACGGCACCCAACTTGATCAGGAATGCCCGTGTGAAGCTTGTACCCAGTACTCGCGTGCCTATTTGAGACACCTTTTTATGTGTGGAGATGTCTTGTCTTCTCGGCTCAATACAATTCATAATTTGACTTTTTATTTGCGTTTGATGCAAAAGATGAGAAAAGCCATATTAGAGAATCAGTTTGACGATTGGGTCAAAAGTTTTTATACCCAATATAACAGTATACAAGTGGAGGCTTAGGTTATGTATTTCATGTCTTTTTTAAGTAGTGTTGCTTTTGCAGATGCTCCGGCCGTACCCGCTGGAGGGAGTCCACTCCAAAGTGCTCCGGGGGGAGGCGTTCCTTCTCAGCCTGGTTTCGGGTCCATGCTCTTTCCATTTGCTCTTATGTTTGCGGTTATTTATTTTTTAATGATAAGACCGCAACAAAAAAAGGCTAAAGAACAGCAAAACATGCTCGGTGCGCTTGCCCATGGTGATCAGGTTTTAATGAATTCAGGCATACTCGGAAAAATTACAGGTATTACAGATAAGGTTGTGACAGTCGAAATTGCAGATAACGTAAAGGTGAAGATCTTAAAAAGTCATATTGCTCAAGTCATCAAGGGACAAATTAAGGAGATTGTATGACACGCAGCTGGTGGGGAAAACTTGTCCTCCTCCTGTTTTTTACAGGGCTTTCAGCGGTCTATGTCTTTCCAACACTTGCACAGTTAGATCTTGAGAAAACAAAATTTCCATTTAAGAAAAAAATAAACCTAGGCCTCGATCTCCAGGGTGGGCTCTATTTGGTTTTAGGCGTGGATTTTAACAAAGTTTATAAAGAGGTGATGGACCGTCAAGCTGGAATTTTGCAGGAGAGTCTAAAAGAAAAAAATATTCCGACCACGAGTGTGAAAACTCTACGGGATGGAGTTCCAGCAGATGACCCGCGTATTGTCGTAGAGTTTGATGCTCTCAAGCGCGACGATATTTATAAAGTGATTAAAAAAGATTTTAGTATCTTGCGACTTATTGGAGATCAGCCAGGGCGGTTTGAGCTGGGACTTTCCCGAGAACAGCGGGTTGAAATTAAGGATAAAACACTGAATCAAAGCATTCAGGTTATTCGCAATAGAGTAGACGAGTTTGGAGTTTCTGAGCCCGCGATTGCCTCTCAGGGAACAGATCGAGTGGTGGTGGAGCTCCCTGGTATTCGAGAAGTTGATAGAGCTAAACAGCTCATTGGTCGGACTGCGAAGTTAGAATTTAAGATTGCCGATGACAAGTCCATGCCTCCTTCGCAAGTGGCTAAGCTGATTGCAGACCTCGAAAAAGAAAATCAGTTTACGTACAAAGAAGGACAGAAGTTTTCAGAATATGTCCAAAAAATAAATGAGCTTGCCAAAGGAAAAATCCCAGAGGCAGACGAAATTGCATTCGAAAGAGTCAGAGGCTTACAAGAGTTAAAAGAAGAGGGTGAGAGTCTTGAGGCTTCACGCCGCCGCCCTTATCTTCTCAGGTCAAAGACCGAGGTGACCGGCAATGACCTCCAAGACGCCAATGTTGGTTTTGATTCAGAGAGCCAGCGCCCGATTGTCAGTTTTACTATGAATGCAAGAGGTGCCACCCTATTTGAAAAACTAACGGGCGAGCATCTAAAAGAGCGTTTAGCTATTGTCTTAGATGGCATTGTTTACTCCGCTCCCACGATCCAATCCAAGATTTCTGGGCGAGGCCAAATTACTTTAGGCACTGGCAATGGAGAACAGCTCATGCGGGAGGCAAAGGATTTAGCCATTGTTTTGAGAGCAGGAGCGTTGCCGGCTCAACTTGAATTTTTAGAGCAAAGAGTGGTAGGGCCATCGCTTGGGCAAGATTCTATTCGCAAGGGAGCCATGGCTAGCCTTATGGGTTCTTTGGCCGTATTTTTATTTGTTTTATTTTATTACCGTGTCAGTGGTGCGATTGCTGTGGTTTCACTTTTACTCAACGTCTTGTTTGTGCTGGCTTCGCTGGTCGGACTCGAGGCCACGCTCACTTTGCCTGGTATTGCTGGAATTGCTTTGACTGTTGGCATTGCCGTGGACTCTAACGTTGTCATATACGAAAGAATTAGAGAAGAGTTAAGACATGGCAAAAGACCGCAGGGTGCGGTGGAGGCGGGATTTCAAAAGGCCTTTCGGACTATTTTGGATGCCAACGTCACCAATGCTGCTGCAGCCGTTGTTTTGCTGATCTATGGGACAGGTCCGATCAAAGGATTTGCGGTGACGATGCTCATCGGAATTGTGACCACTTTATTTACCGCTATTTTTGCCTGTAAACTTATTTTTGATTGGTACTTGACGATTTTAGAGAAACGCGGCCACCAGACCGTCAGCATATAGTTTGGAGAAAAAATGTTTGAACTCATAAAACCTGGAACGCAAATTGATTTTGTAGGCAAACGTCACCTTTGGCTTGGGATTTCGATCGGCTGCATTCTCTTGACTTTTGTTCTCTTTTTAACCAAAGGACTCAATTACGGGATTGATTTTACAGGTGGAGCAGAAGTCCAGATCCGAGTCCCTCCAAGTTGGGATATTGAGAAAGTGAGAAATGAACTGCAAAAAAGTGAGATCAAAAGCTTAAAAATACAGCAAATTGGAACTCCCGAAGAACATCAGTTTTTAATCAAGGCTCAAGGAGATGAGTCATCGCTTAATTTAATATCTAAGCAAATTTCGGATACTTTAAACAAAGTTTTGCAGCCTAAAGACTGGGAAATCCAAAGAGTTGATGTGGTGGGGCCGGCAGCGGGATCCTCGCTCAGAATGAGCGGTTATCTTTCGATGCTTTATGCCCTGATTTGTATTTTGATCTATGTCACGTTGCGGTTTGATATGCGGTACTCTCCTGGAGCTGTGCTGGCGCTCTTTCATGACACTGTCCTTACGCTTGGAGTTTTTATTGTGACTCAAAAGCAGTTTGACTTGCAGATTTTAGCGGCAATTTTAGCGCTCATTGGTTATTCCAACAACGACACGATCATTGTCTATGACCGTGTGCGCGAGACAACCCATCAGTATCCTCACCTCAATATTGAACAAGCCGTGAATCGTGCAGTCAACGAGACCTTAGGCCGAACTATTTTGACTTCTCTTTGCACTTTCTTGACCGTTTTTTCTCTTTGGTTTTTGGGCGGGAAAGTTATTGAGGATTTTGCATTTACTTTGATGGTTGGAATTGTGGTTGGAACTTATTCTTCTATCTTTATTGCTAGTTCTTTGGTGATTTTCATCACGCATTATTATGAGAAAAAAACATTGAAGTTAAAAATGAATGGTGCTGGCAAAAGAAGCTATGCAGTTAGGCCAGAACCAAAGCTTGAAGCCTAAAATGATAAAAGGGGAGCGAGAATGGAAGCTTCGATCGACCACGCCAGAGATAAAAACCATCGAAGACAGGGTCAAAGCTCTTCAAAAAGACATCGCGCTTTCGTCGCTCACACTCAAAGTTTGCCTCAACCGGGGATTAAATTCGGCCGAAGAAATTAGAAATTTTCTTTCTCCTAAATTAGAAAATCTAAAAAATCCATTTAGTATTCGAGATATGGATTTGGCCACTGACCGCATGGTCAAAGCTCGCAAAGATGGGGAGCAAGTGCTTGTGTTTGGAGACTATGATGTCGACGGCACAACGGGAGCTTCGCTGCTCACTTGGGTTTTGAGAGAGTTTGAGTTTAAATCTGAGGCAAGGCAACCAGATCGTTTTAAAGACGGGTATGGTCTCAATGTCAAAGCCGTAGAAGACGCCCAAACAGCTGGATTTTCTGTTTTAATTACAGTGGATTGTGGAATCACCAGTTTCGCAGCTGCAAAAAGAGCGCATGAGCTTGGAATTGATTTAATTATTTTAGACCATCATCAAGTGGATCCCCTCAAAGGTTTGCCCGAGGCTTTTGCAGTCGTAAACCCTCAGAGAAAGGATTGCGAGAGTGGGCTCAAAGAGCTCTGTGGATGTGGGCTCGCTTTTTATTTTTCTAGAGCTCTCAGGAGCAAAGGTAAAAAAGAAAACTGGTGGGAAGGTCGGTTAGAGCCGAATTTAAAACAGCATTTAGATTTAGTAGTGATGGCTACCGCTGCGGACATGGTTCCACTCACGGGCGACAATCATATTTTAGTGAGGTATGGACTCGAAGTTTTAAATTATTCTAAGAAGCCTGGAGTGAAGGCACTCTTAGAAGTCTCAGGTATTGGAAAACGAAATTTGAGCCCTTCTCATTTGGGGTTTATTTTAGGTCCACGGATTAATGCCTCAGGGCGAATGGCACAGGCGAGTCTTTCTTTTGAGCTTTTGACTACACAAGATCCTACGCGTGCCTATACGCTTGCACAGGAAATAGAAAAGTTAAATCAAGAGCGGGCTTTGGTTCAAAATAAAATATGGGACGAAGTTAAAATAAAGGTCGAAGAAGGTCTAAAAGCCGGAAAATATCAGCACGGCATTGTGGTTGCAGACGAGCGGTGGCATGAGGGTGTGGTAGGGATTGTCGCCTCAAGAGTGGTAGAAATTTTTCAGAAGCCGACAGTCGTGATTGCCATTCGTGAGGGTGTGGGAAAAGGAAGTGTGCGCTCGAGCCAGGGCAAGGATGTTTTGCAAGCTTTGCAAAGGTGTTCGGGGCTTCTTTTGGGCTTTGGCGGACACAGGCACGCGGCAGGACTCTCGTTATCTCAGCATCAAGTCGAGTTGTTTACAGACACTTTTAACGAAGTTTTAGGGCAGGTGCCAGAAGACGAGAATTTAAGACCCTTGCTCATCGAAGGAGAGTGTGAGGTCTGCGACTTAGATCGCAAAACTTTGCAAGAGTTAGAAAAACTCGGGCCCTTTGGGCCTGGCAATCCAGAGCCCGTTTTTAAGGTGCGAGGGCTTGCCTCACAGCATCGGATTTTGAAGGAACGTCACCTCAAGTTTAAACTCACGAGCTCTGCATCTTCTATTGGCGCGCAAGCGCCAAATTGCATAGAAGCTCTTTGGTTTCATGGGGTGGACCACATAGAAGGAATTCGAAATCTACAAGGGGAGTGGGCTGGGGTTCCAGAGCTCAATCGCTATCGCGGAAATGTCACGCCTACGCTTAGAATCAAGGATTACCGGGATGGATTGACAGGAGGGAGTGTTTAGGAGACGCTAATTTATATAAGTTTTATTTATAATCTCTCATGGAGGAGGGGCTATGTCAAAAACTTGTCTGATTTTAGGGTCGTTTCTCATGTGCCTTGATTTAGCATGGGCCACTAAAAAGCCCGCTTTGATCCCTCGCTATCAGGCTGGAGAAATGCTGATTAAGCTCAGGGGGGATCGCACTCAAACAAAAATCATGCAGTGGCTGAACTTAAAAATAGGAAAAAACACCGTTCAGAAAATTCAGGCCTTAAAAACAGATCAAAGGCTGCAGAAATTAAAATTATTCCGGGACTCTGATTTTAAAAAAGTGATGGAGCTTTTGAAAAAAAGCCCATGGGTTGAATATGCCGAACCCAATTATTTGTACAAGGCTTTGGAAGGCGAACCGCCAGAAGTACCCCCAGAAGTACCCCCAGAAATACCCAATGACACTGATTTTCAAAAGCTTTGGGGACTTCATAACACAGGGCAACCTGATTTTAGTGGCCAGGTGGGGTTTCCAGGCGCTGACATCTCTATCTTACCGCTTTGGAAAAAAGGGGTCACAGGGAGCAAGGGTGTCATTGTAGCAGTAATTGATACGGGCGTGGAGTGGGACCACACTGACTTGGTGGATAATGTTTATACAAATCCTATAGAATCTGGAGCCAACGCGGTCAATGGAAAAGATGACGATGGAAATGGATTTATCGATGATGTGCATGGTTGGAATTTTGCAGCCCACACCAACAATTCCAAAGACGACCACGGCCATGGAACACATGTTTCGGGCACCATTGGAGCCATGGGCAACAATGGATTGGGTGTGGTGGGAGTCAATTGGCAGGTCAGTATTTTGCCTGTGAAGTTTTTAACCTCGAGCGGTAGTGGAACTCTCACGGACGCCATCGAAGCTATTAACTATGCTCGCATCATGGGAGCAAAAATCATGAGCAATAGTTGGGGTGGGGGTGGTTTTTCGCAGGCTATGCAAGATGCCATTTTATCAGCCAAAAATGCGGGAGTTTTATTTATTGCTGCAGCTGGCAATGACGGGAGTGACAACGACGCGCTCCCCTCTTATCCAGCCAGTTATCCATTGGACAATGTGATCTCTGTTGCAGCTACAGATAATCAAGACAAATTGGCGAGCTTTTCGAACTATGGAGCACGCACGGTGCACCTGGCAGCCCCAGGTGTCAGGATTTATAGTACGGTCAAAGATGGCGGGTACACCCAAATGAGTGGGACCTCTATGGCTACTCCCCATGTCTCTGGAATTGCTGCGCTTCTTTGGGCTGCAAATCCAGAATGGACCTTTGAGGACCTCAAACTACGAATGATTAAAACAAGCACCCCGATTCATATTTTAAGAAAAAAAGTATTGGCTCACGGACGGGTCAGTGCATCCAATGCGTATTACAATATTATTCCACCCACAGACGAGCCTAACGAGGTGGATTGGATATCTGAGGCGCAAAGTATTGAGTCCCCTCATCCTTACGGCAACAATCAAGATTTGACTTGGACAATTCAAAAAACTGGGGTTAAATACCTCCGAGTCTTCTTTGAAAAAGTGAACACCGAAAAAACTTATGATAAAGTTTTTATCGAAGACTCTTTGGGAGGAGTCGGAGATGAGCTCTCAGGCAATTATAGTGATTACACCTCTGATTATGTCAAAGGAGAGGTATTAAAGATCCGATTAAAAACAGATCTCAGTGTGACCGATTATGGTTTTAAAGTTAGTAAAATTCAATATATTCCGAAGTAAGACGATATGGGCGCTTTTTTTTGTAGCAGGGTTAGCTTTTGCGGACGCCATCCCTCAGCCTGCTCCTGTACCAAGCACTTCGCCACTTGTGTCCATCGATTCAAAAAATTTATTGAGAGAGTTTAAAAAAGCACAAAGATCCGAGTTACTCAGCCTTGAGCATCAGCAAAAAATGGGGATCAAGGAGTTAAAGGCTTCTCAGGAGCATCGTTTTAAAGAATGGAAAAATGCAGAAAAAGAAAAAAGGCATCATTATTTTCAGGAAAACTTGCAGGGCATAAAACGTAGGGAATTTATGCAAGATTTTTACCAGAGACGAGAGGGCCTTTTAAATTTAATCAAAGAAGAACGCAGTCAAAGACTCATAGAGCACGGAGCGAGGCACAAAGCCATCCAGGCAGACCAGGAGTTCAAAGCTCAAAAATTTAAGGAATATTTAGACCGCGGGGAACAGCCACCCAGAGAGCTTTGGCCCTAAGATCTCACTCTCTCAACCATCAGGATTCCCTTCTTCCCCTCTAGCGCACTTGTGATTTTTTGGAGTTGATTGATGTCTTTGACTTCGACATCAAAGAGAGCGATGGCTTTTTTATCTTTTGTGGTTCGAATATTAGCTGAGGCAATGTTGACTCCACAGGCTGTGATAGTTTGAGACATGAGTGCCAGCAGTCCAGGTTCGTCCACAGAGAGGATACGTATTTTTACATGGCGTTTGAATACTCCAGCTTTGTCGCCCAAATTCCATTGGACATCTACCTTTCGCTCAGAGTCATTGTCCAGCGCTTTTTCGCACGATCCTGTATGGACGCTCACTCCACGGCCACGTGTAATAAATCCGACAATACTGTCTCCAGGGAGTGGATTACAGCAACGCGCAAATCGAATGAGGACATCGTCTAAATCAGCCACAGTAATCGCATTTCTAGTTTCGCTTCTTTTTTTGGCGTTGTTAAAGACCTTCTTTAAGAAACTTTCATCTTCTGCTTTTGCGGCTTGGAGTTTTTGTTCCAAAGCCTCTTTCGTGACAATTTGGGGGATGACTCGCTCTGGCGTCAGACGGCCATAGCCTAAAGAAATCGAAAGTTCGTCGATTGTACGGTAATTTAAATTTTGGGCTACTTTTAATAATTCGCCGCTGCGCTCAAGTTTCGAAAAGGTATGCCCATAGGCTCTCAGAGCTTTGTCTAAGATTTCTTTTCCGAGCGTCAATGCGCGTTCTCTTTCTTGTTGTTTAATGAAAGCTCTAATTTTTGCCTTAGCTCGAGAGCTTTTGACAATTTTTAACCAGTCTTTTGAGGGCGTCTGTTGAGAGGAGGTGAGGACTTCGACAGTGTCTCCAGATTTTAAACGATGTTTCAGTGGAACAATCTTGCCGTTGACTTTTGCACCTGTACATTTGTGCCCGACATCCGTGTGTACGGCATATGCAAAATCTAAGGGAGTTGCTCCATGCGAAAGTTCTTTGACTTCGCCCTTGGGTGTAAAAACAAATACATCTTCTGCAAAAAGATCAATTTTTACAGTCTCTAAAAATTCGTTTGGATCATCCAGATCTTTTTGCCACTCAAGCAGTCGGGTGACCCAATTTACATTTTCTCGAGAGCGCGAGTCAAATTTTCCCTCTTTGTATTTCCAATGTGCTGCAATGCCTCTATCGGCCACTTGGTTCATTTCGTGTGTTCGGATTTGGATTTCAACGCGTTCTCCATAGAGTCCAATCACCGTGGTGTGCAAGGACTGGTAGCCATTGGCTTTAGGCATGGCGATGTAATCTTTGAATCGCCCGGGCACAGGCTTGTAGGTGGCATGGATCACTCCCAGAGCTTTGTAGCACTCCGTAATGTTATCCACTAAAATTCGAAAGGCCACCAAGTCGTAGACTTGTTCAAACTCTGATTTGCGGCGCTCCATTTTTTTAAAGATAGAGTAAAAATGCTTAGCACGTCCCAGAATGGTGGCATTCATGTCATATTCTTTGAGTTTCTCAAGTAAAATTTCCGTGATTTCTTCAATGTGTTTTTCTCGTTCCTTTTTATTTTTTGCTACTTTTTGTGCCAATTTATAATAGACATCAGGGTGTAGAAATCTCAAACAGAGATCTTCGAATTCAATTTTGATCCAGCTCATCCCCAATCGATTGGCAATAGGGGCATAGATGTCCAAAGTTTCTTGAGCAATGAGCTGCTGTTTCTGGGGGGGGAGGTGCTCTAGGGTCCTCATGTTATTGAGACGATCTGCCAATTTTATAATAATCACTCGGATGTCTTTGGCCATGGCAATAATCATTTTTCGGAAATTCTCTGCTTGTTTTTCTTCTGAGGTTTTGAAGGTAATTTTTGAAAGCTTAGTGGCACCATCCACAAGTTCTGCTATTTCTTTCCCAAATTCTTTTTCGATTTCCTCGCTTGTAGCGTGAGTGTCCTCGACCGTGTCGTGCAAAAGCCCTGTGGCAATGCTAGGGATATCTAATCGTAAATCAGCTAAGGTCTGAGCAACGTCTGTGGGGTGAACCATGTAAGGCTCACCGCTGGAGCGTAACTGGCCGCGGTGAGCTTCTTCTGCAAAAGCATAAGCTTTTTGCACAATGTCAATTTTGGCATCTGGGTAATAGCTGGTGATCGTGTCGCAGATTATTTTTAAACTCGATGCCTTATGTTTGGCCATCTTGCCCTCTTAGATTTGTTCTTCGATTAATGTTTTCAATTTTAAGTAAGCTTTTTCTAAGTCGTCATTTAAAATAATAGCATCAAATTGAGCGGCCGCTTTGAGTTCTTCTTCTGCATTTTGCAAGCGTTCTCGAATGACGGCCTCTGGGTCAGTGCCCCTTCCTCTCAGTCTTTTTTCTAATGCCTTTAGGTCTGGAGGCGCAATAAACAATGTCAAACAAAGGTCTGGATATGCTTGTCTCAGACTTTGAGCTCCTTGGACATCAATATCGAGCAATATTTTTTTTCCTGATGCAATCGTTTGAGTTACAAATTCTTTCGAAGTGCCATAATAATTGCCGTGCACAATAGCCCATTCTGCAAATTGATTTTCATCAATTTGATTTTGAAATTTTTCTTTTGAAATGAAAAAATAATCGACGCCATTTTTTTCGCCTCTTCTAGGAGACCTTGTGGTCGAGGATACAGAGAGGCTTAGATTTGGAAAATCTTTTAACAACCGTTGGCATAAAGTGGTTTTTCCAGCTCCAGAGGGAGCTGAAATGACAAATAGTTTTTTCATTTTTCTAAATCATTTACAGGGGTGTGTTCTAGAGCGTGATTGCCCATTTTTCTAAACTTTAAGGCACTTTGTTTTTTGAATTTTTTAGTCATGAAGGGTTCGAAATGTTTGATGAGAGATTTGTGGAGGAGTTCCGTTGCCTCTGGCCAGTTTCTGTGGGCTCCCCCTTTGGGTTCAGGGATCACTCCATCGATGATTTTATGTTTGAGCAGATCCAAAGGGCTCATTTTTAAACCTTCGCTGGCTTTTTCTGCTAAACTCGAGTCACTCCACAAGATCGAAGCACAGCTTTCAGGAGAAATCACAGAGTAGATACTATATTCTTGCATCAAAACTTTGTCTGCAATGCCAATAGCTAACGCTCCTCCAGAACCCCCTTCGCCGATAACTACGGATAAAACAGGAACACTCAAGCTCACCATGAGTTCTAAGCTTTCTGCAATGGCTTGAGCCTGCCCTCGTTCTTCAGCGTCCAGGCCGGGATAAGCTCCAGGGGTGTCAATAAAGGTCAAAATCGGCATCTTGAAGCGATCTGCAAGCCGCATGAGACGCATGGATTTTCGATAACCTTCGGGTTTGACCATTCCAAAGTTTCTTTCCATTTTTTGCTTTGTCGTTCTCCCTTTTTGTTGTCCTAAAATGAGGATTGGATTTTGTGTGTTGGGCCAAGTCGCCACTCCTCCTATCATAGCTGGATCTTCACCAAAAGTGCGATCTCCATGGAGTTCTAAAAAATCAGGAAATAAGGCGTCAATATAATCCTTCGTATAAGGTCGGTTGGGGTGTCTTGAGAGTTGGACTTTTTGCCAAGGGGTGAGGTGAGCAAAAACCTCTTCGGTCAGTTGGGTTAGTTTTTTCTCTAGAATTTTGATTTCATTGGAGAAATCGACTCCCTCTTGCTTTGAAAGCTCTTGTAAGTCCTGAAGTTTCTTTTCTAATTGAACAATGGGTTTTTCGAATTCCAGCACCGCTTCCATGAAAGGTCAGAAGCTAACACGATTCTGACAATTGTCAAATTCCATTGTATCCTAATAAGAGTATGGGAACTGTGACTGAGGTTTGGTCTAAGGCTTTTCGGGGGTTAGGGTCTAGAGATTTGAGTCTACGATGGATGTCTTTGATTTTTCTAGGGAGCTGGCTGGGCATTATTGGCGTGGGATTTTTTGGTTATCAGCTTTATCATAAAAGAATTCAATACAAAAAAGAACTGAGCGAAAGCGAGCTGACGGCTAAAAACCTCAGTGGTTTTTTCGAAAAACAATCTGAACATGCCAAACGAAAATACACTTTATTTGGAATTGGGGATTTTACGGTGGAACTCAAACCCATTCCCAATCAAAAGGCAGTCAAGGGTGTTCTCAATATGGCGGAGTTGGAACTCGTGGCAGAGTGCGACACTCGGGTCACTTGCAATTATTTGGAGCAACACTTGCACAGGGTTCGAGATCAAGTGGCCAGCGTTTTTTTTGCCATCGATCGAGAAGAATTGGTTTCCAAGGAAGGCAAAAAGAGACTGCGACAGTCCATCGTAGAGCGAATAAATTCATGGCTTCCAAATGGGAAAATTCAGAATATCTTCATGACAAAGCTGATTGTGAGTTAGGCCTCTTTTTTAGGGTGTTTGGGTTTTCGCTGGTAAGTTTTTATGGTTTTATGTTTCTTGGTGGGCTTAATGGGGGCTCTGGGTTTTAGCTTGAGTACTTCTTTCGAAATTTTAATTTTAAAGAGAGTTTTGCTCACTCTCTTATTATAAAACGATTTACTTCACTTGTTGCAACATTTCGAAGCTGATGAGTCCACCCAATTCTGAGCAGAGGGCTGCAGCCCATAAGGAAAGGAATTTTCCACTAGCCATCGTTTTATAGCAAGAAGCAGGTTTGGTCGATTGTGCTCCAGCGCAAAGATAGGCCGTATGATTAGAAAAGGGAGAGTTGGGATTGGCTTTTTCAAAGCATTGGATGGGTTTATCAGAAGCGGCGCCTGAGCACAAAAGAGCACGTTCAGAATCCAAGAGCTCGGAATCGGCTTTTGTATAGCAATCTATCGGGGCAAGAGATTTGGCTTTAGAGCAGAGGTTTGCAGCTTCTTTATCGTAGAGATCCAATTCTTTCTTGGCGGCTCTAAAACATTTGAGAGGTGCATCAGAGCTTGCTCCTGAGCAAAGAACGGCTGCGTCTTTTATACTGAGTTTTGTTTCTATAGCAGCCTTAAAACACACTGCAGGGGCAAGAGACTCCGCTTTAGAGCATAAGTGTGCTGTGATTACATCAAAGTGATTTTTATACCATTTTTTAAGTTTTTGAGCTTCGTTAAAACAGGCAATGGGCTTCTGAGAAGTGCTTCCAGAACAAAGCATTGCAGCTTCTTTTACACTGAGATCTTTAGTTACAGCATTAAAGCATTCAATAGGGGCATCCGAGGCAGCTCCTGAACATAAAAGAGCAGCGTGTTTTGAAATATCATCATTTTTAAGGAACTTAGGGAATGAAGTGGCTTCGCCTACAGCAGGCAAAGCTTTCAAAAAACACTGAACAGGTTCTGTCATGTAAGGAGAGTTGGCACATAAGATCGCAGCTTGGGGATAAGAGAGTGAATCTGATTTAAGCATTGCTTCCTCAAAACAACCCACTGGGTAGGTGTCTTTAGGAGGATTGGCAAAGAGGGGAGAGGACGAAAAAATAAGAGCAAAAATTATCGTTTTCATGCAGCGCAGCATAATTTAAGTGCCAATCATTGTCAAATGGAGTGGGGGTGTTACTAATGGCTTCCGAGAGAATCGAACTCTCACACCCGTAAGGATACACGATTTTGAGTCGTGCGCGTCTACCAATTCCGCCAGGAAGCCACACCGCTTTTTAACGTTTATCGTTCTTATTTCCAATCTAAAAATTTGAGTTCCCCATGTGGGGTAAGCTGATAGGGCACACCCAGAGGTAAAGGGTAGTTTTTGGGACCATGCCCCACGGGGAGTCCATGGGCGACTGGGATGTTTAAGCATTTTCCAATAGACCCAAATATTTCTCTCAAGGCGTTTTGAGGGGAGAGAAGCGGCCTCAAAGAAGGCTGGCTGATTTTGTCTTTGCAATCGAAAAAATTCCCAAGAAGTATGGCTTTGGCATTTCTAAAGTATCCAGACGACAAAAGTTGCTGTGCCATGCGATCTATTTTGTAAAAAGGCTCACTCACTTCTTCTAAAAATAAAAACTCAGGATTGGGACGAGGGGCGTAGGGTGTGCCTGCCAGCGAAGCTAAAACAGAAAGGTTCCCCCCAGTGAGTTTCCCGGTGAGAGTTTCTTTGGGCGACGGAGTCAAGAATTTTAATTTCTGAGGCGTCCAAGACTTTATTCCTTCGATCAGGTCTCGAAGGGTTTTCCAGTCTTTGCTATTCAAATTACAAAACTCTTTGAGTCCTGGCATGGGAGCATGCAAGCACTTCCAGCCCCATCGGGAGTGCACAAATTCGTGGAGTGCCGTAATGTCTGAGTATCCAATAAGTAATTTTTTAGGAGGGATCCCATAATCGCGGCTCATTTTTTCTAGCCAAGGGAGCAATCGAAATGCTCCATACCCGCCTCGAGCACACCAGAGGATAGAAAGAGATTTATTTTTTGCTTGTTCGTAAAAAGCTTTGGCTCTTATTGCGTCATTACCGGCAAAAAAGAGGTGCTTTTTGTAACAAGAAGGATGGACTTTTATAGAATAGCCAGCCTTTTGTAATTTTTCTAACCCTTGCTTGAGCTCGGTTTTTGAAATAACCGAGGCGGGTGCAACAATGCCGATCGAAGGTTTTTGCATATTAGAAATGAAATCTCACGGAGTTAAGCTCTAAAATACACCCCATAATCATTGACCAAAAAAAAGTAAAACACAAAAAAACACCACCCAAGCTTTTGGCCAATGACCTTACTGTGCTGGATTGTTTTTGAAATAAAAACCGGGGTTGTAAGAGTAAAAAAACCGTAATGGAAATGAGTAAGATTTCTATCGTCAATGCAAATAAGACCTGTCTGCTCATATATATTCCATGATTATAGCTTTAAATTGCCTAAGGGTTCAAATTTATTCCAAATGGGATAAATCTGAACCTTTTAGGCGACTTGATCTCCAAAAATGAGCTCAAACGTGTGGGTACGCAAATTGCTCTGTGTTCATGCAAGAGGTAAGTCAATCATGTCCAATTGGCAAATTAAAATTCAAGATCCGACGGGCGAAACGAGAACCATATGTTTAAGGCAATCTAAAGGTCAAATGACTTTAGGTCGAGAAGAAAGCTCAAAAATTCCACTGCGAGATTCTACTTTGCCCAATAAAGTTGGAATTTTTTGGAAAAAGCAGTGTGGAACTTTGCTCTCCCCTTTTTGGTTTAAGCTCTTTGACGACGTCCAAGGGGGAGTACTTGGGGATCTCACGATTCGCGAAGCTCATTTGCCACCTGGAGTTCCACTCAAGCTAGGGGAGTCTACTCTTGTTTTGCAAAATCATGAATCTAAAAAAACCCTGCCTGAATTTCCCTCCAGTGTTCGCCCTTGGCTGACACAGACGCGAGAGGGCGCTGAGTTTTTATGGATGACCCAAAAAGCTGCTGCGACTTCTCTTACGACTTATATTGCAGGCGAAACAGGCACTGGAAAAGAAGTCATTGCAAGGCTCATCCATGCTTGGAGCAAAAGGTGTGGAAGTGCTTTTGTGCCTTTACATTGTGGGGCTCTCACCTTGAGCCTTATAGAAAGCGAGCTTTTTGGCCACACCAAGGGAGCTTTTACGGGTGCAGTGTCACACCGCCCAGGGGCTTTATTGCAAGCCCATGGGGGTACTCTTTTTTTGGACGAAGTCGGAGATTTGCCGCTCGAAATCCAAGTCAAGCTGCTTCGCTTCTTAGAAGATGGCGAAATTAGACCTGTGGGATCAGATCAAGTTATTCATGCTGATGTAAGGATTGTCTGCGCGACGAATCTTTCGCTAAAAAAATTGGTGACAGAAAAAAAATTTAGACAAGATCTCTACTACAGGCTCACTTCGGTGACTTTACAGATTCCGAGTCTTCGGGACCGACCTCAAGACATCGAATTGCTGGCCAAAAAATTTGCCTCAGAACTGGGCAAAATGTTGTCCTATAGGGCACTGCTCAGGCTCAAGGCGCATTATTGGCCTGGAAATGTGAGAGAGCTCCGGCATGTCGTTGAGCGTGCCAGTGCACTAGCCGGTCCCTTTGTGCCTGTGCTCAATCAAGATGCGTTTGAGTTTTTGGTAAATTCAGAGTCTGTGCAAGATTCGCCAGAGTTGGGGTTGACTGGAGCCGTGTTGACATTAGCTGAGATGGAGCGAGTGCTTATAGTAAAGGCCTTAAAGTTATCAGAGGGAAATCGAGCCGATGCGGCTGATATTTTAGGAATCGCTCGAAGCACTTTGTTTGAAATGCTCAAACGCCATAAAATTCCGGGGATAAAACGAAAAAAATCGGATAGATAAAGGTATGATATATCTAAATTTGACATATTTCATAAATTGATATAATTTTATATGTGGACAGTGAATGTCGCCAGAAAAGCAGCAAAACAACTAGAAAAACTGCCTCTGCAGATCCAGGGGCAGTTTGATTTATTGGCCAAGGAATTAGAAACTGCCGGACCCATGAGGGCCAACTGGAAAAATTTTGGAAGGCTAAAGAGGACTAGAACCACGAAACTCTTTCATTGCCATATTAAGTCAGGACGACCGACTTATGTAGCTTGTTGGGAAGTGAAGGATAATGAGATTCGCTTGATTGAGGTTTATTATGTTGGTACGCATGAAAAAGCACCCTATTGAAATAGAAGTAAGAACGGCTGACGAAGTGCTTCGCTTTAAGGATGTGCCTGCGTCTAAACTCAATGCAATTATTGTTTCCTTGGACGATTATCGTGAAAAATCAATCCCTTGGCGTGAGTTGGCGAAAGGGCGAATGAAGAGTGCAGGAGGTGAAGCTGCATATATGGTTCGCATTTCTAGAGAGCGTATGGATATGACTCAAGTCGAACTGGCTCAAAAGTTGGGCATGCCACAGGCAAACGTCTCACAGATTGAAACTGGACAACGTTTGGTTGGAAAAGCCCTGGCCAAAAAATTTGCCAAGGTCTTTGGTCTTGATTACCGTGTGTTTCTTTGATCTGTCGGATACAATCAAATGATCCATGCTTCAAATCTTATACATTGTTCCTTCTGCGGGATGGGGTGGGGCAGAAGCTTTTGTTGGGCATACGGCCGGATTTCATGATCGAGAAAATTTTTCTCCAGTTTATTGCCTGCTGCGAAAGGGGCCCTTACAAGAAGAACTCCAAAAAATTTCTGGTATAAAAGTATATGTCTATCCTTTTTCTTTTCGATTGAGCCACCCCTTGAGTTTTTTCAAAGTGATCTTCTGGCTAAGATCCATCATCCGAGAGGAAAAAATAGACCTCGTACACTCTACGATGGCCTATGGTGCTTTATTTGGGGCTTTAGCGGCATGGAGAGAAAAAATCCCTCACCTGTGGTTTCAGCATGGGCCTGTGTCAGGGTGGATGGATTGCTTGGCACATGTGCTTCCTGCAAAAGGTATTTTAGTAAACTCTCGATACACGCTGAAGGCTCAAAGTGGGTTTGAGAAGAAATATTTTTTTGTCCCCCATCGTCAGATGTATCTGATTAGTCTGGGCGTGGATTTTGAAAAAGTCCCACCCCTCAATGCTCAAAAAAATCCGGAATTTAGAGTTGGGATTTTTGGGAGGCTCAACTCTCAAAAGGGTATCGATCTTTTTATTGAAGCATTGGCAAACCTCAAAAACAAAAAAATAAAAGGTTTTATTTTTGGAGGAGTTCCGGTGGTGAGTCGTAGTTCAGTGCAAGGGGATTTGCAAAATAAGGCCCATGAATTGCAAAGTCCAGTTACTTTTATAGGCGAAACTTCGGAGCCGCTCAAAAAAATGAGTGAGATGGACGCCATTGTCTCTGCATCACGAACGCCAGAGGGGTTTGGATTGACTCTCATTGAGGCCATGGCCGTGGGGAGGGTTCCTGTTGCTCCTCGCGAGGGAGGTCCTTTAGATATTATCGAAGACGGCGTGAATGGTTTATTTTTTAATCCACGAGACGCTCAAGATTTGTCTGACAAAATTCTTTCATTGGCACAAGATCCCGCACTCTGTTCGAAAATTTCTAAAAACGCTTTAGAGCACGTTAGAAAAAACTGGGATGCTCGCAATACGGTGAAAGCGCTTGAGGAAATTTACAAACTCAGCATTTTATGTGGCAAGCTCTCAACGCGAGAAGATTCGGAAATCACCATATAGTTGAGTTTTCTTTGGAGTTCTCGGATTGTAGCTGCCCCTCCATAGGTGAGTCCAGAACGCAAGCCTCCAATCAAGTCAGCCAAAATCGCTTCATGGTCTTCGCGGTAAGGCACTTCGACCGCAACTCCCTCTGCAGTTTTCCAGTCAGGCATCACACCCATAAAATCTTCCTGAGCTTCGCGAGAGGCCATTCCGCGGTATTCTTTGACTTTTTTGCCATCACTTTTTGTGATGACGGCTCCTGGCGTGGGCCGAGTCCCCGCAAGCAATCCTCCCACCATGACAAAATCTGCTCCAAAGGCGAGCGCCTTTACAATGTCTCCAGAAGTCCTGATCCCACCATCTGCAACAATCGATCGATCGACTCGAGTGCACTCTTGAAGCGAAGTGATCATTGGAACCCCAAATCCTGTTTTAATTCGTGTACTGCAAACAGAGCCCCCGCCGATCCCTACCTTGATGAGATCTGCTCCACAAGAGGCCAGGTAATCCGCACCTGCATAAGTGGCCACATTGCCTGCTAAAATACACGCTTCAGGGAGCATGTCCCTTAAGCGCTTCAAAGTTTTGCCCACATATTTGGCGTGAGCATGAGCTACATCAATGCAGTAATACTGAGCTCCAGCCGACCTCAAAGCCTCTGCTCGCTCTAAATCTTTTTCAGAACATCCGATGGACACAAACACAGGGTATTTGCACTTTTTAAGTTCCTCTACATTTCTCTCCACAGACAAAAACCGATGGAGGGCACCCATCCCGCCTTTGCTACCCACGAAATTGGCCATTTCGCTTTCCGTAATGGTGTCCATATTTGAAGTTAAAAGAGGCAATCCCAGTTTTAACTTCCCTGATTTGTCTACAATGGAGGTATCTACCATCCTCCTCGATTCGTAGTGATTGTAGGCTGGCACCAATAGGACATCATCAAAGGTAATGGCTTGAATGGTCATACTTTCCCCTCTCCATAGAACTCATTACATTATTTGGTAGTGTTTTACAAAAAACTTTAGTACTTAGGCTCTAATACGCACACTTCGAGTAACGTGGTGGCTGGGAGTAAAAACCCAGTCTCGTTGAGGTGGAGGGGAAATTCAAAATTTCCAGAACTGCGGTCATCTGTGCTTTTTTCAGCAGAATCTACCGGGTACCCGTGCCACTATCACCACAAACAGAATAGGAGTAACGTCAATGCCGATTATTGCCATGAAGGAACTTTTAGAAGCTGGAGTCCACTTTGGACATCAAACTCGTCGCTGGAATCCAAAAATGAAACCCTATGTGTTTGGAGCTAGAAATGGAATTTATATTATTGATCTCCAAAAAACGGTGTCTCAAGCCAAAGCGGCCTCTCAATTTGCGGTCCAAGTGACTGCGGAAGGGAAAAAAATCCTTTTTGTGGGCACTAAAAAGCAAGCCAAAGACATCATCGAAGAAGAAGCCAAAAGATCCAATATGTATTATGTGAGCAACCGTTGGTTGGGCGGGATGCTCACCAACTATCAAACTGTGAGAGCCTCTATTGATCGACTTAAAAAAATCGAAGCGCAAAAAGCCTCCCCCGAGTGGAATGAGACCTCAAAAAAAGAACAATCTCGTTTAGATCATGAACTTGAAAAATTAAAAAAATCTTTGGGTGGAATCGAAGAAATGAAAAAACTCCCAGGAGCTCTTTTTATTGTCGACACTGAGAAAGAACACATTGCGATCAAGGAAGCTAAAAAGTTAGGGATTCCAACGATTGCGGTTGTGGACACCAATTGTGATCCATCGGACATCAATTATGTTATTCCTGGAAATGACGACGCCATTCGTAGTGTCAGACTTTTTGTAAAACTTATTGCAGATAGCTGTCTCGAAGGTGCTAAAATGTATCAAGAAAAACTGACCTCTCGCGAGAAAGCTCCTGTGGTTGTTGCAAAAGAAGAAACTGCTCTTGAAACTGAAAAGAAAGTGTCTCGGTTCGAAGGTGACATTGATCTTCAGGGTATTGACGAAGCAGATCTCGAGGCCGAAGAAGCTAAAGAACTTGAAACTCCCGAAAAAGATGTCGAAGGTGCAATTGCCGAAACCAAGCCTGGAACTATCCCTGGAACTGTGCTCAAAACTGTAAAGGAGTAGCCATGGAAATTTCAGCTAATCAAGTCAAAGAACTTCGTGAAAAAACGGGGGCAGGGATGATGGATTGCAAAAGAGCCTTGTCAGAGACTCAGGGCGACTTTGAAAAAGCCATCGAATATCTAAGGAAAAAAGGCATCGCAGCTGCATCCAAAAAATCTGGGCGCATTACAAAAGAGGGAGCAGTGAGCTCTTACATCCATGGCGAGGGGAGAGTGGGTGTTTTGCTGGAGATCAATTGCGAGACTGACTTTGTAGCTCGAACTGAGCAATTCCGCCAATTGGTAAAGGATATTATGATGCAGATTGCCGCTGCCAATCCCCAGTGGGTCTCAAGCCTTGAGGTTCCTGAACACGTTCTCACAAAGGAAAAAGAAATTGCGTTGGCCCAAATAAAAGACACTGGGAAACCACAACCTGTTTTAGAAAAAATTGTGGAAGGTAAGATCAAAAAATTTCAGGATGACAATTGTTTGCTCAATCAGGCCTTCATTAAAGATCCCAGCAAGTCAGTGGAACAGCTTTTAAAAGAATCCATTGCTCTTTTGGGTGAAAATATTTCGATTCGGCGATTTACACGATACCTTTTAGGAGAAGGGATTGGGCAATGAAAGCAAAAAGGCGCACCCATCCTTACAAACGAGTTCTCTTAAAATTATCGGGAGAGGCCTTAGCGGGAGAACTAGGCTATGGAATTGACAATGACTATCTAAAAATTCTTGCAAAAGAAATCAAAGAAATTCATACCCTGGGTGTGCAAACTGGAATTGTTCTAGGCGGAGGCAATATTTTTCGTGGGATCAAAGGCGCCACCAAGGGTATGGATCGGTCGAGCGCAGATTATATGGGAATGCTGGCCACCGTACTAAACTCCCTTGCTCTCCAAGACGCTTTGGAGCACGAAAAAGTAAACACCCGAGTGCAATCCGCCATCGAAATGCAAGAACTTGCAGAACCTTACATCCGTCGTCGAGCGGTCCGGCATTTAGAAAAAAATAGAATTGTCATATTTGGAGCAGGCACGGGAAATCCTTATTTCACAACAGATACAGCGGCTGCCTTAAGAGCGATGGAAGTCGGATCCGAAGTGGTCATCAAAGCCACTAAAGTAGATGGAGTTTTTGACTCTGATCCGGACACCCATCCTAACGCGAAGCTATTGCCAGAGTTAAAATATATTGATGTCCTGAGAAAAAAATTAAAAATCATGGATTCTACAGCCATTTCACTTTGCATGGACAACCAACTTCCGATTATCGTATTTAATTTGAATGTCCGTGGAAACTTAAAAAAAGTAGTCCTCGGGGAACCCGTGGGTACTTTAGTCCATTAACAGATGGGAGGAACTCAAATGTCTCAAGAAGTCATTCAAGCAATGGTTCAAAATATGGATAAAAGCCTGCAATCTCTCAAGGCAGAACTTGCAAAAGTAAGAACAGGAAGAGCCTCGACTGCACTTTTAGATCCAGTCAAGGTGGATTATTACGGTTCTCCTATGCCTGTGAATCAGGTGGCCAATGTCACGACTCCAGATGCTCGTACAATTCAAATTTCACCATGGGAAGCTGGCATGATCGGTGCTATCGAGAAAGCGATCTTGGCTGCGAATATTGGGTTAACCCCTCAAAATGACGGCAAGATCATTCGTGTCCCACTCCCACAGATGACTGAGGAGAGACGAAAAGAACTGGTTAAACTTGTCAAAAAAATAGGCGAAGAGTCAAAGGTTGCCTTGAGAAACCACCGCCGAGATGCCAACGAAGAAATAAGAGCGAAATCAAAAACGATTTCCGAAGACGAAACTAAAAAGACAATGGATCAGATTCAAAAGAAAACAGACGAAAAATCTCAAGAGGTAGACAAAGTCATTGTACTTAAAGAAAAGGAGATTCTCACCGTTTGATCCAAACCCTACCCAAACACATTGCCATTATTATGGATGGAAATGGCCGCTGGGCGACCGCGCGAGGCTACCCTCGTATTTTTGGGCATATCCGGGGATCCTCTCGAGTCAAACCCATTGTGCGCGAAGCAGACAATCTTGGCATAAAGGCCCTGACGCTTTATGCTTTTTCTACAGAAAACTGGCTGAGGCCAAAGAGTGAGCTCAGTGTCCTTTGGAAATTATTAAAAAAATATTTCGTCAAAGAATTTCAAGAGCTTGAGCGTAAAAATATCAAAATGCGGATTCTAGGTGAGATAGACAGGTTGGATCCTTCGATCCGAGCTGTGCTAGATCCAATGATCACCGCCTTGTCAAAAAATACGGGACTCCAATTTAATTTGGCGATTTCGTATGGTTCACGCAGAGAACTCTCGGATGCGACTCGGCGTTTTGCAAAAGACTGCCTTGCTGGAATTTACAAACCCGAAGCCATGGATGAAAATCTCATGCGGGATTACTTATGGACGGCTCCTCTCAAAGAACTGGCCGATGTGGATTTGGTGATTCGTACCAGTGGAGAAAAACGGGTGAGCAATTTCTTGCTCTGGCAATCCGCCTATGCCGAATATGTTTTTACTGATGTGAATTGGCCAGATTTTACTCCAGAGCATTTGAGAAAGGCACTTGAGGATTATTCGCATAGAGAAAGACGTTATGGTAAAGTAAGAGGTTCAATGTATGAGCAACCCCTCGGAGCTTAAAAAAAGAGTGACCACCGGCGTTATTGGGGGTGCGATTCTTTTGAGCGTCTTACTCTTTGGAGGAAAAATAGGGGCCGCCATTTTAGGCTTTGTCCTCTCGCTCGGGATGCTTAACGAATTTATTGATATTACTTTTTCACTTCCGGATAAAAAGCATAAAAAAATTCTTCTCTTTGGACTATTATGGCTGATTGGCTTTACTAATTTTTGGATTCCGAGAATTGAATACATCTTATTTTTATTTTATTTCTTTGTGCTCTTTGGTTATTTTTTGTTTACGGCTGACGAGAATGAGGACGAAACAGCTTTAAAAATACATTTTCAGGAACTCATGTTTTCTCTTTTTGGAGGTGTCTACCTTGTATTTTTGCCTCTTTACTTAGTGCTCATCCGAGATTCCAAAAATGGAAGAGAGTGGATTATGTTTTTCTTTCTCCTCAACTGGGTCATGGACAGCGCAAGTTACTTTGTAGGGAAAAAGTATGGCAAAAAAAGACTCTACTTTAAAATTAGTCCAAAGAAAACAGTCGAAGGTGCCTGGGGAGGTTTAGGTTTCGGTCTTTTCTTTACCTTACTCTTCAAATTCTTGTTTTTTCACTCCTTGGCCTGGGTTGCGGTGGTTTTGATCCCGCTAGGAGTTGGCACCATGGCTCAAATTGGAGATCTGTGCGAAAGTTTTTTAAAAAGAGCTTATCAAAAAAAAGACTCTGGAGATATCTTGCCTGGGCACGGAGGTTTTTTGGACCGATTTGATGGTATCGTTTTTAGTTTACCTTTGATGTATGCTTGTATCAGACTTTTAGGATAGGAGAGCCCCTATGTTATCCCTTTTAGGTTTTTTAGCGATTTTATGTCCCTTGGTCATTGTGCATGAGTTTGGGCATTTTTTGTTCGCCAAAATCTTTAATGTCAAAGCAGAAGTTTTTTCGATTGGTTTTGGCCCCAGTCTATTCAAGAAAAAATGGGGTGAAACTGAGTGGAGAGTCTCTGTTATTCCACTGGGAGGGTATGTCAAACTCTTAGGCGAAGATCCCACTGTAGAGCTCTCCATAGAAGACCAAAAGCGTGCTCTGGGTAGACAAGTCCCCTGGAAGAGATTTTTTATTTTCTTTGGTGGACCTCTCTTTAATTTTTTATTTGCGATTCTTGTTTTTATGGCAATCCTCGTTTTGGGAGAACCCCAAATTGCAAGTGTGGTAGGGCGAGTTGTCAAAAACTCTTATGCCGAAAAGGTGGGTTTTAAAAGTGGGGACCGGATAGTAGAAATCAATGGACATAGCGTTAAAAAGTACGAAGATATTTTATTAGCGGTGAATGAGAGTCCCAATAAACCGCTCGATTTAAAAATAAAAAGAAAAGAGCTCTACCTCAATCTTTTAGTAACTCCCGCCCCTCAAAAGGGCTTTAGTGTGTATGGTGAGGCCACCGATGTAGGCGAAATCCAGGGCATGCTTCCTTCTGCGCGTGCTACGCAAGCTGGAATCTCAAATCCCCACTCCTTAGCAGCAATGGCTGGGATCAAAACTGGAGACAAAATAATTTTGGTTGCAGGCACCCCTGTTTTGACCTGGGAAGAAGTCGAAGACACTTATCAAAAAATCAACTCAGGGGCTCAATTTGTATTAAAAATTCAACCTCAAAAAGGTGGGACTCCAAATGGGGCATCCAAAGAAATAAGTTTAAAAAAATCTCTTGTTTCGCTTGGAATTGAAAAAGATTTGGGGCTTTATTCTTCCGAACTTTTTGTCGAAAAAACGATTCCTAAATCCCCAGCAGAGCAAACGGGTATTTTGGCAGGAGATCACCTTCTTAAAGTAGGGGAAAATGAGGTCTATAGTTTTTTTGATTTAAAAAATGCAGTCCAGCGGTCAGGCGAAAAAGATGGAAAAGTCATTGTAGAATGGGAACACGCTGGGCAATTGAAGTCAGCCGCGATAACCCCTACGGCTACAAATGCGAGAGATGTACTGCTTAGAAAGACCACTCAATACACCATTGGAGTGATGCCGATGCTTTTTTGGGCAGAACCCTCCACGATCACGGAACGAGTGCTCAATCCTTTTATGCTTCTCTATAAAGCCACCGAGAGAACGGTTGTTTTTTCATGGAGAAATATCGTATCCATTCGAAAAATGATAACTGGAGATGTTTCGGTTACGACCTTGGGGGGACCCATCCTGATTGGAAAAATCGCAGGAGAGTCTTTAGCGCGAGGACTGATTGCTTTCTTAACAACCATGGCTATTTTGTCGGTAGGACTTGGGATATTGAATGTGCTCCCTATTCCAGTTTTAGATGGGGGACACTTACTCTTACTTGGAATTGAGGCCGTTCGCGGTCGACCCCTCTCGATTCGCCAGACAGAAATCATTCAGCAGGTGGGACTATCTCTTATTTTACTCCTGATGGTAGTTGTCATCCGCAATGATCTGGCCCGGCTTCCTTTTTTTGATTAAGTATGATGGCGAGCATAAAGTTTTTAGTTTGGGATACGTCCTCTAAAACTGCAGCGCTTGCGACGTTCGAGGCAGACACTGCTGCGGGTACGCTCACCCTCCTAGCCGAATGGATTGTAAATGTAGAAACTTCGACGCATTCGGAGCGACTCCTCTGGGCCATTGATGGGATTTTGAAAGCGTCTCGCCTTGCACTCGAAGAGCTTGATTTTTTTGGGGTGGGAGTGGGCCCCGGGAGTTTTACAGGACTTAGAATTGGGATCACTACGGCTAGGACATTAGCTCACTCTCTCAATAAGCCTCTTGTCGGTGTTTCTAGTCTGTCTGCGCTTGCTCGCCCAGTGGCTCTTTGGCTTCAAACATTAAAACAAGACGCGGTTTTAATAGCTAGCTCTGATGCATGCAAGGGAGAACTTTTTGCACTGTATGGAAAACCTGCTGAGATTTTAAGTGATGTCCCTATCTCAGAACAAGTTTTATCTCCTTCTGACTTAATAAAAGCTATAAAGAAAAAATTAAGCAAAAAAAGAAAGTGGCTTGCGGTGGGTGAAGGCAGAAAGCGCTATTTAGATTTTTGGAAAGAGTTACCCTCCTCCCTCGAGATTAAGTTTCCTTCACTTTATAGGGATTATTTTCAGAATATTCAGGGAAGGTATTTGGGTGCATTGGTTTGGGAGGCCTACAAGGGAGGCAAGATTCAAAATGCGTTAACTCTTTTCCCTCGCTATTTGCGTGCCTCAAGTGCAGAACTCAAGTTAAAGGAAAAACAAACTCTATGTCGCATTTCTTAAAATCAATCTGTCCCCTGATTGCTCTCGAAGGTTGGCCCATCATTGGAACATTTTTTTTAACTTGGCTCCTTTTTTTGGGAAGTGCTTTTTTGCTTGAGCCCGATTCTCTTTTGAAGATGACCTCAGCCCTTTTGAGTGCCATTAGTTTTGCGCTCATTTTATTTTCTCTTTGGTTTTTTAGAGACCCCGAGCGCACTCCAGAAACGCAAGATCCAAACGCTGTGATCAGTGCTGCCGATGGAACAGTGCTTAAAGTAGAAAAGGTGACGGACTCCCGCTATGGCGCATCCGCCCAGAAAATAAGTATTTTTATGTCTCCCCTCAATGTCCATGTCAATCGCGCACCAGTCTCAGGCACGGTAGAAAAAGTGGACTATGTACCCGGAAAATTTTTTGCCGCCAACTTAGACAAAGCATCCACAGAAAACGAAAGAAATTGGGTCAGTATCCAGACAGAAAAAAAACAGAGAGTCGCATTTTTACAGATTGCTGGTTTTATTGCACGCAGAATTGTCTGTCATGTCAAACCAGGACAGAAGTTGCATGTTGGCGAGCGCTATGGAATGATCCGTTTTGGCTCAAGAATGGAGCTTTTTCTACCCGAGGGGTCCCGGATTTTAGTAAAATCAGGAGACAAAATCCTCGCCGGTCACACTCAAATCGGGACGTTGCCTTAATGGTGCACATAGAGTAAAGTTTTTCACTATGGCCATAAGAAAAATCTACATTATCCCCAACTTTGTAACCACAGCCAATATGTTTTGTGGCTTTTACTCCGTCATTGCTTCTATCCAACTCAATTTTACCGCTGCAGCTTGGGCCATTGTTGCTGCTGCTGTGTTTGACATGCTCGATGGCCGAGTGGCCAGGCTTGCAAAGGCCACAAGTCTTTTTGGGATTGAATATGACAGCCTTTCTGATTTGATTTCTTTTGGGATGGCTCCTGCGGTTTTGCTTTATCGGTGGGAACTGGAGCCGTATGGCAGATTGGGGATTTTAGCTTCATTTTTATTTCTCGCCTGTGCTGCTCTTAGACTGGCCCGCTTTAATATCAATACTGCCATTATCCCTAAAAACTACTTCCAGGGCCTGCCCACCCCGGCTGCCGCAGGAACCATTGCGACTTATCTTTTATTTTTACAAAGCGCAGAATTACAAGGCGCTACTTTTGCAAACGAAACCATTGCGCTTATTTTTGCGCTTGGTCTTTCTAGCCTCATGGTCAGCCAAATCAGGTTTCCATCTCTCAAAGAACTCAACTGGCGTTCGCGGGCAAGTTTTGGTTACCTGCTCATTGGTGTTTTAATGATGATTTTGATTGCAGTAAAACCTGAGGTCACCCTTTTCCTCTTTGCAGCAGTTTATATTTTTGTAAGTTTGTTCCTTAATATGTTTCGAATATTATTTCAGAAAGAGAAATCTCTCAACCCACACACACCCGAAAAACACTTATGAGCATAAAAAAATCCATGCTCAGGGTTGCTGTTGTGGGCGCAACTGGGGCGGTTGGAAAAGTTATTCTGAGCATTTTGGCAGAAAGAAAATTTCCTGTTGGAGAAATAGTCCCCTTTGCCTCAGAAAGATCAGAAGGGAAAAAAATTCTTTATTTAGGGCAGTCTTTTTTTTGCCACACACTAAAACCAGGTTGTTTTAGAAATATTGATTTGGCTTTTTTCGATGCCTCAGATGCTGTTTCAAAGGCTTGGGTGCCAAAAGCCGTACAAGAAGGCTGCTTAGTAGTAGATAGCTCAGCTGCTTTTCGCTTGGACAAAGATACTCCTCTTATTGTTCCAGAGGTCAATGGGTATTTGCTGAAAAATCCAATCTCACCGAGAATTATTTCAGCTCCAAACTGCACGGTTGCTCCTTTAGTGGTCGCGTTAAATCCCATTCACCAAAAATATAAAATTAAGAGAATTGTTCTTTCCACTTATCAAAGCGTCAGTGGAGCGGGCTTGCTAGCAATGAACGAGCTCAAAACCCAAACGAAGGCATTTTTAGAGAATAAAGAGTTGGAACCTAAAATTTTTCCTCATCCTATTGCTTTTAATTGTCTTCCTCATATTGGGTCCTTCAAAGAAGATGGCTACACGAGCGAAGAACATAAGACGATTGACGAAACCAGAAAAATTCTAAACACTCCAGAACTCAAAATGACTACAACGACCGTAAGAGTTCCCACCCTTAATTGTCACGCCGAGTCAGTCAATGTGGAGTGCGAGAAACCCTTTGATATAAAAGAAATCAAAGGACTCTACGCTTCTCAGCCCACAATCGAACTCAGGGATGACCCAAAGTCCAACCTCTACCCCTCGGGAGCAGAGTCTACTGGAAAAGACCCAGTCTATGTTGGAAGAATTCGTAGTGATTTTTCTATCGAGAATGGTTTGAACCTCTGGATTGTGTCTGATAACCTAAGGAAGGGAGCTGCACTCAATGCCGTACAAATTGGCGAAATATTGGTTCAAAAGTTTTAATCTTCTGGTCTCGATATTTTTTTTATCGTTCCCTGCTTTTGCTACATTAAAAGTCGTTCCAGTGAGTCCTTACACTCTTAACAATGGCACTGTATTTTATGCCGCGAAAACTAATACAATGGATACGGCGGTGGGTTTTACGGATTTTGATTTGAAACAGAAACAAGATCCAGATGCCACTGTCGCCAATAGACCCAACATCTTATTATTTGACGTGACCTCAGATACCCTCACTGCGGCTAATCTCATTCTCAATATTAAAACAGCAGTCACCACAAGCCTGTCGGTTTTACCTCTAGTGCCTATCTCAGTGGCTGCCGGGAACAACTGTGGATTGGCCAATTGCAGAGGTCAAATCACAGGGAGTACAAATTTTAGTAATTTCGGTTATTTTTTTGCAGCAAACTACATTGCTAAAAGCACACTTCGAGTGGGGATCTATCCACTGGATATCTGCTTTGGAACAAAAAATCAAAACCAAGGACCTGTTGCACTGGGGTGTACAGAGGCCATTGTTTCTCCCCCTGTTGCAGGAACTCCCACGCGATTTTCTGTCACTTTTAATGTGGGAGAGCCAACAGCTGTAGATTCTCCAGACATCAAAGGTACAGCCGAATCTACAACACTCACTTTAAGCTTTCAGGCTGCTGCTTCTCCCTTTGTTTGTCCTTCGCTAACAGATGTTTATTTTCCAGGTGATAGTCAAATTGTACTCAATGCAGGCCTTTTTGCTACAACACCCACTGCGGGGAACGCTCCAGTTGATACGCTTGTGGTTGCGGGAAAAGAAGGTGCGGCGCCAACTGCCACAACGGTAGATTTTTCAACGGGCAATGACATCGTTACACGACTGAGTATTGGTTCTGGCCAGCAAAATGTGAGTGGATTTAATAACTCTGACAGTACAGGGGATGCTCATAAATATACGTTAGCTTTTACGGTGAGAGATTCGGCAGGAGTTTTGTCCAGTTTTTTGAGTGTACCCCCAGTTCCACCAGGTACTCTTTGTAGTATCACGGATGTTAGAACGACAGAGGTTCAAGGTTTTCTAAATAAAAGCAATTGTTTTATTGCTACGGCAGCTTTTAGAACAGCTGAAAGCTTTCCGATTTACTTACTTCAAAATTTTAGAGATGCATTTTTACTCCAAACTGATTGGGGAATATTTTTTGTAAAAAAATATTATCAGTATTCACCAAAGGCGGCCACTTGGCTCGTCGAGCACCCTGATTTTCGCTACCCTGTTTTACTCTTACTGGCACCCCTTGAGCTTTTAGCTTGGATGATTTTAAATCCAGTAGTTTTACTCACGCTCTTATTGCTAGAAATAGGACTTTTGCTGACTTTATTTAAAAAAAGGAATCCTTCTCCTACTTGTTATGAAACTAAAAAATAGTAAATTATATTTGATTTTGCTGTTTTATGCTTTTCCGAGTTGGGCCGAGGGGACTTCTCCTCAGCCTTATATCGATGAGGTTAAAAAGAAAATTTCCGAAGCAAGAGACGAGTCTCCTCCCTCTGAAAACTACACAAAAGAAATTAAAATAAAACTTGGCGAAAACTCTTCTAGCGAAGGCTATACCCAAAAAATGAAACAAGAGTTAGAAAAATCAAAAGAAGAAAAGTCTTTTATCGAGAGCGAGAAACTAAAACTCCCTCCTCTAGAAACCAGGAGTGTGATCGCAGACATACAATCAGGTCACTCCGAGTTAAAATTCAAAAAACCACAGGAAATTAGAGCAGCTATTGCGGTTAAACTTGGAGTTTCTGCTCAGAGAAACATTACAGCAGATTCTAGCCCCAGGATTTTTAATGAGATCTATGGAAATAAATGGACCCCCGATCTCAATTTTTCCTATGAGTATCAACCTTTTCATAGCGAGTGGTTTGGAAATATCGGCCTTGTTTTTTCGACAGGCCTGAGCTTTAACGAAGGAAACGGTATTTTTAAAATACCTTTAGTCAATAATAAAACAGGCCAAAGCTTTGGTGCAGAATCTCAAACACGGTTTAGGTTTTTTATTTTTCCATTGGCTGCTGGATTCAATTATCGGTTTAATTTGATGAGGATCCTGCGGCCCTATATCCAAGTAGAGGGGGCTGTCATTGGGTTTGTGGAATCTCGAAGTGACGATCGAAAAAATAAACGGGGTTTCTCTAAGGCCGTTTACATGAGTGGGGGCATTAATCTTTTACTCGATTGGTTCTCTTCAAGTTTAGATTGGGATCTCTACGAAGAAGCTGGGGTCAAACACTCTTACCTGACTTTCGATTTCACTCGAGTGAGTTCGTTTGCAAGCCCCGTAAAATTTGCTGTCAATACGTATAGCCTGGGACTTACTTACGAGTATTAACTCTATGCAGAGATACGCTTTTAGGCTCTCCTACTTGGGTACCAACTATTGCGGTTGGCAGCGGCAAAAGCCGGATTCCGAGCACATGAGCATTCAAGAAATCCTAGAAAAGACAATCATACAAATGACTCAAGAAGAAGGTTCTTTTGTCGCCAGCGGTAGAACAGATGCCGGAGTGCATGCGACTGGGCAAGTGGTGCATTTTACTTTTAAAAAAAAGGAATGGGATTTAGATATTTTGCAAAAGGGCCTCAACGCGCTTCTTCCAAAAGACATTCAGATTTTAGAAATCAAAAAAATGGCAGCGAACTTTCATTCTCAAAAAAATGCTCTAAAAAAACAATACAGCTACTACTTTCAACAAGGGCCCTGTGCGCTCCCACACCTTGAACCCTATAGTTGGTGGATTCGAAAAAAATTAAATATAAAAAGAATGCACCAAGCCCTTCAAATCCTATGTGGAAAGCATGATTTTAAAGCTCTTCAAGCTTCCGGTTCTAAGCCAGGCAGTACGGTGAGAGAAATTTTAGAAGCTGACGTCAAATGGGTTCCTATTTCATTTCCGCTTTGTGTAGATTCTCAGTTTGGATTAGTGCAAGTCAGGGTTGTAGGTTCTGGATTTTTAAAGCAAATGGTAAGAGGGATTGTGGGTACTCTTTTGCAGATTGGCGAAGAAAGAAGACCCCCGGATCTATTCGAAAAGATCCTGGATTCAAAGAAACGCTCCCTTGTTGGACCTACTGCGCCAGGGAGAGGACTTTGGTTGGAGCGTGTTTGGTACGTGGATTTTTAGCTTTCTTTCAGTAAAAAGATCAACTATGTTGCTCATTATGGAACCCAAACAATACGGAGCTAAGTTATGGAATTTAAAGTAAAAGTAGAAAAGACTTCAAATATACTTCGAAAATTTGCAGTATGTATCTCAGCGGCAACTGTGGGTGAGCATCTCGAAAGGAAGTATTTAGAAATTCAAAAAACAGCAAAAATGAAAGGTTTTCGGCCAGGCTTTGTTCCTCTGGCAATAGTTAAACAAACTTATGGCGAAGACATCAAACATCGGATTTTTCACGAACTCATAGAGGAGTCCTTGAGTCAGGCCATCGATAACGAAAAATTGAAAGTTGTCGGGAGCCCAAAGATAGAAGAGCTGGGAAAAAAAGAGGGACAGGCTGAACATGACCACCACTTTCAGGAGGGGTCAGATTTAAATTACGTCGCAACAGTAGAAATAATGCCAGAAGTCGAAATAAAAAATTACCTCGGAATTTCCTTGAAAAAAGAAAAGACAGAAGTGACGGATAACGATGTTGAAAATGTCATTACTGGATTGCAGAACTCAAAAGCAGAATTTAGTCCAGCCTCTGGAGGACTCCTGTTGGCTGATGGCTCAAATTCCTCTCGATCTCTGAGAAACAAAGACCATGTAGAATTGAGTTATATTGGAAAATTAGTTACAGAAAATGGACTCCAAGATTTTGACGGACTGAATGGAAAACAGCGTGTTGAGATCGGCGCACAGGGACTTATCCCAGGCTTCGAAGATGAGCTCGTGGGCATGAACCGTGGTGAAACAAGAACATTTCGTTTGCAGTTTCCAAAGGACTACCATGCCAAAGAAGTCGCAGGCAAAGAAGCCGAGTTTACGGTCACCGTGCATGAAATTTCTGAAAAAAAACTCCCCGATCTCAATGACGAGTTTGCTAAGCAAATGGGATACGAAAGTGTTTTAGACTTACGAGTAAAAGCGAGAGACTTTGTCTCGAAAGAAAAATTAAGGCAAGCGGATCAAAAAATAAGGAGCGAAATTTTAAAACACCTTTTAGAGAAAAATAAATTCGAAGTTCCCATGGCTCTCATTCAGTCACAGGTTCGCCATTTAGCACAGACGTTGGCCCATGACCTCAAAGAAGACGGGCTCAAAGAAGAAGAAATCAAAAAACACCTTGAAGAGAGCTTGCCAACTCTTGCAAAAAAAGCCGAGATTCAAGTCAAAGCTTCTCTGTTGCTAGAGTCTATCGCCAACAAAGAAAAAATCACTGTAGAACCCACAGAAGTGAATCAAGAAATTAAAACGATGGCGACCTCAATGAAATTAGACGAGGAACACCTCAAAAATTATTATAACGAAGAACCTGCCCGTTTAGAAAACTTGGCCTACAGACTGATGGAAGACAAAACTTTTCATTTCCTTATTGAAAAAGCAAACCTCACGGAGGGGTGAACCTGGTGTCAAAAGAGTGGACCCGGTTTCTTTTTCGCTGGCTTTGTATCAGCGCTGGTTTACATTTTTTGGCAGCGATCTTTAGCTCTGGATTTTATCATCCTGATGAGCATTTTCAGATTCTCGAGTTTCTCAACTTTAAATTAGGAAAAACCCCAGTATCTGATCTCCCTTGTGAGTTTGCTCGGATGATTCGTTCCTGGGTTCAGCCAGCTCTCTATTTAAGCTTAGTTAAGGGACTCTCAGCACTGAAAATAGAAAACCCATTTCAGTGGGCTATGGGCTTTCGGATATTCTCGGCCATGATTGGATGGCTAAGCACCGCAGCGCTTATGTTTTGCTGTCCATTTTGGTTTAAAAATTTAGAAAGGCGCAAATGGGCAGTCATTGCTCTTGCGACACTTTGGTGTCTTCCATCCTTTCATGCACGTCACTCGTCTGAGAATCTGAGCGGTTCCATTTTCTTTCTAGGAATGTGTTGGGCCTACCTCCTGCTCCAAATTCGAGGTCAAATATCAGTTTGGAATACGTTTGGCATCGGAATTCTTTTCGGATTGGCTTTTGAGTTCAGGTTTCAAACAGGATTCATGGTTTTAGGAGTTATGGCCTGGCTCTTGCTCATTGGGAGAGTTCCTCTCAAATCCTGGGGGGTCATCGTTGGAGGGATATTCCTTTCTTGTGCTCTGGGAACTGTCTTGGATCGATGGGGATATGGCCAGTGGACCTTTTCACCAAAAAACTATGTCCTATTTAATCTGATCGAAAATCATATCTCAGAGGGTGGCGTGAGACCTTGGTGGGATTTTTTTAGGAGCTCATTTACAGAAGCTTGGCCACTGCTAGGATTTCTCCTCATAGTGAGTTTGCCTATCTCATGGATTAGAAATCCACTCAATATTCTCACTTGGAGCACACTTCCATTTTTCTTGGTACATGTAGTGATTGGACATAAAGAATTGCGATTTTTGTTTCCAATGCTCAGCGCTGGCCCCGTTTTATTGATTCTGGGTATTGAGGGGGTTTCTTTTTTATCTCCGTTTTTGCGTTGGCCTGCTAAAGCATTGGTCGGGGTAAATGTGATTGCGTTGATTTCACTTTGTTTGACACCGGCTTGGGCGCCAGTTCGGTTTCAAGAAAAACTGTATGAATTTCAAGAGGGGATCCCGCTTGAAATTTTTTATAAGGATAACCACCCCTTTCAACCCTTGGGCGGCAGGATCTATTTTTATCGGCGATCTTATTTAACGACGACTCAGATTCCAAGCTATGAAGCTTTTCTGAAGCAAATTGGCTCCCAGAGGGGACCTCTTTATCTTTTTTCCACCCATACCCATCTTTCTCCGGGTAGCCCAGGAGCCGCAGAGGTCGAAAAATTCTGCACCCCCCAGTTTCGCGCCCTTCCTGAATGGATTGAGAAGTTTAATCTCTTTAGACTGCTGGATCGGGTTAGCAACTGGAGTCTTTTTCGTTGCCAATTCTCTGGGAAATCTCTATAAAAGTTAAAACAACCACAGTGGGGTAAATTTTTTTTACGAGTGCATTTTTCCTGGACTTCAAGTATAAACAACCCACATTTATGCGTTTCATAGACGAGGCTAAAATTAAAGTGAAGGCAGGCCATGGCGGCCCTGGAGCAGTGAGCTTTCGAAGAGAAAAATTTATCCCCAAGGGAGGCCCTGATGGTGGAGATGGTGGAGATGGTGGTGACGTCTCATTTATAGCACACTCTCAACTCAGTACCTTGCAAGATTTTCGTTACAAACGAGTTGTAGAAGCTCCGAAGGGGGCCTATGGCTCTGGTGCAAATAAAGCTGGAAGAGACGGGAAAAGCATTCTTATTAAAGTTCCAGTTGGAACTCTCATGAAGGAAACCCACACGGGCAAAATCTTGATGGATTTCAGTCAAGATGGACAAACCTATGTTGCATGCAAGGGTGGAAGAGGCGGAAAAGGAAACACACATTTTACAAGCTCTACCTACCAAGCCCCCAGATTTGCACAGGATGGCGAAGAGGGTGAAAGCAAGGAACTCACTTTAGAACTTAAGCTTTTAGCTGACGTTGGAATTATTGGATTTCCAAATACTGGAAAATCGACTCTCATTTCTAAAGTGAGCCGATCCAAACCTAAAATAGCAGATTATGCTTTTACGACGTTGACCCCGAATCTTGGGGTGGTTTTTATTTCTGAGTTTCAAAGCTTTGTGATTGCAGACATCCCTGGAGTCATCGAGGGTGCCTCAAAAGGACTGGGACTTGGGCATCGTTTTTTGAAACACATTGAGAGAACCCGGGTTTTAATCCATCTTCTGGATGGATCAGAACTCATCTCAGAACTCCACGAAGATATTGACACTGGGATTACAAAGCTCATTAAAAACTACCGTGTGCTTCGAAAAGAATTAAAAGAATTTCATCCTGATTTATTAGATAAAAAAGAAATCATTGCCATCAACAAATCGGATCTGTTTTCTTTTGAACCTAAAACGGCAGAAAAAATAAAAAAAATTTTCAAACAAAAAACAAAAACTCAAACCCCATTTCTTATTTCGGCAGCAACGGGAGATCATCTCAAAGAACTCATCCATGCTGCATACTTGACTTTAAACGCCCAGCGCGGCTTAGAGACTCTCCATGCTCGAGTGGAGTAAAGTCACCGGACTTTTTGGTGGTACATTTGACCCTCCTCATGTTGGGCATCTTCAAGCGGTGCTTGGACTTTACAAAAATCCTGGGCTCAAAAAAGTTGTGCTGGTGCCCTCAGCAGTTCCTCCGCAGAAGAAAAATGGGGTTTCTATTGAGCATCGAATTGAAATGACAAAACTCACTTTTATAAAAAATAAAATTGAAATGGATCTTTGCGAAATCGAACGTCCTCAAGATCAACCCACCTATGCTTTTGAAACGATATTAGCTCTTAAGCAAAAATACCCTCCTGAGATTGCCTTTGTCATTGGGTCAGATCAACTTGAGATATTGCACACTTGGCGGCATTTTCCAGAAATCTTAACTTTGTGCAACTGGATTATTTTAGAGAGAAACCCACATGGAAGAGCACAATCCGAGATCACTTTACAAAAATGGGAGTCCTCCCAGCTTGCAAAAAAAACACACAAACCAGAACTTTGGGTTTTAAAAAATTCACATACTTTTTTAAAGCGAGTGTCTACATTAGCTCCAGATATTTCTTCTACGGAAATTCGAGAACAGATTGCAAAGGTTGGAAATCCGCCTCCTGGCACCCTCACTGACGAAGTTTTAAGCTATTTGATACGTCACCAACTCTATGGTACACATCCATCATGACCACTACAGCACTTCTTTGCGCCAAAGCAGCATTGGAAAAAAAGGCAGAAAAACTTGTAATTTTGGACCTCTCCAAACTCTCTTGCTTTACTGATTTTTTTATTCTTTGCAACGGAAACTCTGATCGACAGGTTAAAGCTATTTCAGATTCGATCGAGGCATTTCTCTCAAAACAAAAAATAAAACCCCTGAACATCGAAGGATACTCCGAAGGTAGATGGGTTTTACTCGATTATGGAGATGTCATCGTTCATGTTTTCCAAGACATGCTCAGAGATTATTTTGACTTAGAGGCACTCTGGAGCCAAGCCATGAAAGTGAAAATTCCAACAGAGTATTATACTGAGACATCTTCTAGCTTTTCACACTTTTAGGGCATGATGTGGAAAAAACTTTAGAATCTACTTTAGAATGGCCCCAGCTGGTTGACCTTGCCAGAGATGAAGCTTATTCAGAACCTGCTCGTCACCACCTTGAAAGTTTGAAACTAAGGCAAAACTGGGCCAAAGACATTGAGACTGCAAAAAATCTTCAGCAAGAATTACAGGACATTTTCCCCCTGTTAGACAGACGGGCACTGTGGGATCCTCTGCAGGATCTTTTAGATCCTACTCAAACAATAGACTTGCTCTCCAAGAAAACAGTTTTAGAAGTTCTAGACCTAGGTCTGCTCAGGTCTTGGTTGATAGCCATGGAGTCTTGGAGTCTCATTCCGAGACAAGAAATTCGTGGCGAAAAACTTAAAAAATCGCTTTCACTGCTTCCCGATCCACTGGAGCCTCTCAAAATCATCGAACATGTTCTAACGCCTCAAAACGAAATTTCAGAAAAAGCATCTCCTACTTTAACTGTTCTTTTTTCAGAAATCAGGTCCCTTAAAAAAGAAATGAGTACGACGGTTCAGAGTTTAATTCAAATTTATTTTCAAAAGGGAATATTGCAAGGACAATACAGTGACACGAGAGACGGAAGAGTCGTTATACCTGTTAAAATATCAGCTCAAAATGAAATCGCTGGGATCACACACGAGGCCTCTGTCAGTAAACAAACCGTTTATATTGAACCCAAAGAAATCACGCCTCTTAACAATGCGCTCAAACAAAAAGAAAATGCACTCCTCGAAGAAATTTTTAATGTTTTAAAGAAAACATCAGAAAAGCTTTACCTTTTCTCAGGTGATATCCGTCTTGGAGTCAGCATCCTTGCTCACTGGGACAGTGTCGGGGCAAAGGCAATATTGGGCCGAAAGATAAGCGGGAAACCAATTCACGTCACGTCAGAAAAAAAGTGGGAACTTTCGCAAACGGCTCATCCGTTTCTTTGGAAATCACTCCCGCCAGAGACCATCGTCCGCAACAGTATTTATTTTTCAGATCCCACTTACACACTCTTGCTGACAGGCCCGAACACGGGTGGAAAAACAGTTTTACTCAAAGCCCTTGGATTGGCAAGTCTTTGTGCTAAAACGGGATTTCCATTCCCAAATTCAACGATGCCCACTGTTCCCTTCTTTGATCAGATTTTTGCAGATCTAGGCGACCCTCAATCCATCGAAGAACATCTCTCTAGTTTTTCAGGTCATATCCTTAAATTCAAAGAGATTTTAGATAATTTTACCAAAGACAGTTTAGTTCTCATTGACGAACTCAACACCGCTACAGATCCAAGTGAGGGTGCGGCAATAGGAAGAGCTTTCTTAGAAACTCTCATGAACAAAGGAGCCATGGTCGTTGCAACCACTCATGACCCCTACCTCAAAGCAAACGCGACTTCTGATCCTCGGATCTTAAATGTAAGTTTATCTTTTGATGAAAACTCAAAGTCTCCCACCTTCAAATTAAACTTTGGAGTTATAGGACGATCTCGAGCCTTAGAAACAGCCGAAAAATTAGGTTTTCCTAAAGAAGTCCTAGAGCTTGCGAAAAGCTATTTGTCCAAAGACCAAGTAAAATTTGAGCAACTTTTAGCCAAACTTGAACATGACGCCCATTCTTTGAGTTCGGCCAAAAAGGAGGCTGAGCGTTTAGAAAAAGAAGCCCTTGGTATGAAGGAAGAGTGGACCGAGAGAACAAGGACTTCCCTCAATGACTTAATGGATCGTACGCGCCAAAAATTACGTAGAATTTTAGAACAAGCTCAGGATGAAGTGAGGGCAAAAGTACAAAAATTAGATGAAATAAAATCTAGAAAAGAAATCGATCAAACTCGAAACACCCTCAATCAAGATTTTACTTTAGCCACAAAAAATATAGAAGACACATTGACCCAAGAAGCACCAGAAATTGCAGCTCTCCTTTCCGCGTCTCCTCCATCATCCGAAATCCATTCTGATTATAAAGTGGGCGTTCAAGTAAAGCTGCCCAAGTGGAAAAGCTTTGCGACAGTTTTAGAAATCCATGGCAATAAAGCTAAAGTGGCAATGGGCAATCTTCAGATGAGTGTTTTTTTGAATGAACTCGAACCTGCCCCACAAGAAAAGACCAGGAAATCGAATGTCAAAATGCTTGATCAAAATCGACCCGCAGCTCCAGAGCCGGAAATCGATCTGAGAGGTCTGAGGCTTGACGAAGCTTTGACAAAACTGGAACATTACTTAGATCAAGCCTATCGCTGTGGAATTTTAGCCCAAGTGACAATTGTGCATGGACTTGGCAGCGGTGCCATTCGAGAAAATACACGCAAACTTTTGGGGACTCTTCCTTACATTAAATCTTATAAAGACGGGGGTCCGGGGGCAGGTGGAGCCGGCGCTACAGTGGTGGAGTTTGATTAGAAATTTATCGAGTAGATAAACTTAATGGTCTCATCCCCATTTCTTTGTACGGAATTGAGGTACTTCGATGATCTCATGGCATCCATGGAGCAGCTCAAGTGTTTTGTGAGCTGCTTTTCTAATCCAGCAGTCACACTGCTTGTGGTTGCACCATAGGAGAGAGAACTTTTTACATCGATCAGAGGAATTCCTCTTGAAACAGACAATTTTAATCTCTCTTCTTTTTGAAGAGAATCTTGAGGAGGTGGATCAAAAGGATTTCTTTCGACTGGAGCTTTACCCACATATACTACCCCTCCCTGCAAGGCTGACGAACTTACTTGGACCTCCCCTCGATTTGTTTTGAGATCAGATTTTGCGATGATTTCTGTTTTTTCAGAAACTTTCATATTGACGGGTTGGCCTCTCAGGAAAAAAGCATAAATTCCAGCTATCATAACAAATGGTTTTTTTAAAATTTTAACAAAAGAATACTGTTTTCCTACACGGTCAAGCCCTGTCCTAATTTCGCCCATTTTCTTGTTCTGCTGTTGCCGACTCATGTCATCCATTGTGCTTTTTGAAAGCCTTGTCTTATTATCATAGGCTTCCTTATCGGCAGCATCTAAGATTCCGCTTTTTTGCTTTAACTCGTATTCATTAAAAAGATTTTCATACTCTCTGCGTTTTTGATTGGAGTATCCAGAATCCACAAAAATTTGATCGTTTAAACTTGTAGAAAAAATATCGGGATTATTTTTGAGGTCATTGAGATAGGACCCATTGAGCTGTTCACAGAATTTTGATTTCATCCAATCTGGCTTAAAATTAGGAATTGCCCAAAGAGGCTTTTCTACTCCTATTAAAACGAGGATAAAAATGAGGTGTTTCCAACACATGATTTAAGACTCCACCCCCTCCTAAGCAAGGTTTATACCAAATTTTTTAAATATAATATATTGAAATTAATGGATATTTTGTTGTGATCTAGTTAGGATTCTGTCTAAGGATTAGACATGTTTGTATTTTTTACAATCCGTATTTTTACAATCCATAAAGGATAAGGACAAACCAAAGGACAAACCCAGACACCATGGGCACAGAAAAGTTATCATCAATTTCTAGGGGCAGGAGCTCCGAAATTCCCCCGACCAGGCCTCCGATAATGGAAATCTGATAAAGCATATGTTTAGGGAGATCTGTCATTTGTGATTTTAAGAAAAAATAGCTCACAGTCGCGCAAGTGAGTACTCCCACTGACGTTCCAATGAGGGTCTTTCCACTTTTAAATCGAGGACCCCAATGTCCAAACAAATTTCCAAAAAGAGAAGCAAAGGGATCTCCAAAAGCTAAAAGCAAAATACTCAAAGAAGCCACTGGAGCTGGAAATAAAGCAATCGCCAAACAAGAAGAGGCCAGGTAATAGGGCACCCCGCTGAACTCTGTAGTTTCATTATTCCTCATCAAAATCCCCCAATAGCGCAGTACTTTTGCATTAAAAGAGGGCACACGAAGTCGAAACATCTCAACGAATAAGTCTAAACCAAAAAAACTACCTAAAATGATCACCGCAACAGCCTTCGAAACACCATTCATATAAATGCCGGCAATCAATGTGCCCATCCCTAAATGCCATATTTTTCTGGCCAAATGGAGATCACTTCTGATGGATAGGCGAAAGGGCAACGACGTGGTTTGTGCGATTTCCTTCATATGAAACATATGCTCCTAAGACAAAGGAGAGCAAAAGTAGTGCCAAACCAAAAAAATTCGTTGTTTTAGGGTCTTTTTTTGAGGTAATATATTCAATAAAAACAGCATGTTAAGACAATAGAAAAAAATGCATCGCGTTAAATTATTAGATTTTTAAAATCCTCGGGTGACAAGCAAAGTCGACTTCCCGATTTTCACTCTGACTGCGAAATAGGGTTCGCAGTTAATTCGCCTTGACACCTAAGGTCTAAGGGCTAAATCATTAACAAATGAGGCCAATAAAATTCAAGTGCAAGTAATCGAATCCACCCCCCCAGCCGGCCCTTCCCCATCTCAGATGGAGTATTTTTTGCCATTAAAGCCACCAGCACACACTCGAATCAAACAAATTTGGTCGATAGGTGGAGGAAAAGGTGGCATTGGAAAAAGTTTAATTGCCTCTAATTTTGCGATTTCTCTTTCTCGTTTGGGCTATAAGGTCATTGCCATTGATTTAGACCTAGGAGGCGCCAACCTCCACACCTCTTTAGGAGTGGATCTCCCAAAACAATCACTCAACGATTTTATTACAAACAGAGAGCCGTCCTTGTCCGCTTGTGTTGCTCCTACCGAAATACCCAATGTCGAGCTCATCAGCGGAGCACAAGACTCTTTGGATATTGCGAATCTTCCACACCTTGCAAAAACACACTTTTTAAACGCAATTTGGGAACTCAATGCTGATTATTTAATATTTGATTTGGGCGCTGGCACCAATCTCAATACTTTGGATTTTTTTGCCTTTAGCGATGTGGGTTTTATTGTGCTCCTGCCAGAGCCCACATCCATCGAAAATGCCTATCGATTTATCAAGGGAGTCTATTATAGAAGAATCAAACTCAACCCCGAGTTTGCTCAAATTCGCTCTCTTGTAGATCAAGTCATGGACCCGAAAAATAACTCTAAAATTATTACTCCTTCGGACCTTTACCGCGAGGCCAGCAAAACAAGTTTAGAACTCGCAGTTAAATTAAAAAATGAAATTGAAAAATTTCAACCGAAACTTATTGTCAATCAAACCCGCACTCAAACAGATATTGAGATTGGGCGTTCAGTAAAAACAGTATGCAAAAGGTATTTCGGAATTGACATGGATTACCTTGGAAATCTAGATTATGATCCTTTCGTTTGGCAAGCGGTCAGGAAAAAGCGTCCCCTTCTTTTAGAGTTCCCAAATTCTAAATTTTCAATTTCCTTAGAACAAATGACTCATCAAATGATTCACAAATCGAGCGATTTAAGAAGTTCTTAACTATGATTTTCGGAGAAAACACAAACTATTACGAAGTGCTCGAAATCTCTCCAGACGCCACCGCACAAGACATTCGAGAAGCCTATCAGCGGCTAAAAGGTGCTTACAAAAAAGACAGTGCAGCTGTTTACACTCTCATGGATAGTTTTGAGACAGAAACCATCTTAGAAAAAATAGAAGAGGCCTATCAGTTTCTCTCACATCCAGAAAAAAAAAGGGATTACGATCAAAATTTTGGAATGGTGCCAGCTCCCATGGAAAAAACAGACAACGAAAATTCTATTTTAATTCCACCTTCTACTGACTTTGTACCCCCCCCGCCGATGACCTCTCCTCTTGTTCCACCACTAGCGCCACTTTCAGAACAAACAGAGTGGAGAGGTTTGTTCCTGAGACAGCGTAGGGAGCTAAAAAAAATCTCACTTGAGGAACTCTCTCAAATTACAAAAATTAGTAAGAAATACTTAACAGCGATTGAAGAAGAAAATTTTTCAGTCTTGCCTGCTGTAGTTTTCTTGAGAGGATTTTTAATCCAAATTGCAAAGCAACTGAAACTTCCTGTAGATAAAGTCACTTCAAGCTATTTGGAACGCTATAAAAAAACACAGGCAAAATGAGCTCTCACTGGAAATGGATCATTCAAGAGAGTCCGACTCAGTTTAACCGAGCGGATGCCTTGATTTTGGCGGCTCTGAAAAATGAATTGGGAGTTTGGGATAATCCTCCTCAACAAACTTTTTCTAGAAATAGGGTTCAACAATTAATCGAACAGGGAAAAATCAAACGCAATGGTCTACTTCTCACAAAATCAGGGACACCATTGCAAATAGGAAATGATATAGAGCTAGAACTTCCAGAGCTAGAACCTCTATTGATTGAACCTGAAAATATTCCTTTAGAAATTTTATATCAAGATTCCCATCTTTTGGTCCTAAACAAACCCCAAGGGCTTATTGTCCATCCTGCGACCACCCAAAAAAGTCCGACTTTAGTTCATGCGCTCCTCTATCATATTAAAAATCTCAGTGGCATTGGAGGAAAAATTCGCCCTGGCATTGTCCATCGTCTAGATCAGTTTACGAGTGGAGCATTGGTCGTGGCCAAAACAGACCTGGCCCACCAAAAATTAACCCAAGCTTTTTCAAGACAAGAGGTGAAAAAAATCTACTGGGCACTTTGTTATGGGTCTCCTAAAAAAGATATTGAAATGGAAACTCTGATTGGAAGAAATCCAAAAGACCGAAAAAAAATGTCCATCCAGACTAAAAATGGAAAAAAAGCGGTGACTCATTTTAGGGTTTTGAAAAAGTATTTTTCTAACAAAGGTAGCCCCTTTGCAGCTCTACCATTCGCAGCTTTACCATTCGCCTCTTTAATAGAAGCCCAATTAAAAACAGGGCGCACTCACCAAATTAGAGTCCATTTGACTGCCCTTGGGAATTCTATTTTAGGTGATCCACTCTATGGAGTGGCCTCTCTAAAACAAGAAAAATGGCTGGCGCTTCCTGAGAAAATTAAACACAAAGTCCGCACTCTTTTGGGGCAAGCGTTGCATGCTCGTGAGATTAGCTTTTTGCACCCAGTCACTGAAAAAGAGATGAAATTTCAGGCTCGACCGCCAGAGGCTTTTAGTGATCTTTTGGAAATGTTGAGACCCTATGCAAAGTAAAATTCTTACTGGAGTGATAGGAGTTTCGCATGGGTTTGGAACAATGGCAGAACCCATTCCAGAAAACTTTAAAAATGCATGGGATGCGCGCCCTATGATGAAGCAGGTGCATGGGGTAAAAATTTTTCAAGCGATAGCGCCCAAAGAAAGTGGCGGGGAGGCAGATGGGGTTTGGACTTCTAAAAATGACATCCCCATTGTCATTGCCACAGCAGATTGTGTGCCGATTTTACTGGCTCAGAAAAACGGGAAATTAGTGGCCGCCCTCCATGCAGGGTGGAGGGGCACTTTGGGTCAAATCATCCAAAATTTTGGGAGCATTCTCACAAAAAATAACGAAAATCCAAAGGACTGGGTGGCCGCCATTGGGCCTTCGATTGGGCCTTGTTGTTACGAAGTGAGCCCGGAGCTTTTTTTAGAATTTAAAAATAAATTCAACGGTATCGGTTTTCAAAAACAAAACTACTTAGATTTGCAAAATATAAATGCACATGAGCTCAAAAAAATAGGAGTCAAAGAAGTAGACATACTCCGATTTTGCACACGGTGCTCCGGCCAGTTTTTCAGCTACCGAAAAGGAAATCAGGGCAAGAGGCAGTATTCGTGCATTATGAAAACCCCTTGTCTAAAAGTTTAAAGTTCCTGTACAATCATCATTATGCAAGAACCTCATCTCATTTTAAATTGGCAGGCGATACTATTGGCTATGGTGGCAGCATTTTTTTTCGGATTTCTCTGGTATGGTCCACTTTTTGGAAAGTCATGGGCAAAGATCATGGGCATCAAGATGGATCAAAAGCCTAAAAAAGAGGTGATGATGAGAGCTTTTGCTCTCCAGATTCTTGGGCTCTTTCTCACCACTTACGTCTTGGCTCACACCACACAAGTCTGGCGTCCTTCGGTTTGGGGAGTCGGCCAAGATGCAGCAAATGCCTGTTATGGATTCTTTGGAGGATTTTTTACTTGGCTTGGCTTCTATGTCCCGATGCAATTTGGAAAGATATCTTGGGAAAATCGCCCCTGGAAGTTATTTTTTATCAATGCTTCGTATGATTTTTTGAGTCTACAGCTCATCGCACAGATCCTAGCTTTTTGGAGGTAGTAAAAAAGATTTTCAAAAAGTTACTCCACAGTGGAGCAGGGGTGTGTATCTATGGCTTGGTTATAACAATTTGAAGGTACTCGTTAGCTCTGTTCGGTTTTTGGACATTGAGTTTGATTTACAGTCTATTGTAATGAGAAACATAGAATAAAAATCAGAGCATGATTTTTGCATAGAGTATGAACATGAATTTTTTGAGATCAAATGTGTTGTCAGTTTTTTTGTTTTTTATATCACTCCACTTTTTTAATGGGTGCACAAAAAAATCTGAATTAGATGCAATCATCCATGCAGATCAACATTTTTCCTTTCCCGCTGGCTTTCCGCCTGATCCTGGCAAAGCCGGACGAAAAACTATTGAGGGAATAGACTCGGACCATGATGGTTTGAGAGATGATGTGCAAAGGTGGATCTATGCGAGATATCCAAAAGATGAGCGGAAACAAAAAGCACTTCGACAGATGGCATTATCTTGTCAGTTTGATCTCCAAGTAAAATTGAACAATAAAGAAGAAGTTGAGAAAGCCTTACGAAAAGTGGCAAAAGCAGTTGCTTGTTTAAGCACGGTATTTGCAGATCATAGCAATCTAGAAAATATTGTAGAGGGCGAATACACTGAGGCCAAAGTGTTTAATACAAAAGAACGAACTATGAAGTACATTGAGTACAATTATCATTTGAATGGAACATTTCTTGGACCCAGCTATCCTCACGATGGAACAGAATGTGAAAAATAAAGGGCTGGTATTTTTCATTCAAATGACTTTCTTTTTTTGCGATAAGGCTTGGGCGGCTCCTTGTGAGGGCCCCGGCACGGCCATTATTTATGGAAATGGGATATTTAATACCAAACGTGACGCGTACAGGAACCTGGATAGTTTAATGAGCATAATCAAAGAGAGAAATTTTATAGATTCGAAAAAAGACCTTAAAGAAGACATTGCTTTTCAGTCTAGCGGAGACTGGATAGGAGCTCTTGCCACAGTTGCTGCTCAAAAGGGGATTGATGAGTTCGAATATTTTTGGCTGTGGTTAGCTTCTATTACCAAATCTCCAGATTGGTTTCGAGAGTATGCAAATCAGTTCGTTTTAGAGTCTTTTCAACAAAAGCAGTTTCCTGATTTAGAAGATCAGTTCGAAAAATATGGCTCGAATTTTACCCGGTTCCTCGATTGAGAAAAAAGAAATAGTGCTTGAAAAACTCGAAACTTGCTTTATTCGGTTAACTTTTCAACACCGTCAAATGAGCATGGCTCCTTATTATTTTTATCCGTCAGTTACTTATGTTACAGCAGGTCTTAGAATGCTCAATAAAGCCCCAGAACTAAAAGAAAAATTTAAAGACCTTCAAAAGCAGGTTGCCATTTTATTGCACCATTTATTTCAAGAAAAAAATTCGTCATTTTTACCAATGGGTGGCGAAAATTATGACGCGACTGAATATTTTTCGTCCCCCAGTTATTCAAACCCCTTAGCAGGATTGGCGCTGCTTCCCTTGATTGAAAAAGGTTGTACTTTTGATGCACCTCCCGAGTCAATGCTTGGGATTCTCAATGTTCATGATTCAAGATTGAAGTAGTCATTTTATTTCTCAAACGGCCACTGGGCCATGGCTTTTAGAATTTCCTGTATGTGAAAGTGCGGATTCCACTGCGTTTGTAGGGGGTTAAAGTTAGAGCTGTGGTAATGGCTCTGAGTGATTGGGTCTAAGACGATTTTAAAAAAATGAAAGTCATAGGAGACTGCGTCTAAAATGAGTAAGACTTTTTTGCTCTCAGGTCTGCGCAGCTCCGCCATCCAGATGTCATCATCTACGGGTGGAGGTATGAGTGGTGGTTGTGTGTGATCTCGATCGTTTCCACCCACTGTTTTTCCTAAAGTATGGAGTTGCGAAGGAGGGATGCCCACTGTCATTGGGTCTTGGTTAAGAGCACATGGAAAGACTCCTCCCTCTGGCAAGATCGCCCAGTTATTGCTAATAAACGAATTGTAAACTCCATACTGGATGATCCACCAGGGAGCAATCATCCCTTCCCAGAGTGGCGAAATCACATTGCCCCATTCGTCTTTGTTAGACGGGTCCGGAAGAAATTGAATGGCGCAAGTAGAAACTGCGTGCATGTTTTGAGTGTCCACTCTAAAGCTGGCATAGAGAAGATAAGATCTCAGGACATCATCTTGGGTCTGAAATGGTTTTTGAGCTTCGGCTTGATATTGGAGTTTATCTAAAATAATCGTGATTTTATAGGGTAGCTCGGCTCTCGCAAAATTGCCTAGTGGCAAGCAAAACACGATCAAAAACCAGTTTTTCTTTTTCATATGAATCCCCCTTTATCTTACAAACGTTTTATATGAAAATAACAGTCAGCCCCGTGCTGGCAATTCTCTCATATCTAATAAAAAGTATAAAAAGTAATTTTTTAACTTTTTAGTTAATTTCCTGGAATTTTTTTAAATAGCAAACGGACTAAGGTAACGCGATGTGTTGGCGCGTTATTTTGCAGATTCAAAGTCAGGGTAAAAAGCTTTTCAGAAAATCACTCCACAGTGGAGTGGCTACCAGGCAAATTGTGGAGTGATTTGCATCCAGTAACCATCGTTTACAAAGTTTACAGAAGGCATTTTAAAATTTATTAGGTTTTTGGGTGAGCTATTTTTGTATAGGGAGTGGGCCGCGTCCCGAAGGCCTGAGTGCGCCCTTAAATTGGACAGTTCTGAAGTAG
>CAZBEI010000110.1:0-13675 GCA_964490895.1 uncultured Bdellovibrio sp. | reverse complement strand
TTTAAGTTCCGGCACGTCTTTAGACAGCCTCATCGCGTCTATCCTGAGTTGAGCACTGGCATTACAGTATTTTAGTTCTTTAGTGCAATACTCAAACATCGAACTGTATTTTAGTTTTGCATAAAGGTATCTCTGCTCTACTTCTCGAAGGTGATCTAAAACAAAGTTAGTAGCTTCTCGTTCTTGAGTCACTGCTTTTTTTGTTTGAAGAAGAAGTTCAGAGTCAGACAAGGCCTGCAAATTTATGCTTGTCATTTTTTGGTTCCTCCTGAGTTCTTTTTTTTAAGACATATATATGTCTTAAAAAAACATGCGTATTTATCTCTCAATAAAGTCATAAAATCAACAAAAAAATGCTTAAAAATACGATTATTTTAACAAAAACAAGAACTAGAATATAAATAAAAAAGTGTTTTAATCGTCTTGGGAGAAGCAACAAAATATATGTTCCCGGATCCAGTCTCTCAGGTCAAGCTTCACTAGCCGGGCTATAATTTAAGCCTTTGTGCCGCTTCTTTAGCAGATAAAATTATTTGATGTTAAATAAACTTAGCCGCGCGCTTTTTTTCTAACTGTTTTTATGGCTTTCGCAATAAGTTTGTACATGTTCTTGATTTACTAGAAGAATAACCGGAGCTGAATTCAATTGCCTGGACAGTTGTAGTTTCTATTTGCTTTCAGGCTCGTTACGCTGTACTTAAGCCACCTATGTCAAATAAAACAGTGTTGATCACAGGGTCTTCGAGCGGAATTGGACGAGCCACTGCTGTCTATTTCCAAAAACAGGGCTGGAATGTTGTGGCTACGATGCGCACTCCCTCCAAAGAAAAAGAACTCACAAAACTAAAAAATATCCTTTGTACAGAATTAGATGTCACTCGTGCAGAAACCATTCAAAGCGCTGTCAAGGAAGCTTTAGCAAAGTTTGGCAGTCTCGATGCTGTGGTGAACAATGCTGGCTATGGACTCTTGGGTCCGTTTGAGTCCACAACACGAGAGCAAATTGAAAGGCAATTTAACACCAATGTCTTTGGCGTGATGGAAGTGATTCGAGAAGTTTTGCCACACTTTCGTGCACAAAAAAATGGGGTGATTGTCAATGTTGCCTCAGTCGGCGGGAGAATGACATTTCCTCTATACAGCCTTTATCATGCGACTAAGTTTGCAATCGAAGGTTTTTCGGAGTCTTTGCAATATGAACTCCTCCCATTCAATATTCGTATAAAAATTATTGAGCCTGGGTTGGTACGCACAGATTTTTTTGATCGTTCGGCTGATCGCACCACTTCTGCTGATAGCGACCCCTACCACCAGACTCTTGAAAAAGCGAAAACTTACATGGATCGTCAAGTCACAACGGCTCAAGGGTCTTTACCAGAAGTCATTGCTCGTAGAATTTATAAGGCTGCAACAGACGGCTCTCATCAGCTCAGGTACGCCGCTGGACGAGATGCCAGCGTATTGTTGCCACTTAGAAAGTTTACTCCTGATTTCATGTTTAATGGAATGGTCAGGCGAATGATGTTGAAGTAAAATTCTTGGTTCACACAGACGAACTAACTCTATGGCCGCTCGACTCCTCTCTTTCTTTTTACTTATCTTACTCATTTTCTCCCTCAGCCGAGCTCTGATCCGAAGCTTGCCCGGTGACCCGCTCGATACGCTTCTCTCAGAGACTGGGCTCACCCTCCCTAAAGAATTAGTGCAAAAAGAATTGGGCTTAGATCAGCCCTTTTGGCGCTCCACTCTCCATGATTTGAGGCAAGCCCTGCATGGAGATTTTGGGAAATCACTTTTTTCTAGAATAGAAGTTAAAAAAATCTTAGCCGAAAGATTTGCAAATACGGCACTTCTTAGTTTTCTCTCTCTCACTTTGAGCTTGTGCTTGAGTCTCTTGATCGGTTTAGGAGCCACCACGGTACTGGAGCGCTCGAGATCAGAAAAGTTTTTTAATTCTCTTTGTTCATTCTGGGGGGCTCTTTCGCCATCTTTGCCTACTCCTTGGTTAGGCCCCATCTTGATTTATTTTTTTGCATTAAAACTAAAAATTTTTGAAACAAGTGGCCAAATTTTTCTCCCATCGATCACTTTGGCCATTTCATTTTCGGGCTATTGGTCGCGCCTCATCCGCAGCCTCGTAAGCGAAGAAATCAGACTTGGCTCTGCTCGCGGAGCAAAAGGAAGAGGCATTGCCGACTGGAAAATCAAACTAAAGTACGGCCTAGCTCCTGCTTCAGGAGCTCTGCTTGCTTACTTAGGGACACAGATCGGACTTTTGTTGACCGGTGCCTTTGTAACGGAAGTGGTCTTTAACTATCCCGGAATGGGGAGCTTGCTCATTGATTCTATTTTAAGAAGAGACTATCCCGTCGTCGAAGCAGCTCTATTTTTAGGCGCGTGTGTTTGCCTTGGCGCTACTGAGCTAGGAAATTTAGCAAAATACAAAGTCCTACGGAAAACTTTATGAGCCTAAAAAAAATCTCAGTTTTTTGGCTGAGTTCTTGGTTCTTACTCTCAGGATTTTTTTATTTTTTCTTTCACTCCTCAGATTTTAATTTAAGCCATACTTTAGAGTCTCCCTCACTAAAATCTACCTTTGGACTCTTTGGTTATGACGCTTTTGGGAGAAATCTGCTTGGACTTATTTTTCAAGCTTCATTTCTCAGTTCTCTCTTTGCATTTTGCCTGAGCGGACTCGCCTGTATTTTAAGTTTAATATTTGGATCAGCCCTGGCCTTAACCCCACGATGGGCCAGCACCCCACTTGAGATGACACTTCATTTCTTTCTCGCCTTTCCCTCCCTACTCCTCTCACTTGCTTTTGTGGCAGTCTCGGGACCCGGCTGGGGGGCTCTGTGCTTTTCCATTTTAATGGGATCCCTGCCCAGCCTAACCCGGCTCATTCAAGGCAGAACACAGGAACTGTGTATTAAAAACTACATTACTGCTGCGCAGGCCTTAGGGGGAAGCTCCCTTTGGATTTTTTGGAAGCACCTTTTACCTTCCCTTTTCTCATTATGTTTGATTAAGTTCCCAACTCTCTTTGCCCATGCTCTTTTAGCTGAAGTCACTCTCTCTTTTTTAGGATTGGGAGCCCCCATTGGCGCATCGACCTGGGGAAGTCTTCTCTATCAAGGAAAAGATTACCTACTCGAAGCTCCTCATATTTCGATTGCGACGGGATTGCCTTTGTTTTTTACAATTCTTTCGCTCCAGCTTCTTACCGAGGAACGCTAAGCCACTTTGCGATGGGTTTGATTTTGTCGCAGGGGGATTTTGAACTCCGTACCATCTGCAAGTTTCACATTCAAGCCCTGCTCAGAGAATTGAACTGTAGAAACCCGAAGAGTCAGTCTTCCACCCAACGTGAGCTCTAGAGAGCCTTCTTGGAAATCAGACTCAGACTCTAGTGATCCTGGATTGAGCGGGATGACTGGTGCGATGTCATCTTCTAAAAAACTGGCCAACTCCTCGGAAGCTTTTTCTTCGTCTGCGATCTGAGAAGATTCGGAGGGGGGAGCACTTTTAGTTTTCATCTCTGGAGGAGTGGCAATATTTTGCTTGAGATTTTCGATCTCATTCATAATATCTTGAATCTCGTCTTTTGTATCAGCTGTCCCTGGGCTTTCTTTGCTCATAAAAACTCCTTCACAAAGCAACCATCGGAGAAAACTAAAAATCTCCTTAACTTTTTTATGACTTAGTGTTTTAATACCGTCTTTGAATATGTCTCTGCCTATACAATCTATGGTTAAATTTCTAATTTTATTGCTTTTTTTACCGTTCCGAGCTCAAGCTTCTCTACTTACACTCGAGGATTACTTGAGGCAGGTACAAGCCAACCACCAAGGCTTTGTGGCCTCTCAAACCTTGGGCGCCGCAGCACAAGAAAGATCCAAAGAAGGAAGCCTGATTTTCTCACCTCAACTTTTTGCAAATTTTCAGATCTCACGGGATCAAAAACAAAGTGTCTTAATCTCTGTCTTACCCTCTTATGAAAAACTCGTTCAAAACGCAGGCACGCGCTACCCATTGCACTGGGCTTAAGCGAAGTGGCTCGTCAGAGAGTCAGCATGGGGGTCGCCATTATAGGTGGGCTTGTGAGCTCGACTCTACTCACCCTAATTGTCATCCCAGCCGCGTACTCTTACATGGATCGATTTAGAGTATGGAGCAAAGGGAAGATGCAGCAGCTTTTTAGGGCTTAATTCCTCTTGCAATCTCCTTTTACAGTGTCTATATAGAAAGAAATCAAAGGGGGATCTCATGTTTATATTAAAAAAATTCATTTCTATTGCTGTTTTGTTTTGTGCTCTCAATTCTCATGCCCGAGATTTGACGGTCGAGGAAAAATTAAGTGATTTTAATCAACTGCTCTCCACCATTCAATCCGGATATGGCCCTTTGCAATACAAAGTCAACACTCAGGGCATGAACTACAGCGAACTCAATAAGTCTTATGCCGAAAAAATCAGGCAGAGCAAATCTAATGGCGAGTTTTATTACCTCCTTGTTCAATATGTGGCGAGCTATAAAGACTCCCATTTTAGTGCCATGCTGCCCACCACACATGTGGCCTACCTCCCACTCATTACAGATTTAGTAGAGGGCAAAGTCGTCATTGACAAAGTAGACCGAGATCAGCTTTCAGTAGCTGCTTTCCCCTACGAACGTGGGGACGAAGTTTTAGAAATAAACGGCGAACCTGTCGAACAAGTATTACAAAAAATGAAAACCTACCGAGGGCTCGGATTTGATTTGACCGCACGGCGTACGGCGGCCTATTTGACAACGTTTAGGCCAGGAAAAACCATCCCCGTACCCGAGGGTGAGACCACACTTAAAATTCAAAAAAGAGGCACAACTACAGCCACCCTTGTCACACTCAAATGGGACCACCAAGGAGAACCACTCGACGAAAGTATCACAGGACGATCCCTCTTTACACCCAAGCAGGCCAACTATGACCTTCTTTCCCTCAATGATTTATGGGCGGATCTCAGTCACCCCAAGTTCGAAAAAGGATTTCGGTGTTCTGGAACCACTCGTATTACAATACCTAAAGACGCTACGATGATTATGCAAACTCCTTTTGTGGCCTATTATCATCCGACAGCTAAAGGAAATATCGGTTATTTAAGAATTCCAGAATATTATCCTCAAAACGAACGAGGCGAATTCGAATACGAATTGCGATTTTCTCAATACGAGTATGCGATTTCTGTTCTCGAAAAAAACACGGCAGCGCTTATCATAGACCAAGATCATAACTGCGGAGGCAGTGTAGAGCACCTTCATAAGATGGTCAGCTTATTTATGTCAGAACCCTTTAAGCCCACTGACTTTCAACTTTTGGGAAATAAGAAAGAATATCTGAGTTTTAAGGGTTGGCGAGATGAGATGAACCCAAACACATTGGGATATCAGAACATGGCCAAAGTTTTAGACCTCATCAAAACAGCCTGGGACAAAGGAGAGTTTATGACTTCTAAAACTTCTCTCGAAGGAGTGAGCAAGCTCCCACCCGGTTTTGTGCATTATACAAAACCCATTGTCATGCTCATTGACGAAATGTCAGGCTCGGGCGGAGATGCTTTCCCGGCCCTCATGCAAGGACTAGACAGAGCAAAACTTTTAGGAACTCGTACGATGGGTGCTGGCGGCCATGTGGTGGAACAACCGGATTTGAATTATTCTCAAATAAAATCACGGATGACAAAGTCTTTGTTTTTCAGGCCTGATGGAACTGCCATCGAAAACAATGGCGCCACTCCGGATTATCCCTACGCGATTACGCTTGATGACTACGTGGGTGGATATCTGGGTTACCAAGCTTTTTATCTCAGCAAAGTGATGGAGATGATCCAGGAATAGAAACAATCAAATTTCTAACCTAAAATTTTTTCTTTGCATTTGGCCCCAAATGAGATAACAACATGCGCAATTGAGGGTGCCCAATGAAATCTATCATTATATTTTGCAACTGCTTAGCAGTTACTGTCCTTTTAACTTTGATTGTTCCACATCAACTTTTTGGTGCTTTGGATAAAAATTACCAGGGTTTTAGTGCATCCGATAAACAAACAGCTCTTTGGAATGAAATTAAATCAGACCCCTACACTGGGGATCTCCCAACTCGCAATCCCTCTTTTCTTTCGATGAGTCTTCTGACTGATATTCCCTATCTCATAAAATCTTTTTTCACCGACTCTGACGAAATGCCTCCTGGAAGGAGGAAACTGATACATACCTACGGTGCAACAGCAAGGGTGGAACTTGTGATCACAAATTCTACGTCTGGGTTTACTGGCATTTTTAACTCAGGAGGGATTGGAGTGGCTCGACTGTCCTTGGCAAAACAGGACGAAACTAATTTCATCCCGGGTATGGGATTAAAAATTTTGGTAAATGAAAAACCCTCTCTTAATTTTCAGGTCATGTACTCTCTGGATGGACAGGGGAAAAATTTCAATTTTTTTGAAAACTCTTTTTCCAATATCATTGCGCCTCCAAAGGATCCTGCCTTAAAAATATTAGCCTTCTTTTTTGCTCAAGCAGTAAGAGAGATAAAACGCAAAACAAACGATGGCCCTCGCAATGAGAGGAATCTCCCTCTTTTCGAAGCTGCAAGCTTAAATAGCAAAGGAGAGAGTTCAAATCCCGTCTCTGCGCCCTATCAGATTATCTTTACTCCAAACAAAGCCAATAGGGTACGGCCTGATACCGTGATAGATTTTAGGGCCCACTTGGCAGATCTCACCAAAGGTACGGTGCTTTACACTGTAAGCTTAAAGAAAGACGAAAGGGCAGAACCTGTCGAAATTGGATACCTTGAATTAATGAGCCCCTTTGTCGCATCTCGCTATCAAGACGAAGTGCTTTTCTTTCAGCACGCCAGTCACACACGCTAAGGGCTTTTGAGTTGTCTATAGACCCTCACGCAACTTATTTGACTTTTGTTGTCAAAATAAATACCTTTGTAAGCTCACCATCCTGAGGGAGGCTACGTTATGACCAGCAACAAGAAAACAGCAAGTTTTATGAGATCTCTATGCTTAGGGCAAATCGAAGAAGACATCATTATCCCCTACCCTAAACTTGAACCCTCCGAAAAATCGGCGCTCAAAGACATTCTTGCTTCGCTCGATACCTGGCTCAAATCCAAATCAACTGACTTTAGAACCTGGGATCGAAAAGGCGAAATGCCACCTGAGTTTATCCAAGAAATGAAAGAATATGGGCTTTTTAGCCTTGTTATCCCAGAAAAATTTGGAGGACTGGGTCTAAAAAGTGGAGCCTACTCTCGAGTCACCCAAGAGCTCAGTAAATTTGACGGAAGTGTCGCTGTCACTGCAGGAGCCCATTCTTCAATTGGAATGAGAGGACTCCTCCTTTTTGGCACAGACTCGCAAAAAGAAAAATACCTCCCCAAACTTGCCACAGGCGAAATGATCGCAGCTTTTTGTTTGACAGAAGCTGGCGCAGGATCTGATGCAGCCTCTATCAAAACGAAAGCCACAAAAGATGGCAGTGATTGGATTTTATCTGGCGAAAAAATTTGGATCACAAATGGAGGCATCGCCAGTTTTTTTACAGTATTTGCCCGCACTGAAGGGGCCCAAGGGCAAATGACCGCTTTTATTGTCACGCGTGACATGCAAGGAGTGAGCACCGGGCCACACGAAGACAAGATGGGGCTTAGGGCCAGCTCCACCACAACGGTCCATTTTGACAAAGTGAGAGTTCCGGAAGCTCAAGTTTTAGGCGAAGTGGGAAAAGGTTTCAAAGTCGCGATGAGTATTTTAAACAATGGCCGAATTGGTCTTGGAGGGGGCTGTGTTGGGGCAATAAAAACCTGCATCGCCCTATCTGTAAAACAGTCTAAAGAGCGGATTCAATTTGGAAAACCCATTTCCGAATATGGCCTCGTCAAACAAAAAATTGGACACATGGTAATCGAATGCTACGCCACCGAGAGTGTGGTCAATATGGTGGCAGGGTTGATCGACCAAGGCTATCAAGATTATGCCGTAGAAGCCGCCATCAGCAAAGTTTTCGGCACCGAATGCCTGTGGCGGACTGCAGACGAAGCGCTCCAAATCGCAGGTGGCAATGGATTTATGTGTGAGTTTCCGTATGAGCGCATGATCAGAGACTGCAGAGTCAACCGCATTTTCGAAGGCACAAACGACATCTTGAGACTCTTTATTGCTTTGACCGCGATGAATGACGTTGGAAAACAACTCAAAGAACTCTCCAGCTCGCTTGAGGGAATTTTCATTGACCCTATCAAAGGATTTGGAGTGATATCAGAGTATGCCCTGAAACGAGTCTCTCAAGCCACGGGAGTGGGAGGGTCTAAAAAAAGTTTTACAAAACTCCATCCTACCCTCAAAAAAACGGCTGAAATTTTTGAAGAAGCCGTTAGCGACCTTGCTCATGCTGCAGATCGGATCTTAAGAAAACATGGAAAAAATATTATCGGAAAACAATTTGCCACCCGCCGTTTGGCAGACATCATGATTGATCTCTTTACTTTGAGCTGCGTCTTGAGCCGAGTGCACATGTCTATAGAGGAGAACGGCGCTGCAAAATCCGCAAAAGAGCTAGAAATATTAGAGGTCTTTTCTGGCCAAGTGCGCAGACGAACGAAAAGCAATTTTGGAAAAATCGACAACAACGACGACGAACTCATCAAATCCCTGGCTGACCATGTCCTTGAAAATGACGCCTATCTTTGGGATTCGGTTTAGGGTAAGACGCCCTCATGAGTGTTTACTCTATTCCAGTCAAAACGATCAATGGCAAGGAAACGACCTTGTTACCCTATAAAGGAAAGTACCTGCTCATTGTAAATGTCGCCTCCAAATGTGGCTACACTCCCCAGTACAAAGGTTTAGAAGAACTCTATCAAAAATACAAAGACAAGGGAGTTGCAGTACTTGGATTTCCCTGCGACCAATTTGGAAATCAAGAGCCTGGAGACGAAAAAGAAATTCAGAGTTTTTGTGAGCTCAATTTTGGAGTGAGCTTTCCACTTTTTTCCAAAATCAATGTCAACGGAAAGGGTACCCATCCTCTGTATGCCCACCTCAAAAAAGAAGGAAAAGGGATTTTGGGGACCCAGGCCATCAAGTGGAATTTTACTAAGTTTTTAGTGGCTCCAGATGGAGAAGTTTTAAAGCGCTACTCCTCTCAAGCACAGCCTGAAAAAATTGGGAAAGAACTAGAAAAGCTGCTCAAGTAGTAAGTCCCCAGAGCCTGTCACCATTCTTACTGCCTCTGGCAATTTGAAACCTTCCAACTTTGTAAAAAAACCACTACATGTCTTTTCATAGTTATAACAATAGCCATAAAAAGGATAAAAAGCAAACTACACGCTAAAAAAACATCCGCCAACTTCATGGGTTACTTCGCCAGAAGAAGTAACCAGAAGAAATAAAATATTTTTATACTTATTGTTAAAATTTATTAAAGATCAAGCATAAACGACCCTGTTTTAGGACTTTCTGTTGACTCGATGCATATAAGCGCGCAAAATAATATCAAATAGGTCGTGTATTTCTAACGAAGACCTAAAAGGGGATTTCATGGGGCATTCTATGGGACATGTTATAGGCCATGTTATAGAGCGAATTACTAAAAAATTTTTAAATCATTCTAAATTATTGGTGCTGCTTATGTCCTCGCTACTTTGGTTGGCTCCAACTGCCAACGACCTTCGAGAGAGAGCCGAGGAAGATGAACAATTGGATTCACTCAAAGAAGAGCTGCGGGCAGCAGAACAAGCAGAAAGAGCAGCGGGCTCAAGCCAATTGTCTACACGACCCCCAAGAGAAAAAGCAGCGATTAAAAAAGAAATAAGAGAACTTAACGAAAGACGATACAGCCGAAATGAACTGGAAAAAGCAGAAAAAGATCAACACGCAGAATCCATTAGCGAGCAAAAATCTATCAAAGATTCGACGGCCTTTCGAAAAAGTGAAACAAATGTAACAGGGGTCGATGCTTTAAAAGCAAAAGCTGAAGACGATGACTGCCCTGTCTCTTCGTCTAAAATTTGGAGTAAAAGCTGCCCAACGACTATGATTCAAATGGGTAAAATTTTTGGTGCTATAAGCGGAGCGGCTGGCTCTGCCATTGTCCAAAGCCAAAATAGCCAAGGTCAGATGGACGCTGCCCAAAAAGGAACTCAGTCTGCTTATTACGAAAATGCTGCAAATACTTTATCGACCACAGCCAATCTTGAAAAAGGTGCTGGAGCCATTCAACTTTTTTTAGGCATCGCCAATGTGGCCCAGGCGCGCAATCGTAAAAGAGACGCTGATGAAATTAAAAATAGCACACTTGGAAAATTAGTCCTGACAGCAGATGGTGGAAAAGAAGGAAAAAGTGTCGAAATAGACAAAGCAACAGAAAAAACAGGAGAAACAAACACTGAACATGGTCACTACTCTTCGCCTGATGCAAAAACAGACCTTGCTATTACAGAGATGAATCTCAATGAAATCGGAAAAATTCACGAAGTCTCTCACAGCAAACAAGACATCAGCAATGCCATAGAGGGTGCAAAGCAAAACCTAGCATTGAGGCAAGCTGGCCTCCCTCCTGGAGCTCACACTGCTGAATTAGCTGCAGTCAAAGCAAAAGGCATAGTCGACGATGGCATTTTAAGGAATGAATCAATCGAAACCATAGAAAAAAATCTACTAAACAATGATCCTCTTACAAAACAAATTGCATCAGAGCCCCAAATGAAAAAGGCCATCGAATTAAATAAAAAAGACACAGCAAAAAGAAAAGAAGGGGCTGAAGAAAAAGCTGGAGCGTTTAGAAAAGCATATGACTCTGCAAAATCTGAAGGCGCAGCCGAGCAGCTGAAAATCGCAAAAGAAGCAGAGGGAGAAGCTTTCAAAAATATTGCAACTGGAGCAGGACAACTCCTCAAAGGGTACTTTGACGGGCTTGCAGCAGATCAAATGAGAGAGGCCGCAGCTAAACTCAACCAAGCAGAAAACACAACCTTTGGACCTAATATTGCGCCACAATTTGGAAATCAAAGCGCAGACCCTGTGGCTCCCAGATCACCTATAACCATTACTGGCTCTGGCTTGCCTTTAGACGCCGCGGCCGATGACGCAAGCAATGACAAAGAAGCAGGTGGTGGTGGAGACTTGGGACCTCCCATTGCAGAATTCAAGCCTCCTGTTGATCCATCAGGTCCCTATGGCGGCTTTACTGGAACTCCAGGAACACCCGGAGGAGGCTCTGGAGGAGGAGGTACGGGTGGTGGAATTGGAGGTGGCACACAACCCAACGAAGACAAAGAACAAGGCGTGAGAACTGACAAAGTGACCAACCCCAACACCTACGTCACTGGAGGAGTTGCCGGCTCGACCATGAACGGGGGCGGAAGTGGCGGAGCCAAAAACGAAGTGGGGGGAGGCCTAGACTTGAGCAAAGTTTTAGATTTCTTACCTAAAAAAGGAGAAGAAAATAGCAACATTTTGCAATTTGGACGTAACTTAGCTGGAGACTTACCGTTTTCTCTCTTAGGTCGGGACGTCAATATTTTTCAACGCGTCAGTAAAGTTTATCAAGAAAAAAATAAATTAGGGAGAGTGGGCGCGTTATAAATCCGTGCTCAACGTCTGCTAGCCTTTAAGTCTGATCTCTGATACTCCTCTTTTAGGCGATTTTTTATGATCATACGAAATGATGTTCGCTGGCTTCAAAGGTTTTCGAATTATAAAAAAGCACTCGAACAACTACATGCTTTCGTATCTAAAAAACACCTCTCCAAACTCGAAGAACAAGGCCTGATCAAAGCATTCGAATACACTTACGAACTCGCTTGGAATACCCTAAAGGATTTTTATGAAACACAGGGAGAATCCAATATTCAAGGAAGTAAAGATACAATTCGACTGGCCTTTAAACGGGGACTGATCACCGATGGAGATCAGTGGATGAATATGATAGAAAGCAGAATTAAAACAGCACACACCTATAATGAATCGATTGCCAACGAAGTCGTTCGTACTATTTTGTGTGTTTATTTTCAATTGTTTCAAGACTTGAAATCCAAACTGGAAACTCTCGAATGAATGGGGGTCTAAAAAAAGAAACCATCGAACGAATAAAGGTAGTTTTTTTAGCGTTTCCAGAAATTACTGAGGTCATTCTCTACGGTTCACGTGCAAGGGAAACTCAAAAAAATGGTTCTGATATTGACCTCACTCTGAAAGGCGTCAATCTAAATTTGGATGTATTAAATAAATTGAACGCAAAACTAGATGAACTCTTCCTCCCTTATACTTTTGATCTTTCAATTTTTCATCAAATTGATAACGCAGACCTCATCGATCATATCCAGAGGATTGGGAAGATCTTTTATAAAAAACTTCCTAACTCAAGTGCTTGATATATGCTGACCATCACTAGCCCTTGGTTATTGATAAACTGACACAAATTCGCTAGCCTACGGGGATGAAAAACATGAGGGATATTCGTTGGCAACAGCGCTTGCAAAACCTAGAAAAAGCATTTGCTGATTTTTCGCAAGCCTGTAATCTCCAGACCTATTCGAAACTTGAGCGGAGTGGACTGATTCAGACTTTCGAATTCACTTTTGAGCTGACTTGGAAAACACTTCAGGATTTACTTTTAAGCCGTGGTTATCAAGGCAATGTAGGTCCCAGGCCTGTCATCGAGCAGGCGTTTCAGGATGGGATTATTCAAAACGGAGAAGATTGGATAAAAATGCTAGAAAGTCGTAATCTTACTGTCCATAGTTATGACGAAAAAACTGCTGAAGAAATTGCGACTCTTATTAAAACAACTCATCTAAAGTTACTCACAAACCTTCTGGAACGACTCCGTAAAGAAAAGCGAGATAAGTGATGCAATTTGGGCTCACTCAAAAGGTCATAGATCAAATACGCGCAGTTTTTTTGACTGTTCCAAAAGTCACGCGAGTACGTATTTTTGGCTCCAGAGCCCTGGGTAAACAAAATGAGGGTTCTGACATCGATTTGGCAATTGAGGGTTCTGGAATTGAATTAAATGATCTTCTGGAGATAAAAGTAAAACTAAAAAAACACCCCCTCCCTTACCGATTTGATCTTGTGGATTTCGGTCGATTGGTTGACCCCAGCCTGCGTGAACACATTGGACGAGTGGGGGTAATGATTTTTGAAAGGGTGGAGACCCGAAACGGGTGATCGTTGAGTACATCCACTGTTGCCGGAGGCGCCCTGTGATATTGGTCTAACAAATAGGGACACAATTTGTCCCAATACTTGCAATTGGGACAAATATTGGGCTATAATACAATTTATAGCAGTATTGGGACATATTGTGTCCCAATACATAAGAGATTTAGAGGGCCTATGGCTCAGAAGAAAAAAACAGCTATCGAAGCACTTATTTTGAAGTTACTGGCAGAAAAAAAAGAAATCAACCTCGGCGAGGTGGCTTATGCATCTCAACTTTCAAAGTCAGACGAGGGCACCTCTCCCTTACCGATTTAATCTTGTGAAGCTCAGTTGTTGACTTCTATGTTGCCATATCGTATGCTGTAAGCAGTTACGGCATACCCCTGTGCCGTCGGATAATAGGAGCATTAGTGAAAGCCAAAAAAATTACAGTTATTGTATCAGAAGAGTTATTATAC
>CAZBEI010000109.1:0-20860 GCA_964490895.1 uncultured Bdellovibrio sp. | reverse complement strand
TTTTGACGAAGGATTTCCACTCTATATGTTTTGAATGGGACTTAACAATTCTCAAGAAAATACACTTTTCGTGGCAGAAGAGATTTTTACAGCTGTGATGTCTGAGGTTTTCTTCCCATTAGTAGCCAGAAAAACTAGGGGATTTAGGTCAAAATAGAATTCTTACAGAATGCTCAAAACAATCCATATGTTGAATAACAATTCTTTTAGCATATGTCACTTTTTTAGTCACTATTGATCAATAGAGACTCTTGTTGTCGTAGAAGGACAAAGAAGAGGTACCCCCCAGATAAAACGTCTCTGGTAGACAGCATTAATCATTAATGTTAAACAGCTAAAGTGGAATATTTAATCGCTATTTACCTAGCTGCCTTTGCGTCAGTAGAGCTTGCTGACTATCGATTTAATGTTCCATGGATATGCCAAACCGATCGCACCGTCGCCTGCTACCAATGGTTCGAACACTATCTTCCTAGCGACTATCGGTCAAAAAATGCCATAGACTACTCTGAAGGGCTCTTTCATGACTTTACCGAAACTCTAGAAGAGGCTACCCAGAAGAAATACGAACATATTTTCAATAAATTGGGTCTTACTAAGGGTATGAGACTTTTGGATGCGGGGTGCGGCACTGGCGTTTGGTTGAACTATTGTCGTAATCGCGGAGTCAATGTAGTTGGCCTTACTCTTTCAGAAGAGCAAGCGCGGGTTGTGAGGGCCAAGGGGCTGGAAGTCCATGTTACGGACTATCGGGTGGAGAATCCGGAATACATTAACTCTTTTGATCGGATCACAGCACTGGGTTCCTCCGAACATGTCTGTAGCTCTGCCGGCGCATTAATGGGGGTTGCACGCGAACGCTGCGTAGATACTCTATCCAGGACCTGGCGCCTCTTCGGCCGCTACCTAAAAGGGAGAGGCCAAATGTTTTTAACCCTCTTAACATCGAATCAAAAAGTTGAAAGGGACGTTTTGGATTGGCTCCAAATCTACGTTATTGCATTATCAAGTCATGTAAAAATTTTTAAGAATTTCTGAGACATTTCCGATCAGAAAAGGTGAAGTTCCAAAAATGGACTCTTCTTATTTTAATAACGCTTTTTTTTATTCTCATTGTTGTTCCTACTTCTTTTGCAGGCATAGAAAACTGCAAACGGGTTTACAATCAAGGTGACGATTATAAATGTGGGCAATGCGAAGAGAAACTCCAAATAAGTTTTGATTCCCTTTTGAAAAAAACCGCTGTTGGGGGGGTTCAATCAGTCGAAGATTTTCTGGCGCAGCTTGACCCTATCCTAAAAAAAAATTACATGATCATAGGAGACAGCAAAAGCAACCAGACCACCGCAAAAGACAAATACCGATATGTGCTTAAAAGTCCAGAGTCAGAGGTATTAGTGGCTTTTACAGAAGACCCCAAAGCCCCAGGAGGTCAAACCATTGAAGTCATTCGTTGGGATGGAAAAAATGCAAAATACAAATTTGAAAGTATCGATTTTTCGAAAGGCAAAGCTCAAGTGGACCTATCAGGAAAAAATTGCGTGCACTGCCACAAAGAGAACCTCCGGCCCAATTTCGATGACTATCCAGCATGGACTGGTTTTTTGCCTCCAAAATTAGATGTTGTGGATAGAGAAAGTTCGCAGGTAGGCAGCCCACCCACCCCAAGCTCTCAGGCGTACTTAGATACGATGAAAAGAATTGCCATCGAACGAGACCACGCTGCACAGGGAAAACCCCCAAGTCGCTTGAGTTTTTTGAATATCCCATATGTAGACACAGATCCTCGACCTGCCACACCCCTAACAGACACACAGAAGATAAAGGCCATCGAAAAAAGTATTCAAAACAATACAGAAAGCAAAGGAGGGCTCTTTGGCTACCGGATCCCTCATGATTTAGCAGCAACGCAAATCATAAACAACTCAGCAAAAACGAGTTCAACAGCAGGACCAGCTGCTTTTACTTTTGATCAACTTGTTTCTCAACAGGTTTGTCAAATCACAAATCGCCTAAAAGAGGATCCTAATTTTTCAAAATTTAAATATGCCTTATCTGGCATTATTTTGTGTAAAAACACGTCTCTTTTTGATTATTTAAAATCAGATGTCGACAGAGATGAAAGGAGGGAAAATCAAAAAATCATATCAAATAAACTCAAAAAAATACGCGAACAAATGACAGAAGATGAAAACAAAACAAACGCTGCTAGACAAGAAAGGCACTTTAAATTTTTGACAGAAACATTAAACATGGGCAAAACTCAATCTGAATTGGACTCAAAAAAAATTGCAAGCGAATCAGACGATCAAGATTTGATATCACAATTTCGGGTTCTTTTAGAACCCTTTGGGGTGAGAACCGGAGATTGGTCCATGTCCTTTGGAGATCGCTTTTCTGAAAACCATTATACTTTTGCAGATCAGTTGAAAGACGAGTTCACCAATAACATAGCCGCTGAAAAATCCTTTATAGAAAATGAAGCCGTGGAGGAATTTAGGAGAAAAAAAACCGCCCTTGATTACGACAAACTTTGCAGCTGGCTTAAAACAAAAAGCAGAGCTCAATTGACTTTGAAAGACTTAACTGAACCTAAAGAAATCATTTCTGATCACTCTTTTTCTTTAAAGAATATTATTTCTGTTTGTCAAAACATACCTGAACACAATGCTGGAATCATAGAAGCCCTATCTCCCCTGATATCTCCAGCCCAAACCATATTACGAAAGCAGGCACTCCATACTTTTTCAAAGTGTATGGAATGCCACAGACCTTCTGGCGAGGCTGGCCCTAAAAACACATTCCCAACGAGTCAATCAAACCAATTGGCAACTTTTTTAAAAACCAAAAAAAGAGACTCTGGAAAAACCTGGCTTGAAACTATTTTTTTAGCCACCTCTCCTCAAAGTGAACCAGGTGTAACCCACATGCCCCGAAATAACCAGTTGCAACCCGAAGAAAGAGCTATCTTTTTAGGATGGCTTGTCTCAATGAGCTTGGGATTAGAAAATTCTAAACAAACCCCCTCCTGCGAGGCTCTCACTCTTTTACTTGCTAAGAAACCACAAGGAGTAACCCCAGAAAAAGAACCCACAGTAAAAATACGCGCTTCTGATGCTCGGTAATTTTTTTGGCTGCCCCACTACTTTAACGAAGCGACCCTGGTGTGTACATGCAAGTTCATAGCCCAGTTTTAAGGTGCGAGGTGCACCCTCAGATTACGAATTAAATTGAACAATGACTCATAGCGCTATACAGTCTCGCGCAATATGGAGCCTTCCCCTGTTATGGGAAATCTAGAAAAGTGATAAAATTTTTATCCCTTTTCTTTAGCCGACGAACTCTCGTTATCCTATTTGGGTTTTTAATTTTATTAGATTTAGGCCGTTCGTATTACGCACGCATTGGATATAGAAACGCAATTGAGTCCTGGCAGCCTGTCCCCTACGAAAAAATCAACTGGCCCCCTGGAGTGGATATTCATAAATCAGCAACATTAGGGGAACAGGTCTACGCTAAAAAATGTGCAATTTGCCATGGAATCGAAGGAAAAGGAAATGGGGCTGCAGCAGTATCAATGATTCCTCGCCCACGTGATTTCACATCTGGGTTGTATAAGTACAAATCCACTCCTTTTGGCCAACCTCCGACGGACGGTGATCTTGAAAAAATCACTCGTGAGGGTCTCCATGCTAGCGCAATGCCATACTGGAAAGATTTATTGAGCAAAGAGGAAATTAAAGCTGTAGTTCAAACCATTAAAGCAATGTCTCCTGTTTTTAAACAGACCACCCCACGGCCTATTCAAATTCCAACACGAACATTTCCAAGCACTGCAAGCGTACAGAGAGGAAAAATGCTCTATAAAAAGCAAAGTTGTTTTGCTTGTCATGGAGAAAACCTTCGTGCTTCTACTACTTTTACAGATCAAACAGGGCATCCCGTACACGCGCGAGACTTAACAGCGCCTTGGACTTTTCGAGGTGGCAGTGAACCCAAGCAAATTTGGTTAAGGTTGACAACAGGACTCATGCCGAGCCCAATGCCACCGTATGCTCAATCAATGTCTGATCAAGAGCGTTGGGATGTTGTCAATTATATCCTTTCGGAAGCTCGCACCCCTGCCTGGAAAAAAGGAGGGCAACTGGGTGGCCCCGGATTTGATAAAGACCTTAGAAAAAGAGGCGAATACATTGTTCACGCCTCCATGTGTGGACTTTGTCATACACATACCAGTCAGGACCTCCGCTATAGCGGCGAAAAATTCTACCTCGCTGGAGGAATGGCAATCCCCGCCTATCCTCATGGTACTTTTATTTCGAGAAATCTAACTCCAGATCCTAAAACAGGCTTGGGAAATTGGAGTCCCGAGGAAATAGCAATAGCCATTCGAGAAGGAAAAAGGAAGGGTCCTCGGCTTAACACTTTTGTGATGCCCTGGGGGTTTTTTCACCCCATGGAAAAAGAGGATGCCTTGGCAATTGGGCATTACCTTAAATCACTTCCTCCGGTAGTAAACTCAGTGCCCTCGACTCTCACGTTTGGAGTCATAGAAACATTTTTTGAAAAACTGCAATATTCTAAATCATTTCCACCTTTGGGTAACCCAAAAGGTCTGCCTTACAAATATGGTAATTATGGCCAAACAAATTCTATTTCGCCACTTTGGAATTGGCCCCAATTTGTTTTGATTGGCGCTCAATGGGTGTCTCTCTTGTTATTTGTTTTTATTTTTCTAGTCAGAAGCCGAAGAAATTATGGCCAAAGTTTAAATCTCTGGCTCAAAAAACGAGCTTTGCCTTACACCGTTGGTGGTGGGCTAATCAGTTTAATTGTTTGGATCATTCTTGCTGCTCCTTCGATCGATGTTCTTCCCGCCGAAAAAGTGTACGAAGGAATTGCAAAAGGCCTCTATAGGGTGAGTGACCAACCCATGGCTAGCAGAGGTCAACGACTTTTTGAGACAACTTGTATGCTTTGCCACACTCCCAACGGCAGTGGAGGAGCTAAAATAAGTTCAGTCGCCTTTGGAACAACTTGGGTAAGAAATTTGACTTCTGATCTAGAGACGGGATTAGGCAAGTGGAGTGATGCTGAAATCATGCGTGCCATCCGAAGCGGAGTTTCTAGAAAGGGAAGAGTCATGCACTGGCAAGCTATGCTCTGGGATCATGCTTCTAACTTGGACGAAGAAGATATGCGTGCTCTGATCTCCTATCTTCGCTTATTGCCACCCATCAAGAAACAAATTCCTGATCCCTATCCACCCAGTTCTTTGGATTGTGATGAATACACTTTTTTTCTACAAAATAACTTTAATCCTGGGTGTGAAAAACTCTAACTGAGGTTGCAGGCGTGCGTCAGCCGAGAAAAAAGAGAGAGGGCAACTCTCGACACCATCGAACAAGACAGTGAAACTAAAACCAACGGACGAACCCGATCGATTGACCGCCTGCAAGTATCTCTTTTTTTATAAAAATCTTTTTATGGTTATCAATGACCTTTAGAGTTGGAAGTTTTCTAAGATACCCATAGCAACTCCCAATTTGTTTTCCCTTGGGCGTTTTTATTTCTGCAGACAGCTGAACATCAGATCCACCCAATAATACTTTTTTTGAAAAATAATTCTTAAAGACTCTATTTCCAAAAGATAGGCACTCATTGCCATTACAAAATGTGCCCCCCAAACCCAAAGGTGCCACTTGATTGGAGAAGAAAGTCCAATTCTGCCATACTCTGGAAAGACAAAAGAATAAAATGAGGACAGAAAAACACCTAAATACAAAATTGCATTTCCAAGGCTATGAGACTTAAAGAGAAGATAAAAGCCAAGTCCCAATGAATAGGCATTGAGGTAGTAAATAAATCCGCCAGATGCTAATCCAGAGTATTCGTTTGGGGCAAACCCCCATTGCACAGATTGCAGAATTCTGAGTCCATCCTTTTTCTAAGAAAAAAGACAAAGTCAAAACTAAGCTAAGCCCTAGCATTATAGAGTGCGCAAATAAATCTTGTTTTATCCTGGTTTTCATAAATCCCCCCGCTCAATGCAAAATATATTTGTGAGCGGGCAGAATTCCCACTTAAGCTTGTCTTAAATTTAATTAAGAAAATGTGATCGATATCTTAATAAAAATTAAGACAGTGTTCATGTTGTAGAAATTAATTAAATATTTATAATATAAAATTATTTTTAACAAGGCCCAAAAAACGAGATCGGGGCTGTTCAAGCACCTGACCCCATGAGCCTGAATCTTTAATCTGACAATCTTCCAGCACAAGAACAGACTCAGTCATGAGCCTCGCCTCCCAAGGATCGTGTGCGACTAGGATTAACGTAATGCCAAGATCACGCGTAAGCTCTTTTAACTCTTTTATGATTGCAATTCGAATCTCAAGATCCAAACCCGCAAAAGGCTCGTCTAGCAATAGCAGTTTGGGTTGATGGATGAGGGCTCGCGCCAACGCAACTCGCTGTTTTTCTCCTCCCGAGAGTTTACTGACTTGCCTTTTGACTAAATGCCGAGCACGACAGATCCGAAGTGCTTCTAAAATCTGAGCGGGTGTACTCCTCACTTTGCCTAAAGCTACTGTCTGCTCCACATTGAGCCATGGCCAAAGGCCTAAGTCCTGAAAGAGCATAGAAACTTTTCGCTTGTGCGCAGGTACAACAATAGACTGAGATCGTGAGACGATTTGACCGTTTAGAATAATATCTCCATGGGTTGGAGATTCTAAACCAGAGATCAAGCGTAAAAGTGTTGATTTTCCTGCTCCTGATGGACCTATAATGGCAGTGTTTAAATTTTTCTCAAATACCCAGTTTATATTTTTAAAAATAGCTCGGTCTTTGTCTAAATTCCCATACGAAAAACCTATTTCTCGCAATTCAAGCATATCAAACCCTTCTCTGACACAGGAGATGCCCCAGTAAGCTCATCAAACAAATTACAGCCGTTGCTACACCAAAGGAGATGAGAGCAAGGCAGCTCACATATTTTTCTGGAGCATTTGCAATCACAGTCAAAAGTGTTGTAGGCAAAGAATCCTCACCCGGTGGCCGTAAAATAAGTGGGATAGACACATCTGCAAACGATAAAAGCCCTACGACCAAAAAAGACATCAAAGCATAAGGGCTATACCAAGTGATCCAAATTTTTTTTAGAGCCATTTTAGTAGGAATTTTATAGAGTTTTAGAGTGTCATGCCAAGACATGGGCACTGCTAGCTTCGCTATAAGGAATAAGAACCCCGCTAACGGAAAATATTTAATCCCAGAAACAATCCCTACAAAAATACGGCTTCTAAAAAGAAAATCATACTCAGGGGGCATAAGATTCACAGATGCTAAAGCTAAAAATGCAAATCCAAAAGATGGGAGGCTGAGCCACAAGGGAAGTAACCCAAGAAACAAACGCGGGAGTGACTTGCCCATTGCAAAAACTAAAAAACCTCCCAGCAAAACTGCAGTAAGCGAAGCCACGCCAGAATAAAGAATAGTATTAAAAGCTACCCTCTTGAGATCAGCCAAAGCTCGAATCCATGAGGGAACACTTTCACTCCCGAACACCTTTTGTGAAAGAGTAAAAACAGGGAGTCCCCAAGAAAATAAAATCCAACCTATAAAAATCAATAAAACAAAACAAGGTGCCTTTTCTTGCACTTGATAAGGTGTAGCCTTTGAAAACTCGGCAGGCCCCATTCGTTTGTTGAGGAAATATGCAAAAGGAAAAGCAATCATACCCACGACTACTGAGCAAAAAAAAACTTGGACTAAAGTTAGCCTATAATCATAAAGCGCTGAAAAACTCGTCAGAAGTTCTGTTCCAATACCTGGTTGATTAAACACTGTAGACGTACCAGGATCAGCGATCTGCATCATCTGGCTTAAAACAGCAGAAGAAAGCGCAGTAGGAAAAAGCAAAAAAACAACTGTTTTAAATGTTTCTAGTTTTGTACGAGTGACAAATAGGCTTTCTAGAGAACTTTTAGAAAAGAGACGAAACTCAATGAGTATCACTCCGAATACAATGGGCACACTGGCAATGACGGATGTTAAGATCGATCCCAAAATGTCGAAAGTTCCAAGAACTGGCAATAATCCTAAGCTCAATAAATAAGAGGGAACGAGAAGTGGCATAAAAAACAGTGCTGTCAGAAAATATTTTCCTCTAAATGTATAAAGAGAGAAGAGAGTGCCCAATACAAGCCCCAAAACTAACGCAAGAGCACCACTTATGACCGATAGCTTTAAGCTCCATTGCATGCTGTTCAAAAATCCAGGCGTAAGCGCATCCCTCATTTTTTTATTTCTGCGCCTTCACTCTGTCAACCCAGGCTTGCAGATAATTTCGAGACAAATCGTCTAATAGAGCAACATTGACTTTCATGGGTTTAATCTCTTTGAGTGAGGGAAATTCTTTAGGGCCATGTATTTTATTGCGAACAGGGATTTGGCCTGCATCACCCTCTGCTAAAGCTTTTTCAGTTTCTGGTGAAAGGAGATAATCTATAAACTTTTTTGCCGCATTCAAATGCCGAGCACCTTGGATCAAACTTATGGTATTGGGAATAATAAGAGTGCCGCTTCCATTTGAGTCAGGAAAAATAATAGCGACCTGTTTTCCACTACGCACGGCTTCGAGCGCATCATCTGTATCAGTCACTCCAAACAGACACCTACCATCAGACACTCTCCTTCTCACTTCTCCATTTGAAGAAAGAAGTTGAACTTTGTTTTTAAGTAGACGTTCAAAGAATTTTTTAGCCTTTGACTCTCCCATTGTTTCAAAAAGTGAAGACGCATGCATCGCTGTGGTTCCAAAAAGAGGGTTTGCAATACAAGTTTGGCCTTTGTATTTTGGATTGGCTAAGTCTTTGACAGAGTGTGGATATTTTATGAGTTTTTCTTTGTTAACCAGTAAAACGCGTGCTCGACTGGAGAAACCAGTCCAATGACCTTCGGGATCAGAGTAGAGAGGGGGAAGATCTTTTGCCACAATAGAATGGTAAGGACACGAAACACCTTTTGACTTCAAAAGAGCAGCCCTCATAGGGTCTCCACTCCAAAAGACATCTGCTTGAGGTTTTGATTTCTCGGCTATGAGACGATTGACAACTCCCGTGCTCTTTGTTTCTTCTGTATCGGTTACAAGTTTGACTTTGATCCCTGTCTTTTTTGAAAAAAGGTCGGCAATAGGTCTGGCAAATGCGTCATCTATCGATGTGTAAACAACAACTTCACTCTGATCACTCGCACTTACAAAACTAAAAAAATAGAGCGCAGTCAATAAAACACTGGATTTCATTTTGTGCTCTCATACTTGAAATCATCAAATGCAGTTTTTGAATCCGCTTTTGTCCAAACCCCAACAGAGCCCGGCCCTTTGATGTGGCTGTCTTCGGTTTCGATATAAGCTTTTCCATTTAAGTAAACTTTAATTTGAGTTCCAGAAAATTCTACTCGGAGAATATTCCAATCATTTTTTTTTACTGGTGCGTCCACGTATTTTAGAGTTTTTCTTTTTCCATCTTCAGTGTAATAAAGCGAAACGTTATTTTCTAGAGCATTCCCTCTTGCCACATAATAGTTGTTCCCGTCTTTCCAACGCCACAGCACTCCTCCTGCTTGATCGTCTTCGCCAGAAATGGGCTTAAAGCGAACTTCGATCGCTCCATTTTCAACACTTAATTTTTCAACAACAGCCCAGGGGAAATCTCCCACACCAGATTGTAGAAGTACTTGTGGCTTTGAAAAAGCAGACTTGTCTTCCACTACTTCCCACTTAGGGTTGCCCTTGCCTGTGACACCAGAAATCCAGCCCTTAGGCAGAGATCCTGCTTGGTCCTTATCAAAAGAATAAGCACTTATTTCTTTTTTTGCACTCTTTGCCGCCAGAGTCAGCGAGGCACCTAAAAGCATCATTACAATATTTTTTGTCATACCCAGAGCCTATCTCAAAAAAAGCCAGATTTAAAACTGACAATTGACTTAATTTTAATTCAGGAGCCAGGTATTATCTTTTGTTGTATTTCTTAGCTCAGAAAGGCTAAATAACTCCCAATGCCCAATCAAGCATCCGGCCGTATACTCATTATCGAAGATGAACAAAAAGTCGCAGAAGCACTACGGCGTGGACTGACTCAAGAAGGCTACGAAGTCCAAGTTTGCGGTAGTGGTGAGGATGGGTTCTTTTTGGCTCAGACTGCTTCTTTTGACTTAGTTTTACTAGACTTAATGCTTCCTGTACGCAGTGGAATGGAGATTTTGCAGGCTTTGCGAAAACTTGGAACTGGAGTTCCTGTTCTCATCATCACAGCTAAAGACACCCTCGAAGACCGTATCATTGGACTTGACGCTGGAGCAGACGATTACTTAGTAAAGCCCTTTGCTTTTCCAGAACTCTCTGCTCGAATCAGAGCTCTCTTAAGGAGAAATAAAATAGACCTGACAAGCAAACTTGTCGTACAAGATCTTGAACTCGACCTTCTCAAGAGAAAAGTTAAACGATCTCACCAAGCCATTGATCTGACTGTCAGAGAGTTTGAACTATTGGAGTATTTAATGAAAAACAAGGGCCGACTTGTTTCGCGTGAGATGCTTGCACGAGATGTCTGGAAGGAAAGTCAAAGAGCAACTCCACTGGATAATGTGATTGATGTGCACATCACAAGGCTTAGAAAAAAAGTGGATCACAGTAGTTTTGAAGTAAAATTAATCCAAACCGTACGTGGTGTTGGTTTTAGAATGAGCGGGGAGCCCGAATGAATATTCGTTCCAGACTTACTCTCTGGTACACTCTCGTCCTTGGATTTTTACTTTTAGGATTTTCTACGGGTGTTGATTTGCTCCTCCGAAAGCAGCTCTTTTCTGAAATCGATCGCGAGTTGAGGGCTGACATTGAGCAAACAGAAGAGCAGATTACAAATTCAAAAAATGTTCTCACAGGGATTAAAAAAGAAGAACAAGGACTTCGCGCTAAAGACCGCTTCGGTATGGAGGTTTATGAAAACAGACTTCTTGTTTATTCTAGCCGTCTAAACCGAAAACCAATAGAGGATTTTAAAAGTGATTTGTGTAAAATTAAAAGACACGAATCATTGACATGGAAAACTGTAGATGGAATTTCGCTTCGAATCTCCTGTAAATCAAAGGAACTTTTAGGGAAAAATTATGTGATTATCTCTGCTCGCTCGGCTGAGCGCATCGAACGCGTTCTGGCAGACTTATTTTTAGCTCTTCTTTGGATGATCCCACTCGCTATTGGAATTGCAGCACTGGGGGGATACTGGCTGGCAAGGCGAGCACTTCATCCTGTGTCTCAAATGACTAAAAATGCAGAGAAAATAACTGCCGAAAAGTTATCAGATAGACTGCCAGTCATAAACCCTAAAGACGAACTTGGAAAATTGGCATCGGCATTTAATAAAACTTTCGAACGTCTGGAGAAATCCTTTGAACAAATGAAGAGATTTTCTGCGGACGCATCCCACGAGTTGAGAACGCCTTTGACAGTGATTCGAACTCTCGGAGAAGTGGCTCTGAACTCTAAAGAGGAGAACTCCCTCAAAGAAGCGCTTTCTAGTATTTTAGAAGAAACAGATCGTCTCAGAGGGCTTTGCGAAAACCTTCTCGTTTTATCACGAGCCGATTCTGGACAAATCAAAATCCACTATAAAAAAACAGATCTCAAAAAGCTCTGTGAAACCATAGTTGAAAATCTAGGGGTCTTAGCCGAAGAAAAGGAACAAAAACTAGAATTGATTGCCCCAACTTCAATCACAAGAGACATTGATCCGACTCTCTTTTCGCAAGCCATTGTAAACCTTGTTGACAATGCCATTCGCTACACCCCTAACAAGGGTCTAGTTTTGGTCGAGGTGACAGACAATAATGACAAAGCAGTGATTGAAGTCAAGGACCAGGGGCCTGGAATTGACGAGGTTCATCAAAAAAAAATATTTGATCGATTTTTTAGAATCGATGATTCAAGGAATCGAAACCACGGAGGAGCTGGACTTGGACTGGCAATTTCAAAGTGGGCTGTTGAGATCCATGGCGGCAAGATTCGAGTGCAATCGACCCTAGGCAAAGGTTCAATTTTTCGGATTGAGTTACCTCATGAGTGCAGATGATTAATAGGATCTTCGTAGGTGAAGTGCCCAGTATCTCTTTTGTAAACTTGGATTTTTATGGATTGTGACAAGGCTGACAGAAAACTCATTTTCTGTCAGCGGAGTGCGTTGTCATCACGAATGTCGTGAGAGTATACCCAAAAGCATGAAAGGGACGTAGAAATGGGAAACAAAAATCGGGGAATCCTGCTGGTCAATTCGTTTTGATAGAGGTGGATGGGAAGCCCTCGTTAACTTGAAAAAGTGAACGAGGGCTTTTTTATTTCACTCTTAGATTGTTTAATTAAAAAGCAAAAGAACAGGGAATCTTGATTTTTCCCTATCCTCAAATCTCTAGTTGAGATAATTCATTGTTATGAATCTGTCTGCGCAGAAAAATTTCTTCGAACTGACCCCGGATCTGATCCTGGACACGGTGGAGGCTGCATTAGGAGGAGTTCGTGCTACGGGGCGCACTTTAGCCCTCAATAGCTTAGAAAACAGGGTTTACGACATCGAACTTGAGGATCAAGCTCCAGTCATTGTTAAGTTTTACCGACCTGGGAGATGGACTGCCGAACAGATTCTTGAGGAGCATGAGTTTGTAAAAGAACTCTATGCTTCAGAGATTCCTGTTGCCGCTCCTCTTGCTCTAAAAAATGGAGACACACTCGGCCTCTCACCTTTGGGACTTTATTTTGCACTTTTTCCTAAAATAAGAGGTCGTCTTGTAGATGAACTTTCTGATGATCAACTCAGATTAGTGGGGCGCTTCATAGGACGAATCCACACAGTGGGTGCTCGTTATAAGGTTGGGCATCGAATGCAGTTAGATGCTGAAACTTTTGGAGTTGCTCCACTTACAACGCTAAAAAATGGAAACTGGATTGATCTCAATTACCACAGTAGATACTTGAGTGTCGCTCAAGAATTGATAGAGCTTGCGCGCACTCGTTTAGACGGTGTCCTCTTTCAAGCAGTCCATGGAGATTGTCACTTAGGTAATCTCATTTGGAATGCAGAGGGTCCCTGTTTTTTAGACTTTGATGATTTTGTTTTAGGTCCACCCGTTCAGGATCTTTGGTTACTCCTTCCAGGAAGGGATGAGGAGTCTATACGAATGAGAAATTTATTATTAGAAGGTTACGAAACCATGAGGAGTTTTGATCACAAAACTTTACAACTCATCGAACCTTTGCGAGCTTTGAGATTGATCAGATATTCAGCATGGATTGCTGAGCGGTGGTCTGATCCAGCCTTCAAAAACATGTTTTCTGGTTTTGATGGTGTCACTTATTGGCAAGAAGAGACTGAAGCACTTGAGGGGATTCGAAGGTGGGTTCAAAACTTGGGTATAACGTAACCTGTTGCTACCATTAGGTCGTCATACTCCAGGTTGCTTTTGTTTTAAGAGAGAACCGGCGTGAGGCTTTAGCGATAATTCTCCTCCCATTGCTTACGCAGCTCGGGATTATTTTTCCAAACTTCAATCATGAGTTCGCGGTAGCCTTCTAGCCATTCTATCATTTGCTCTGGGCTGAGGAAAACCTGACTAGAGGCTTCTCCCCAATCTGCAGAAGGGGGTGAAGTCATTTTTTTTTCTCCAGTTGCTGGATATCAAACAGATCCTTATCACGCCCTGCTAGGCGCTTCATCTCGATAAGATCGTCTTTGCCAATAACATCGATGATGGCTCCAAAAGCCTTGACCTCTAATCTTCGCTGATAAAGTTCGGCAAAGGGTTTGGGTTCCTGGATAAAGACATCTACCGTTTCATAATGACTCAGAGAATGGATAAAGCTAAAAACCATCAAGCCTTTATCAACAATCCACTCAGCACGTTTGTTGGGGTCTGCTAGCTCTTCTGATTTTACAGGTATCCTTGGCACATACCCTAATTTGTCCATGAGATGGACAAATTCAAGCACATTGGATCGCTCAAGGTGTACAATTAAGTCCAAATCCACAGTAGCTCTCTGAATTTGATGAAAATTTACAGCAAATCCGCCAGCGACCAAGTACTGAATGTGTTTTTGTTGTAGTTGCACGAAAAGGGTTTGATAGGGAACCATGATGCTAAGAGCTTAACTAATTATTAAGGCTAGCTCAACTCTCTTTTTTTGGGTTCTCCCCCCAGGCTCCGGAGGGGGGGCCTCACTTTTTTGAACATCCTGTTCAAAAACAGACTCAAAAGAGCCTGACGTTCCGGCCTGTCAACCCCTTATTTAGATTCTGCTGAAAAAGCCATTTTTTGAAAAATTGCGTTTAATAATTTCAAACACTTACAACGACAAAATTACAAAAAAATAGGCTTTTTCAGCAGAATCTAGGTATATCGAATCTGCGGACAGCGGCAATCGCAGGACCCAGCTACCAGGACATCATAAACCGACCGTTCTTTGAAAAAAGTCCATTTTTTGAATTTGGAATTCATATGAATTTCTAGAGAAGCTTTGTTCATTTTGTTCTAGGAGACGGTCTGTCTTGATTTATGCAGACGATGCATTCGCCATTACTGACATTAATCAGTACACCGGGATCATCGTGGATTTGGACGGTGAACCTAAAAAAAAGCTGAAACGCGTCATGCAGGAACTCGAGGAGGCTCAGCGACGGCGAAAATCCCACTAATCCCTTAATCTGGTCTTACAGAGTCTTGTCCCGCCCCGGGGAGAAGTCAGGTCATTCGCTGGGTTTTTTGTTGCAGCACCCGGGCCCCACTGCGCCCCTTTTTTTAGTGTCTGAATTGCAGACCAGAAATCGTAGTGTTTGACACTACATTAAAGCCATGCTATTCTAGTCGTTAGAGATGCTGCAAGAAATAAAATTTGAATGGGACCAGTGGAATCTCCAAAAAAATGAAAAAAAACACGGCGTTTCTACGGTAGAAGCAGAGAGTGTGTTTTTTGATCAAAATTATAAATTATTTGCAGACATAAAACATTCCACTGCAAATGAGAAAAGATATATTTTGTTTGGGATGAGTTTAGAAAACAGAGTGTTAATGCTTGGATTTACTCTAAGAAATAATAAAATAAGAGTGATCACAGCTCGTGCTGCTTCAAAAAAAGAGAGAGAGATTTATGAAAATTAAAAAAAACTTAGAAGAAATTAAGGATTATGATCATTTTGACACTGCTTTATGGATTAACACTAAAGATTCATTAAGGTTCGAAGACTTGGGTTTAAAATTACCATCTACCCCTCCAACCCAGGTCGTTTCTATCCGTCTTCCATCTGAACTACTTAATGAGATTAAGGCTCTTGGGTCTAAAAGAGATGTTCCCTATCAATCTCTTATAAAACTCTTTTTAGCACAGGCTGTTTTAAAATTTAAAAAAAGGATGGCATAGTTTGGCAAGCTTAATACGATCCCAAGAGCCAGGCAGTCGCAGGTCACTCCCAGGCTTTGGAGTGGTTGGCGTGATTAGGTCTGTTATTTCTGCTGCTTTAGCTCACTCGGGCATCACCACCCGCAAGAAAACCACTTCATTAGATAATCCAGAAAACTACAAAATGGAAAACTAGCTCCACACCCACATGAGCAAAAAATAGCAAAATGGGTTATCCAATCGTGCTAGCCTCTGGGACTTGGAAAAAGCCAATGGTTAAACTCACCATGTACTTCGCTAGTCGAGTTGCTAAAAAGATAGAGTATTTTAGAGGTACATAGATTCCCTCTCAAATACTCAAGTGCTTATGTGTCGCAAAAAATATCCCACAACTTCACTCTCATGATCGGCTATAATGGTCCATGAACTTGTTAATTATTGTTTTAGAGGGAATGGGAAAGTGGAGACAAATTGGCAATGCTGGGGTAACTAAATATTGCAATAAAAACACACTTTATGGCAAAAAAAAAGAAGGTGCTAGACAAACCCCATCCTTGGCGTGAGTGTCCCTATGGAGAACACTTAGTGAGAACGCATCCGCTGCATGTTCCTCCGAGCAAAAAAAATCCGATAGGGTCTATTACGACTCGACATGTCCATTGTGCGCACAATCCTTCAGGTCTTGATCAGCTCTATCCTTTTGAAATCGAAGAAATATCAAACCAGCACTTCTTGAATCTCAAAAAACGTCCATGCCCTCTTCCTCTAAAATTTTCAAATGGCAGCAAGTATGATGATTTGATTGCAGGTTGGGTTCAGTACTGGAACGAGATTTTTCAACCCATGGAGCCTTTGGACTCCAACCTTGTAAAGGCACTCATTGCTACGGAGTCAGGATTTAATCCTAACATGCTTTCTAATAAAAAAAAGCCCAATAGTGCCCGAGGGCTTATGCAAATCACAAACGATACACGTAAAATTCTTAGTTATGTCACAGCCACACGAGAGGAGCTCAATAATCCGAGTGTGAATATCTGCGCGGGTACACGGTGGCTATTCCACAAGAGAAAACTTGCCTCAAGTAAACTTGGACGTCAAGCAACTTGGGATGAGGCAATCTACAATTACAAAGGTTGCTCAATTGTTTCCAAAAAACAGGCAGAAAAAATCATGCGACGTTTTCGAGAAATATATGGGGATTTTAAAAAATGTGGAAAAAGTTAGCCCTCGCTGGTTTTTTTTGTATGATTGTCCAAACTGCAGAAATTTTAGCAAACAAGCCTACACACCACCTGCTTTCTGCTAAACTAAAATTTCCGTATAGTCTCATTGGAGACGATTTCGGAATTCTAAATGAACAGGATCTTGCTGCAAACACATGTACCGCCATACCGGAGCCGTTTTCCTTGAAGTCCATAGCATTTCCATACTGGCAATGTTACGCAACTAAAGACGTCTCGTTTGAATGCGACAGTGGTGGGATACCTGACCCCCATGAGGGAATGCAGGGGCTGATTGTTATACAGGTCAATAGCCAAAACAGCGGCAACGAATATGTTGCACGGAGGCCTTGGGATATTTCCTCTTGCAAGGAATTCAGAAAAAGATTTTTATTACTGACTAAAAGTACAAGTCAGATTTGCATTTCTGGGTCTTTCATGGAAACTACTAGCAAAGGAAAAGATGAACAGGTCACATCTTGGGTTTTTGACAAATATAAAACCACCAAGGGCTGCGACTCTTATTTTGTGGGAGACTGCGATCTGAAGTATAAAATCAAGCATGGTTGCAAAGTGATTCAGACAAATCCAGGCCTATCAGAAAATGCTCCCAACTTTTAAAGGGAGAACAAACTTTCTGTCCACCTTTTCAGCTTGGACTTTTTTCGTATTCTGCTTTTTCTTCATACCTTTATCAACAGACCCTAGGCTCACAGTTATTTTATGGAATACCCGCTCAAGCCACTCGGAGCGTTACCATGGGCTTCACCATCTGTAGGTACCCTATGAGCCGATCCATCGTAAACTTCTCAATTCGGTAATGAACAATCTCGCTCACCCTTGTTTCTGACGTATCAAGTGCCTTGGCCAATTCTCGCTGACTCATTCTTTTTTTCTTCATAAAAATAAGAATTTGTTTGCATACGTCATATTTTCCTCGATCCAGTGGGGTGGCATCAGGAGGCAACCCTCGTGAGCCCCGTACTTTCGCCATCTGTCTTCGAATAACCTTGAGTTCTCTTTCACTTAGAAATTTTTCCATCTGACCTCCTAAAAACATTTATAACGCCTAAATAAGATTCTTCAGAATGCAGGCACCAAATGATCTTGTAGGGTTTCCAATCTAGATACCAAGGATCGTTTGTGTAAATTTCCCAACCATTCTGAGTGATTTTGTCATGTTCAAATATGCCGCCATTGAGCTTTTTTACAAGTTCCAGGATGAGCATGTATTCTCGTAGCACCTCGTCTAAAGTATAGCATAGCTTACGTTTAAACGTAAGCTATTATTTTTTTTTAAACTCTTTGATTTTTATGAGGCAATGTAACACACAGTCTTCTAAATCTCTCGAGCGCTTTCCAAATAGTGGTGAAGAAAAATCTCCTTTTCCAGGGTTCTATGGAGTTGTTTGGGGTGGTTTGCTTGGAACCGAACAGATTGAGAAACAAAACTTAATGCATATCACTTCGCCAGGCTAATTGGCTTTTTCTGCTTTTGATTGAGATCCCTTTTATGCTCGGCGGCTTTGCCGCCTGCGCTAATTTTGGGGTCACACGATAGTACTCGAACCAATGGTCGTGGTCCGCAAGTATGCGGCACCATGGTGCGAAAGCACTTGGATAAAAAGATAAAGTCTAAAACTGACCCTTCAAGGCTTGCAAGCTAAAACAGGGGTTTTGTAGATTTTGGAGGTTTTTATGTTTATGTCTAAGTTATATAATTTTCACTACCGTCTTAATCCAGATTTTTAAATTATTTGTGGTTATTATAAACTTGAGGGACGCACTTCAGTTTAAATAAATTCAGTTAGGTTTTTCGATGCATAGCCATTGGCCCCCCTTATTTGTAGCGTATGCATTTTTATTTATTCTCCAGTTTTCTAGCTCGGTTATCATTTTATAAAGATCAGTGGGTATTTTATATTTGCGATGAAGCATTTCTGTAACAAAACAAGCGTAATAGAAAAAATCTGTCTTTCTTCGGCTGTTTCTGCCCCAGCATCGAAACTTTGTTCAAAAACCACTTCCCATCCTTTGCTCCTCGCCCAGGACTTTGCTTCTGTTAAACAGTCTGTGTTTCTTCCGTGTCTGGAAGATGCTGCAAAACTGCTCACAACAGTATTACGTCATGCTTGTCTCCTAAAAAATGTTAAATATCCTGGTTCTCAAATTTAAATTTTAATGGATCAAGTTCTTCTTTTTTTGCAGCATGAATGAAGCTTTGTTCAACATCAATCCCCAAATATTGTTTATTACTTAAAAGGTCTTTAACTTCATTTGCAAAGGCAGCTGGCCCACAGCCAGCATCTAATACTGAAGTTGCATTTTTCCAGAGTTGGAAGTGAGGAAGCGATTCTCGAGTTGCTCTTGCACAAAATTTGACTTGGCACTCAAGCGCAGCAATATACACATCAATCAAAGAGCTTTTTTGGATTTGTTCAATGAAATGGTTTTTATCCTTGCATGGCTTAAAAATATCAACGCTCTGTAACATAGGGTCTGGGTGCCCTTTCCAAACGTGATCATACAAAATATCAAATGGGTATGATATATTTTTTTAATCATGGGAATGAAACTAAGGATAGAAAACAATATTTTTATTAGAACAAACATCGTTTTAGATGCTCGTGCGGATATATGGTTCATTCATGGGTTTGGTGAATCTGGCATGAGTTTTATTGAAGCATTTTCTTCTCCGCTAGCGAAAATCTACAACTTTTATGTTCCTGATCTACCGGGTTTTGGTGTTACTCCTTTTCTTGGTCACAACTCTGATATTCGTGAATCATGCAAATTGCTAAGAGATCTTATTAGAAAGCTTACATCGGAAAGGCCTATTGTTATTGTAGCCCACTCCCTGGGTGGAATTATTGGAACTTGGCTGTGTCAGAGTTTTGGAGAGCAGATTATTTCTTATGCCAACATTGAGGGCAATCTCACTGAAGCAGATGCGTTTTTCAGTGGAACAGCCAGGGACTTCACATCCGCAAAGGAGTTTAGCTGTTTTTTTATATCAAAGGTGTTTTCTATGCTTGGCTCTTCAGAGTCTCTGCATCGCTACTATGCAAGTGTCAGATTTGCACAACCTGAGGCGCTCTTGGCATGGGGAAAATCTGGTGCGGCTGCTACTGGAGAGACAAAATCAGGCAGTGAGTTTGCCAAACTTCTAAACAAGAAAATCTACCTCTGGGGTGACCAAAGTAGCTCAGATCCAACACGAAACTTTTTAAAAAACAATGGACTGCCTAATCACTGCTTTGAAGGTTCTGGGCACTGGCCCATGATCGAAAAAAGCCATGACTTTTATACCCTCTTAGAAAGTTTCATTACCAAGCAAAAATAAAAATTTGCTATATTGCAAAAAATGCCATATAATAAATCATGACTTGGACAGTCACTCTGACTAAAAAAGCTGGAAAACAAAAGAAAAAACTTCCAGAAACTGTTCAATTGAAAGTGATGGTTTTAATGAAAGAAATTGAAGTGGCAGGTCCAGTGCGTGGAAATTGGCCTAATTATTCAAAACTAGGTAGTCCAAGGCACCACTGCCACATTAAAGACGGAAGGCCGAGTTATGTGGCTTGTTGGGAAGTTTTAGGAACTGAAATTAAGTTAGTGGAGGTTTATTATGTCGGTACCCGCGAAAAAGCACCCTATTGAGGATGTTACAATTAGTGTAGGCAATATTAGGCCGAGGCTCTTTCTTGTGCCAAAAAACAAAGCTAGAGGTGTTGTCGAACTTTTAAGTGATCTTGAAATAGCGCCAGATAAAGAACAATCAACCCCATGGAGAAAGTCTTTTAAAGACCTGACAGAAAAATATACAGAAGCAGGCGCAATGCTCCAAGGAGCAAGACTGAAAGAAAATTTAAGCCAGGTTGAACTGGCCAAGCGTTTGAAAATTACCCAAGCGGATATTTCAAACATGGAGAATGGACGTCGTACCATTGGAAAAAAAATGGCTAAACGTCTTTCAAAAATCCTCAACATTGATTACCGTGTGTTTCTTTAAAGTTTCTCCCCTCCGGGTCAAAAATTGGGGTGATAGGGATTGGCTACTACACTCAGTCGCGTCACGCTCCTTCGTTGCGTAGCCTCACCTCACCAAGCTTTTGTTCGCCTCCACCCCGGGTAAGCCGGGGTCCAGCTCACAAAGGGTGCTATTGCACCCACGCTTGCTTCGCTTCAATCCCT